>NZ_DASZGI010000260.1:0-22490 GCF_035938995.1 Actinocrinis sp.
GGTATCCACATGCAACAACCCGAACGGCACCGGCGCCGGCCAGAACGCCTTCACCGCCAGATGCAGCATCACAATCGAATCCTTACCCCCGCTGAACAACAACACCGGACGCTCGAACTCCGCCACCGACTCCCGAAAGATATGAACAGCTTCGGACTCGAGCAGATCGAGATGTGACGCGGTGAGCGGCAAAGGGCGCGGCAAAGCCTCAATACGGTCACTCAACTTGGACTCCTTCATCGCCCGTGGGGAGCCGCGTGGGTATACGTGGACACGCCGTGGGAGTGGCACTTGCGCGGGTGAGAAGAAAAATACGGCGACTTCGCCGCATGACGCCTGGGGCCGGGTGGGTCCCGACACTGCGATTTAAGTGGTACTGCGGGCAGGGCTGACCCGTCAAACACCCAGCTGCTCTTTTGCATTATCTTTACCGATTTGAAGATCCACATAATGCCTATTTGATCTTGGTGTAAGCACTCTACCTGCGGCAAACTAGTAAAGGATGTTAACTCTGAATATCAGGACCTCAACATCGGGCCCTCTTGGAAAGGCGACTCCACCTGCGATTACATGTTCTATGGAGCCCGTTCGACATACTCTGTTAACATGGTGGGTACGCCAAATCTGGTTAACCCGGCCACCCCTGCGGGACTGTAGGGTTAACCCTCTCCCCCCGACATCCCGGACGTAGGGATAACCCTCCCGGTGAGGGGCTTCCAGGCGCTTGACAGGGCGTCTGGTGGGGCTCAAGATGCAACGCAGTGCGATGAATCGCAGCGGGGGGACCGCTACCAAGAGGCACTGCCGAGCTGCTGTCCTCGGCGTGCCTCTGTATTGCCGCACGTTTTTAAAAGCGCGAAGCCGCCTCACCGTGGAGGCGCTATGCGCGTGTCCACGGTTCCATTCCGCGAAAACTCACGCGTGGGGTGTATGGAATGCATGTCCTGGTTCTCGGCGGCGACGGATTCTGCGGTTGGCCGACTGCCCTTTATCTCTCCGACCGCGGCAACGACGTCACGATCATCGACAATCTGAGCCGGCGCGCGATCGACATCGAACTCGAAGTCGAGTCGCTCACCCCGATCCGGCCGCTCAGCGAGCGGCTGCGGGTGTGGAAGGAGACCTCCGGCCGGCAGATCGAGTTCATCAACCTCGATCTGGCCACCGAGTACGACCGGCTCGTCGACGTGCTGACCCGGCTGCGCCCGGACGCCATCGTGCACTTCGCCGAACAGCGCGCGGCGCCGTACTCGATGCGCACACCCCGGACCAAGCGGTACACGATCGACAACAACGCCCGGTCGACCCACAACCTGCTGGCCGCGATGGTGGCCACCGGAACCGACGCAGCCCTCGTGCACCTCGGCACGATGGGCGTCTACGGGTACGGATGGTCCGGGTCCGCTCCGATCCCCGAGGGCTACCTCACCGTCAAGGTGCCCACTCCCGACGGCGACCTGGAGCGGGAGATCCTGCATCCGGCGAATCCGGGCTCTGTCTACCACCTGACCAAGACGATCGACCAGCTGATGTTCGCCTTCTACGCGGCGAACGACCAGCTGCGGATCACCGACTTGCACCAGGGGATCGTCTGGGGGACTCAGACCCCGCAGACCATCCGGGACGAGCGGCTGGTCAACCGCTTCGACTACGACGGCGACTACGGCACCGTGCTCAACCGCTTCCTCATGCAGGCGGCCATCGGCCACCCGCTCACCGTGCACGGCACCGGCGGCCAGACCCGCGCCTTCATCCACATCAGGGACACCGTGCGGTGCGTCGAGATCGCACTGCTCAACCCGCCCGCGGCCGGATCGAAGCCGATGGTCTTCAACCAGGTCACCGAGACCTATCGGGTACGCGACCTGGCCAAGCTGGTCAGCAACCTGACCGGGGTTCCGGTGGCGAACCTGCCGAATCCGCGGCGCGAGGACGAGGAGAACGACCTGGTCGTGCGCAACGACCGGTTCCTCGCCCTGGGCCTGGAGCCGACCACGCTGTCCGAGGGCCTGCTCGACGAGTGCACCCACGTCGCGGCGCGGTATCGCGACCGGGTCGACCTCGGCAAGATCGTCTGCCGCTCGGTGTGGCGGGCCGGCATGGCGACCGCCGAGGACCTGCTCACCGAGTTGCCCGACGAGTCGCGCCCGGTAGCCGAGCCTGCCGCCGCGAACTGACCCGCCCGCCGGACTACCCGCGACCCCTGCCGCGACGGACCGGAGCGCCGCCGGTCCGCCGCGGCACGACGACCGTGCTCAGGAGAGATCAGGATGGCCAGGAACGTCCGCGAGCGCGGCATGAACGCCGCGCTCGCCAGCGGAGAGGCCGGGGTCGGCGAGATCAAGCCGGCCAAGGCGCCGATGAAGCTGCGTCAACTGCTCGCGGCCCTGTTGGTCGCGGTGCTCGGGGCGGGCCTCGGCCTGTTCTCCTATCGGGCGCTCGCCTCGACACCGCCGAGCTTCACCGGCGAGGTCACCCCCGCGAACACGTACTACCTCGACTTCGCCGCCACCGGCCTGGTCGAGACGCTTGCCGTGCGGCCCGGCGACCGGGTCAAGGCGGGTCAGATCCTCGCGACGCAGGACAACGCGGTCGCGGCCGCGAACCTGGCCGCTTCGCAGGCGACCGTCGCGGCGGATGAGGCGATCATCGCGGAAGATCAGGCGCCGCAGACGAGCGCGACCGCGGCCGCGCAGAATCAGTTGGACGTCTCAAAGGCGCAGACCGCGGTCCAGAGCGCGCAGGGAGCGCTCGACCTCGCCCGCACCGACGGCCAGAACCTGGTCAACGGCCAGCAGGGCGTGATCGCGGACGACCAGAAGACCCTCAGCGACGACACCGCGAGCTACGCCCAGTACTGCTCCCCCGGCGCCACTCAATCCCCGCCGGCGAATCCCGGCCCGGGTTCGAGTCCGACGCCGACCCCGTCAACCTCGACGTCGCCGCCCGTGAGCCAGGTGGAGCTCTGCCGCAACCTCGCCTCGCAGGTCGACCGGGACAGCACCGAACTGGCCCGGGCGCAGGCCGACCTGCAATCGGCCGAGTCCGCCAACCAGGCGCAACAGCAGCAGGACGACAGCAACCTGACCGCCAGCCAGTCGGTGCTCGCCTCGGCTCAGGCGGTGGTCGCCAGCCAGGGCGCCGCGCTGACTCCGGCCGTCATCGCCCAGGCGCAGTCCCAGCTGGCCCAGGCCAAGGCCCAGGTCGCGGCAGACCAGGTAACGCTGCGGCAGACCACGATCACCGCTCCGGTGGACGGCATCGTCGCGGAGACCGCCGGCAGCGTAGGCGACATCGCCGGGGCCGACGGAGTCCACAACTACGCCGGACCGGCCGGACAGGCGGGCACCGAGGCGAACCAGCAGTCGAACATCCAGCTTTTCTCGACGAACGGCTCCCCCAGCGGCGGGTCCAACCAGGCGGGCGCCTACTCAGCCCTGGTCACCATGTACTCCGGCGGTCTGAACGTCACGGCTCAGCTTCCCGAGTCCACCATGGCGGGGGTGCACGTCGGCCAGAACGCGACGCTCGCGATCGCCGCGGCCGGAGTGTCCGTGCCGGGGCGGATAAGCGAGATCGTCATGGTCCCGGCCACGGTGGCGGGCTCGACGTACTACGACGTGACGATCTCGATGTCGACGAAGTCCCCGGGAGTCATGGCGGGCATGTCTGTCACGGTCTCGCTGTCCTGAGGCATCCTGGCCTGAAACATCACAGGCCGCTGAGAGCGTCGAGAGCGATCTGCGGATACGGCCCGGAGCACTTGGGACAGAAGGCGGACGCCGCCGGATCGTTCAGCCAGTAGCCGTCGACATGCGCGCGCACCGCCTTCGCGGCCTGATCCATCGCGTCGGCGGTGACTGCGGTCCCGGACGGATTCGTGCTGATCCCCGCGACCACCTTGACCGCGGGGTTGGCCTTGCGCGCCTGGTCGGCCGCCGCGTCGACGAACGAGGCGAACTGGCTGACGTTCGACTCGGCAGCCTGGGCCTGGATGTCGATGACGTCGGCGGAAGCCGCGATCTGTCCGGCCAGGCCCAGATCGAGGAAGGACTGGTAGCGCCGGCCGCCGCCGCTCGGCACCGCCGGACTCAGCACACTGATCAGGTCGACCGCGGGCGTGGCGATGAACTGGAGATGGTGCTGGTGCGCCAACTGCCCGGCGAGCTGGTCGTAGTGCGCCGGATCCTGCTGCTCGGCGGTCGGTGTCTGAGTCCAGTTCTCGTTGTCGTAGAGGACCGCTTTGATCCGCGGATCGAGCGTGCCGCCGTCCAGGGCGGACTGTAGGGCGCTGTAGCTGGTGAAGCTGGCGGTCGGCGTGCTGGTCCAGCCCGCGGGGATGGACCACTGCTTGGCGGCGACCACGACGTAGGCATTCGGAGTGTCGAAGTACTGCTTCAGCGTCCCTGATGTGTCCGTGGACTGTAAGCGCGTCAGGGTGCTGCCGCCGATGATCCAGACCGTGCCCGAGGCGGACCCACCCGTGGCAGCCGACGATCTCGAAGCCGGGGTGGACTGCGCCGGACCGGACGACGCCGAGTTGGACTGTGCCGGGTTCGACCCCGAGTTGCCCGAGCATCCCGCCGTCCATGCGAGCGCGAGCACGCTCGCTAACACCTGCCGTCCGCTGATCTTCATTCAGGCAAGTTCCATGTCTGAGAGCCGGTGTCATGCCGACCGCTACCCTACCCACGCTTAGATAAGCACCGCGTATGGCAGGACATGAAATTGCCCCGAGGCTATGGCTTCAGCGGCGGGTACTGCGGATCGAGCAGGCCACGGGACGTTGCGTCGATCGTGTTGGGATTTCGCTACAGAGATTCTTTGCTACAGGGCGGCGGCGAGGTCCGGATCGAGCAGATCGGCCAACAGGTCGCCTCGCTCTTCGACGCGGGCCAGCACCTGATTCGGCGTGAAGGCCAGCTGCGCGGGCCGGGTGCACGCTTCGACCTCGTCCCAGCTGACCGGCGTCGAGACGGTCGCGGTGGCTCGGGCGCGCAGGGAGTACGGCGCCACGGTGGTCTTGGCGGTGGCGTTCTGGGACCAGTCCACGAAGACCTTGCCGGGCCGCTCGGCCTTGGCCATCGTGGCGGTCACCAGGTCGGGCAGGGCCGTGACCAGCGCGCGGGCCAGAGATTTGGCGTAGGCGACGGCCCGGTCGGCGGGGGCGCGGTCCAGCGGCGCGTACAAGTGCAGCCCTTTGGAGCCCGAGGTCTTGACCACCCCGGTCAGCCCGTCGCGGGCGAGGACGGCGCGGGCCGCCAGCGCGACCTTCGCGCAGTGCACGATCGTCGTGCCGGGCCCCGGGTCCAGGTCGATCACCAGCCGGTCGTGCACCGCGGGCTCCGGAGCGGTCCACTGCGGCACGTGCACCTCGAGGCAGGCGAGGTTGGCCAGCGCGACGAGACTGGCCAGGTCGTCCACGGTGACCCGCTCCTTCTCGCCCGAGTGGCTTGGCACTTCGGCGCGGGCAACCCACGACGGGGTACCCGGGGGCGGGTTCTTCACGTAGAAGCTCTCGCGACCGACGCCGTCGGGGAACCGCAGGAAGGAGGCGGGGCGGCGGCGCACGTGCGGCAGCATCGCGGGGGCGACGCGGGCGTAGTAGTGCAGCGCCTCGCCCTTGGTCCATCCGTCCGGCCAAAGTGGCTTGTCGAGATGGGTCAGAGTGATCCGGCGCCCGTCCACTGTCGTTCCCACGCCCGCGGGCATACTCTGAAAATCCCCGCATATGAATCAGCTCATGCGAGGTGACTGATGCGCAGTTCGTGGAAGGGCGCTATTTCGTTCGGCCTGGTGACGGTCCCGGTCGCGATCGCACCTGCGGTCGAGGAGCACACCATCGCGATGCACCAAGTCCACGCCGAGGATGGCGGGCGGGTGCGGATGAAACGTGTGTGCGAGCTCGAGGACCGCGAGGTCCCGTACGGGGAGATCGCAAAGGGGTACGAGACCGACGACGATCGCACGGTCGTGCTGACCAACGAGGATCTGGCCGCGCTGCCGCTGCCGACCAAGAGGGTCATCGACGTGCTGGCCTTCGTGGACGAGAGCCAGATCGACCCGGTGTACTTCGCCAAGCCGTACTACGTCGCGCCGGATAAGACGGGCGCGAAGCAATACGCACTGCTGCGCGACGCGATGGCGGAGAGCGGCCGAGTCGCGGTCACCAAGATCACCCTGTCCACCCGGGAATCCCCCGCGGTGCTGCGCATCCACGACGACGTGCTGGTCCTGCAGCTGATGGTGTGGCCGGACGAGGTGCGCTCGGCGGCCGGCATAGCCCCGCAGGACGCGTCGGTGCGCCCGCAGGAGTTGGCGATGGCCAAGTCGCTGATCGAGACGCTCTCCGCGGACTTCCCGGACCTGGCCGAGGACCTGCACGACGACTACCAGGCCGCGCTCCAGGCATTGGTCGAGGCGAAGCTGGAGGGCGTCGAGCCACCGCACGAGGCACCGCACCGCAAGGCCGCGGACAACGTCATCGACCTCATGGCGGTGCTGGAGCGAAGCGTCCAGGCGGCGCAGGGCAATCGGTCCCGGTCCCGCAAGGCGGAGGCGCCGGGCAAGGGTGCTGAAGAGGCCCCGGCGGAGGCACGCAAGACCCCGGCGAAGAAGACGGCGCCCCGAGCCGCGTCGAAAGCCACCGCCGAGAGCGCCCCGGCGAAGAAGACGGCCGCGAAGAAGGCTGTCACGAAAACGACCGCAGCGAAGAAGGCTGTTGCGAAAAGCACGACCGCGAAGACGGCGAAGCGCCCGGCGTGAACCGGGCTATGGGCTCAGGCCGAACGTGATGCGGTAGTCGCATTCGCCGGAGCAGGTGAAGGTGCTGGTCGCGTCGTCGTCGACGTAGGAGTACGCGAACGGCTCGGCGCTCTTGAACACCGCCGCGTAGTCGACCGGCCACTTCGTCGGATCGCAGGCCGAGCGCGGCGCCCACGCGCCGCGGCAGCAGTACTGGTCGGTGCCGAGCACACCGCAGGCCGACTCGCAGCCGACCACGCTTCCACCTGCGTGGATCTGGAGCGCGGAGGGACAGTTCACCGGCCTGGTGCAGCCTGCCGCGGAGCACCCGGTGGAGCTGATCGGATCCTTGGTCGCGCCCTTGGTGATGTTGATGTACATCGGCAGGTTCGAGCCGTCGACCATGCTCACGTCGTAGAAGTCGAGGTTGTCCCAGGAGTTGAGGTTGAACTCGGCGAGCGTGGCCGGGATGGCGCCGTACTGGGTGCACTGGAAGCGGCCCGCGCAGTCTCCGGTCTGGCAAACTCCGGTGCCTGAGGCGTTGAACGAGCAGCCGGTGCGGCCCCAGAAGCGGCCGTTCCACTTGTCCGGGACGACGATCGTCAGGCTCTGCCCGGCGGGCAGCACCCAGCCGGTGGTGCCGAGCGCGGGCTGCGGCGTCTGCTCGCCCGCGCCGACCCAGATCGTTTGCTGGACAGCATTGACAAACGTCACCGCGCGGAAGCCAGCTGGCGCCGTCACTGCCTTAGGCGGCGCGGACGTAGCTGAGGGGGACGCACCGCCCGCACCGTTGCTCGCGCTCGCGGTGGGGCTGCCGGTCGCAGACGGGGTCGCGCTCGGCGATGCCGCACTCGACGCCGGAGCGGCCCGCAGCGTGCCGGGTGGAGCGACGCTGAGTGTCCCGGCAACTGGCGCCGAGCCTTTGTCGCCTCCGGGCAGGCCAAAGACCACGATGAACGCGGCAGCGAGCAGCGCAACCAGCACGATCCCACCCGCCATCAGCGGGCGTCGCGCGGATCGGCGCCTCCTGTGGGCCATCCGAGTCCTTTCAACCGAACCGGGTGGAGCGCACAGGAGACGCCGGAACCGCGCGGGGATTACAGAAATCCACGAAGGACGCGGTCAGTCCGTGAGCGTCTTGCCCCACGCGTCGACGCTCGTCACTTCGGCCTGTCGGGGGAACACCTTCTCGGTGAGCACCCGGTGCACCTCGGGGTCGCCGTCGAGGCAGCCGTCCTCCAGCACGGTCAGGCCGAAGTCCAAGTCGGCCGCTTGGCGCAGGGTGGACAGCACGACACCGCTGGTCGCGATGCCGGTCAGTACCAGGTGGTCGACCTCCATCGCCCGCAGCACCAGATCCAGGTCGCTGCCCGCGAAGGCACTCACCCGCTTTTTGGTGACCACCACATCGCCCGCGCGGGGCTCGATGTCCGGGTGGATCCGGGCGGCCGGGTCGCCCTCGGCGAACGCGCCGCGTTCCTTGATCCCGCCGAAGGCCTTATTGCGCAGGCTGACTTCGGGATAGCCGGTGCGGAAGCCGATCACGACGTAGATCACCGGCACCCCGCTCGCGCGGGCGGCCTCTACTGCGTAGCGCAGCTTCCGCGTGTACTCGGGATCGGGAAAGCGCTCCACGATGCCCTGCTGAACATCCATCACGAGGAGGGCGCTTTTTGCCATTCCTGATGTCCTTCCGTCGACCCGGACGGCTTATCCGATCCGGCTGTGTGGTGTCGGCCGCGCAGTACGGAAGCGAGGGCGGCGACCAGGGCCATGCCTGTGGCAACGCCGAAGACGGTGACCAGTCCGTGGTGGAACGGGCCGGAGACCAGCTCTGGGAAGAACCGCATCCCGGTCAGCACGCTGACGTTATGCGCAGGCAGAGTACTGAGGACGCCGCTCGGGCCGAGCAGATGGCTGATCGGGTTGTCGCCGAGGAAGGTGGCGAACAGGGTGCTGACCGGCGGCAGCCCGGCGACCTGGCTCGCCGTGCCGGCGGGCACCCCCTGCGCCTGAAGCCCGCTCGACAGCGCGTGCGGCAGCGAACCGGCCAGGCCGGCGATCATCAGCGAGAAGCACAAGCCGATCGACAGGGCGGTTCCCGAGTTCTGGAACGTCGAGCGCATGCCGGAAGCCACCCCGCGCTGCTCGGGCGGCACGCTGCCCATGATCGACGAGGTGTTCGGCGCGGAGAACATCCCCTGGCCCAGGCCGCTGAGAAGCAACAGCGCGGCGAACGTGGGGTAGGAGAAGTCGACCGGCACGGCAAGCAGCCCGACGAACGCCCCGGCCACCAGGATCAGCCCTGTGGTGGAGAACAACCGCGCGCCGAAGCGGTCGGACAGATAGCCGGACACCGGGCCACCGAGCAGGAAGCCGACGGTCAGCGGCAGCATGAAGATTCCGGCCCACAGCGGGGTGCGCTGGAAGTCGTAACCGTGCAGGGGCAGCCAGATCCCCTGAAGCCAGATGATCAGGGTGAACTGCATGCCGCCGCGGGCGATCGCGGTCAGCAGCGCCGCCAGGTTGCCGGCGGCGAAGGCGCGCACCCGGAACAAGCCCAGCCGGAACATCGGCTCCGCGGTCCGGGTCTCCGCGACGCAGAACGCCACGAGCAGGCCCACGCCGCCGCCGAGGCCGCCCAGCACCCACGGACTCGTCCAGCCGGTGGAGTGGCCGCCGTAGGGCTGGATGCCGTACGTGATCGCGGCCAGGACCGCGCCGGCCCCCGCGGTGAACGTGATGTTGCCGATCCAGTCGATGCGGCCGGGCCGGCGCGCGCCGATCTCCCGCAGGCTGTGGTACGACCAGATGGTGCCGAAGACCCCGATCGGCACGCTGACCCAGAACACCGCGCGCCAGTCGATCGCCGCCAGCAGACCCCCGGCGAGCAGCCCGAGGAACTGTCCGGCCAGCGCGGTGATCTGGTTGATGCCCAGCGCCATGCCGCGCTGCGAGGCCGGGAAGGCGTCTGTGAGGATCGCCGCGGAGTTCGCCGTCAGCATCGAGCCGCCGACGGCCTGCACGACGCGGAACCCGATGAGCCACAGCGCGCCGCCCGGGCCCTTCAGCGGATCGAGCGAGAGGGCGAGTGAGGCGCAGGCGAAGATGGCGAAGCCGAGGTTGTACATCCGGACCCGCCCGAACATGTCGCCGAGGCGTCCGAGCGCGACCACGAGCACCGCGGAGACCAGCAGGTAGCCCAGGATGATCCAGAGCAGGAAACCGATGTTCCCGGGGGCGAGCGGATCCAGCCCGATCCCGCGGAAGATCGCCGGCAGCGAGATGATGACGATGGAGCCGTCGACCGCCGCGATGAGGATGCCCATCGTGGTGTTGGAGAGGGCGACCCACTTGTAGCGGTCGCCCCTCGGGGATTCGCTCGGACTCACATCCGCTCCGCTATCCGGTCGAGCAGGGGAAGCGCGGCGAGCAGAGTGCGCCGTTCGGCGGGCGTGAAGTCGGAGTCGAGCACCGCCGTCATGCGGCGCACGAGTTCGGAGCGCCGGTCGGCCAGCACCTTGCGGCCCGCGTCCGTCACGGTCATCACGACCCGGCGGCCGTCCGCGGCGTCGGGCCGGCGGGTGACCAGCCCGCGCTCCTCGAGCGCGGCCAGGGTCGTCGCCATGGCCTGCGGCCGCACCCGCTCCGCCTCGGCGAGCGAGCCCGGCGAGTCAGGGCCCTCCCGCTCCAGCCGCGACAGGACCGACACCTCGGAGAGGGTCACGTCCCCGACCGCCGTCATCTGACGTGCTCTGCGCGAGATGCGCCCGACGACCACGCGCAGCGCACCGGCCAGCTCGGCCACGTCCTGCTGCACGGTCTCCTTCTGCACCGTCTGCTTCGCTGCCACGATAGTAATGCTAGCTTAATCAAGCTGCCGTAACTATCAAGGGGTGCACCCCCGCTGTGGGTGTTACCGGGGGAGGCGCCGCGAGCAGGGCTTTTGCGCCCTCAGCGCCGCGAGAACTTCAGCGCGCCGTCGTCGATCCGCCCGTAGCGGAACTTGACCAGGTCGTGTGCGTAGCTCATGCCGAGTTGCCACGGCGGCCGTGATCCCGACTTCGGGAACTCGTGGACCGACCGCAACACGTAGCCGGCATCGAAGTCGAGCAGCGGCCGCTCGGTGATCGTCGGGTCGTCGTTCACCGGGACGCACTGGGCGTAGCCGTGGGCGTCGAGGTGCTTCAGGAGTCTGACGACGTACTGGCCGACGAGGTCGGCTTTGAGGGTCCAGGAGGCGTTGGTGTAGCCGATCGTGTAGACGAAGTTCGGGACGCCGCTGAGCATCATGCCCTTGTAGGCCATCGTCTCCGGCAGCTTCACCTCGCGGCCGTCCACCACCAGCTCGATACCCCCGAAGACCAGCAGCCGAAGCCCGGTCGCGGTGATGACGACGTCCGCGTCGAGCTCGCCGCCCGACTCCAGGAGCAGGCCGGTCTCGGTGAACCGGGAGATCCGGTCGGTCGCCACCGACGCCCGGCCCCGCCGGATCGCCGCGAAGAAGTCGCCGTCTGGGGCGACGCACAGCCGCTGGTCCCACGGGTTGTAGGACGGCGCGAAATGGGTGTCCACGTCGTAGCCGGGCGGCAGCCGCCTGACGTTCGCCTTGCGGATCATGGACTTGAGCACGTCCGGGCGGCGCCGGCTGAGCCGGTAGATGAGCGTGCCCATCCCCACGTTCTTCCACCGGGTGACCGGGTATGAGGCGCGCCCCCCGAGCACCCGCCGCAGCCAGTTGGCGATCGGGTCCTCGCTGGGCAGCGAGAAGATGTAGGTCGGCGAGCGCTGCAGCATGGTCACGTGCGCGGCCCGCTCGGCGAGCGCGGGGACGAGCGTCACCGCCGTCGCGCCGCTGCCGATCACCACGATCCGCTTGTCGTCGTAGTCGAGGTCGGCCGGCCACTCTTGCGGGTGTATGACCGTCCCGCCGAACTGCTCGATGCCGGGGAAGGGCGGCTTGTGTCCGGCGTCGTAGTGGTAGTAGCCGGAGCAGACGTAAAGGAAGGTACAGGTCAAGCGGACCGGTTCGCCGTCGTGCACCGCCTCCACGGTCCACCGGGCGTCCGCGGTCGACCACGCGGCACGGACCACCCGGTGCCCGAAGCGGATATGCCGGTCGATGCCGGCCTCGGTGGCCGTCTCACGGACGTAGCCGAGGATCGACGGGCCGTCCGCGAACGCCTTCGCCTGCAACCACGGCTTGAACCGGTAGCCGAAGGTCTGCATGTCGGAATCGGAGCGCACTCCGGGATACCGGAACAGGTCCCACGTGCCGCCGATCGCGTCGCGCCCCTCGAGGATCGCATAGCTGCGCTTGGGGAACGCCGACTGGATGTAGTGGGCCGCGCCGATGCCGGACAAGCCCGCGCCGACGATCAGCACGTCGAGATGCTCGAGGTGCTCCAGCTGCGCGCCCTCGCTCATCGCCCCATCCCCTCGATCACTGCTGCCCCTTTAGTCATAACCGCACTCTTAGTCACAACCGCGCCGCTCGCCATGGCTGCTCTCTCCCTCACGACCGGGCTCCAGCGGTGGACGTCTGAGCGGTCGGAGCGGCCGCGGCGTCCCGTCGCCGCACGACCGCGATACCGCCCTTCGCCGGAGCGCTGGCGACGCCCCGCGAGTGCCACCGCTCGTCGGGTTCATCCGTCAGCTCGAGCGTGAAGTCCCGCAAGAGCGTACGCAGGAAGACGTTCATCTCCATCGTCGCAAAGGCGGCCCCGAGGCAGCGTCGAGTGCCGCCGCCGAACGGAATCCACTGGTACAGGTCGGGCTTCGCGCCGACGAAGCGGTGCGGGTCGAAGGCCCGCGCGTTCGGGAAGACGGAGTCGGAGCTGTGGGTCATGGCGATGCTGACCAGCACCGCGCGACCTTTCGGCACCGTCCAGGGCCCGAGCTGGAGGCTCTCGGCCTTCACCTGGCGCCCCACCATGTCGATCACCGGACGAGTCCGCTGCACCTCGAGGAGGGTGGCCTCGCGCAGCGCGCTGCCGCCCGCGTCCGCCTCCGCGACCAGCTCGCGAAGCACCGCCGGGTGGCGTCGCAGCCGCTCGACCGTCCAGGCGAGCGAGGTGGCTGTCGTCTCGTGCCCGGCGGTGAGCAGGGTGAGCAGCTGGTCGGCGATCTCATCCCGGTTCATCCGGGAGCCGTCGTCGTAGCGGCTCTGCAGCATCAGCGCGAGGATGTCGTCGCGTTCGTCCAGCGACCCTTCCCGCTCGGCGCGGTCGATCAGCCGGTCGATGAGCGCGTCGTACTCGCGGCGCATCGCCCGGAACCGGCCCCACGGACTCCACCGGCCGAGGTCCCACGTCGGCACCGGCAGCACGGCGAGCTTCGAGCCGAGCTTGACCGCGGTCGGCAGCTTGGCCCGCAGGAAGTCGAACTCGTCGCCCTCGGCGCCGAAGACCGCGCGCAGGATGACGTTGAGGGTGATGTGCATCGTCGAGGGCATGACGGCGAATGGCCGGCCCTCCGGCCACGACGCCATCTCACGCACCGTCTCCTCCTCGACGATCCGCTCGTACGCGGCGAGCCGGCGGCCGTGGAAGGGCGGTATCAGCAGCTTGCGCTGGCGCCGATGCTCGTCGCCGTAGAGGGCGAACATCGAGCGGGGACCGAGCACCCGCCCGAGGTTGTTGGAATGGTTGTCGGCGACCTCGGGACCGGCCAGGAACAACTGCTTGACCTGAGCGGGATCGCTGATGACCAGGGCGTGCCCGAAGATCGGCACGTTGACGGTGAAGGCGTCGCCGTACCGCTCGCGCATCTGCGGCATCCCGCGCTGCTTATGGGTCAGCGCGTACACGAGCTGCACGAAGCGCGGAGCCGTCGGGCCGGGCGGAAGAGTCACTGTCGTCATTGAAGCAGCACCTTCTCAGCGTGGTACGCGGCCGTACCATTCGTACGGTACGTCGGAGTACCATGGCAGACAAGAGGGTGGGCGAGGGCCGGTGCGGTTTCGTGCGTGAGGGAGAAGCGGCGTGGCGACAGCGACGGGCGCGGAGCAGACGGCGACGGACCCGGCGCGGCGGGGTCGGCCCGCCGACCTGACGGCCGCGGACGACGAGCCCGGCGACTTCCGCCGGCGGCTGCTCGACGGCATGGGTGCTTCGATCGTCGAGGTCGGCTACCGGGCGACCACTGTTGCCGACATCGTGCGGCACGCCCGCACCTCACGGCGCACCTTCTATAAGCACTTCGAAAGCAAGGACGCCTGCTTCATCGCGCTGTTGACGGACGCCAACGCGCACACCGTCCGGCAAGTCACGGCGGCGGTCGATCCTGCGGCGCCCTGGGAGAAGCAGGTGCGGCAGGCGGTGGAGGCGTGGATCGCCTGCGCGGAATCCGAGCCCCCCATCACCCTGAGCTGGATCCGAGACATGCCGTCGCTCGGCGCGGCGGCCCGCAAGCTCCAGCGCGAGATGATGGAAGCCTTCATCGTGATGGTGCAAACCCTCTGCAACACGCCCGAGCTGCGCGCTGTCGGGATCGGTCCGGTCTCCCGGCAGCTCGCGATCATGCTGCTCGGCGGACTGCGCGAACTCGCGGCGACCACCGTCGAAGACGGCGGTCGCATCGGCGACGTGACCGAGGACGCCGTCCGCGCCTCCATCGCCCTCCTCGGTCCCCGAAGCTAAGCAGCGTCGGCCACTTCCGCCAGCAGCACCGAGTGCGCCGTCCGCGCCCCACTGTTCTATCGCCGCGGCTGAACAGCACCTCCGCACGCCCACGCCGGCAACGGACGCGTTGGAGCCTGCGCGGGCTTTCAGAAGCTTCCACCCGAAGGCGGTACGCAACCTGAGACTTTCGGACGGATCGCACGCCGAAGCCTCCCTCGTCACCCCGGACTTAACCGTTTAATCACCTGTGTCGCCCATGCGTTCGGACCCTTTACGAGCGCCCCGGAAGCGTTTACGTTCCCCAGTCGGGCCACCCGTCGGGTCGGGTGGGCCGGGCCACGTGAAGAGGTTCGACGGTGAAGCTTTCACGCCAGACCGAGCGGGCGGCCGCCCGCATGTGCATCAGGCCCGGCTTGCCTGACGGGCGCTTGGGCGCCACGCGCCGAGTGGGCGCCGCGCGAACCCCACACACCGCATATCTCAAGCAAGTCGCGCATTCAAGGCACGTCGGGTATCTCAAACAATTCGATCACTCCGAGCAATTCGCGCATACCAACCGAACCGTGCGCCGGCGAGCCGGTGCCTGGCCGCGACCGTGGCCGCCGGTTCACCGCGCAAAACCACGAGTGGAACGGCGCGAACCCGCAGCGTCCTGCGAACCGCCGTGATCCGGTAGGGCAGCACGCGCAAGATCATGACCCGAATCCGGGGCCCGCCGCACCGTCCGCGCAGACGTCACCGAATCTGGTCACCCCGCCGAAGCGCGTACCGCCGCAAAAGCCACACGCGGCAGCACCGCACTGCACCCGCCGACCCGCAGCTTCGGCCCACACGTACCGCGCCGCCCCAGAACCGCTCATCCGAATTCCGTCCCGGCCCATTTCGTCCCAACACAGGGAGGCCGCATGATCTCCGCTCCTCGTCTCACCCCAATCCGCTCCCGCCGCGGAAGAACCTGGCTCGCCGTCACAACGCTGACCGCCGCAGCCGCGGTCGCGGCGCCCGTGCTGGCGAACACCGGCGCGCGCGCCGCCACGACGCCGGCCTGGCTCGACCACGGCAAGTCGATCTCCTCCCGCGTCGAGGCGCTTCTGGACGCCATGACGCTCCCGGAGAAGGTCGGCCAGATGGACCAGCAGCTGGTCACCACGCTCACCGACACGAACAGCGCCACCTGTGGCGACAACGGCTGGAACATGCCGAACCCCACCTGTATGCAGAAGATCCTCGTCGGTGACGAGGTCGGCTCGATCCTGGCCGGCGGCACGAACAACCCGCCGGACACCACCGGCATGGGCGGCGTCGGCAACACCGGCTACGACTGGGCCAACGAGTACAACATCATCCAGCAGTACGCGATCGCGAACTCGCGGCTGCACCTGCCGGTGCTGTTCGGCGTGGACGCGGTGCACGGCTTCGGCCACCCGTACCAGGCCCCGCTGTTCCCGCAGTCCATCGGTATGGGCGCCACCTGGGATCCGTCACTCGCCTGGGCGGGCGGCCAGGTGACCGCCAACGCCGTGCGGGCGACCGGATGGAACTGGGTCTTCGCGCCCGTGCAGGACCTGGCCCGGGACAACCGCTGGGGCCGCACGTACGAGACCTGGGCCGAGGAGCCGGTCCTGTCGGCCGCGATGGGTGCCGCCGACATCAAGGGCATGCAGGCGCCCGGCCCGGACGGATCGCTGAACGTGTCCGCGACGGTCAAGCACTTCGCCGGGTACTCGGAGTCGATCAACGGCCATGACCGCAACGAGGCTCTGCTCCCGCTCAACTACCTCCAGGACATGATCCTGCCGTCCTACGCGGGCGGCATCAGCGCCGGATCCGACTCGGTCATGGTCGACTCGGGCTCGATCAACGGCGTCCCCGCGACCGGGTCGCACTACCTGCTCACCGACATCCTGCGTAACCAGCTCGGCTTCAAGGGCGTCGTGATCAGCGACTACCAGGACGTGCAGGCGTTGCAGACCACTTACCACGTCGCGGCGGACCCGGCCTCCGCGATCGCCGACGCGGTGAACGCGGGCGTGGACATGGCGATGTACGTCACCAACCCGGCCCAGTGGCAGACCTCGATCCTGCAGGACGTCAGCACCGGCAAGATCTCCATGGACCGTATCGACCAGGCGGTCACCCGCATCCTGACCATGAAGTTCCAGCTGGGCCTGTTCGACCAGCCGTGTGTGGCCGACCCGACCAAGCCGTGCGTCGACGCCAACGCCGCCGACGCCGCGGTGACGTCCGGGCGCACCCAGACGCTCCAGGCCGCGCAGGAGTCGATGACGCTGCTGCAGAACACGAACAACGTGCTGCCGCTGTCGCCGAACGCGAAGATCGTCGTCACCGGCGCGAGCGCCGACTCGATGACCAACCAGCTCGGCGGCTGGAGCGTCAGCTGGCAGGGCGTCTTCGGTGCCGGACACGTCTGCTGCATGGGACCGGCGGACCAGATCCCGCCGGGAACGACGGTGCAGGCGGGCATCACGGCGGCCGACTCGAACGCGGTCTTCGCGCCTGACCAGGCCACCGCGGTCGCGGACGCCGCCTCCGCCAGCGCCATCGTCGTCGCGGTCGGTGAGAAGGCGTACGCCGAAGGGCTCGGCGACAACCCGGCCCCGGCGCTGGCGCCGGACCAGCAGGCCGAGATCTCAGCGCTCGAAGCCACCGGCAAGCCGGTGATCGTGGTCGTGCTCGCCGGACGTCCGCTCGGACTCGGCTCGGCCGAAAAGGCGAACGCCATCCTGATGGCCTACCAGGGCAGCACCGAGGCCGGTACCGCGGTCGCGGACACGATCTTCGGCAAGACCGACCCGAGCGGCAAGCTGTCGGTCAGCTGGCCGTCGGACGCCTCGGCCGTCGGCGGCGACTTCAACGGCGGTGCGCCCTCGCCGCTCGGCGACGAGCCGAAGTTCTTCGACCAGCTGCCGGGCACCGGATCCGGCCCCGGCCACTCGTACAACCCGCTCTACCCGTTCGGGTACGGGCTCTCCTACACCTCCTTCTCGAACAGCGGCCTGACGGTCGCGCCGAGCGTGGACCGGGACGGCAAGGAATCCGTCTGGATGACGGTCAAGAACACCGGCACCATGGCGGGCACCGACATCATCCCCGTCTACGTGGCACAGCCGACCAGCAGCGTCGTCGTGCCGCCGCAACGGCTCGTCAGCTTCGCGCGCGTCACCCTCAACCCGGGCCAGTCCCAGACCGTGAACCTGAGCTTCGCGGTCTCGACCCTCGGTGAGAGCCAGGGCGACATCAACAGCGCCGCCGCGCCGACCGTCCAGCCGGGCAACTACATCCTCCAGATCGACAAGGACGACACCACCCCGTACGACGTCGACGTTTCGGCGCCCTTCACCATCAAGTAGCTCCGAGCGCACCACCGCAATGCGGTAACGCCATAACGCAGTAACGCTGAAAAGCAGTGGGGCCCGACCGTAACCCGGTCGGGCCCCACTCCCCCATTACGCGGCGGACTTCACCGCTTCACGGCTGCACCTCACGACCACGGAGACGGCGGCGGCGGCACCACCACCGGCGGGCGGTCGTTGCAGGTGATCGTGTTCGGCAGCTCCCATGACGCGAGCCACGGGCCCGTCGTGCCGCCGCCGGTGTTGCCGCCGAGGTCGGTCAGTGAGAACTCCGAGCCGGCCGACGTGAAGTGGAACGAGCCGCAGTTGTTGACGCCCACGGCGCCGACGTTGCGCGCGACCACATTCTGGAACGACGCCGATCCGGCCGCGCGGGCGCTGACCACCGACGTCCCGGTACCGTCGACGTGGATGTTCGAGAAGTGCACATTCGAGATCGAATACAGGTCCTTCACCGAGAAGTCGGAGACCAGCATCATCGCGTTGTAGGTGTTGTCCAGGAAGTTGTCCCCGGTCACCTCGATGTCCGCGTTGATGGTGCTCTGGAGCGCGTAGATCCAGATCGCGCCCAGCCCGATCTTCCAGTTCAGCTCGAAGGTTCCGGCGCGCACCGTGTCGTTGCCGGTGATCCACAGGCTTCCGGCGAAGGGCACGGCGTTGAAGCGCGAGCCGACCTGGATCCCGCTGCCCTCCCGCTGCGGGTCGGCGATCAGGTTGTTCGACACCGTGTTGTCGGTGCCGCCGTAGATCGCGATCCCGTTGGCCAGCTCCGGCGACTGCACGGTGTTGTGGTCGAAGGTGTCGTTGGCGTCGGCGGTGATCTCCGACCACATGGCCATGCCGTCGTCACCGGTGTTCCGGATGAAGTTGTCCTCCGCCACCGAGTTGGTCACGCCGGTGTGGAAGTTGATCCCGTCGGCGATCTGGTCGACGATCATGTTGTCCTTGATCGTCAGGTTGTTCATCGGGCCGTCGAGCCAGATCCCGACCTTGGTGTGCTGGATGTAGAGGCCTTCGATGCTCGAGTCGCTCAGCGCGCCGCCGATCCCGTTGACCTGGTCGGTGTCGATGCGCTCGCGCACGTCACCCTCGATGGCGAAGTTGGACAGGTGCACGTTGGCGCTGCCGCCGGCCGAGACGTAATTGCCGTAGAAGCCGACGCCGGTGTGGATCGAGCCGTCCGGGGCGGGGCTGGGCAGGGTGACCTGGTGGCCCTTGAAGATGGTGTACCAGTTGCCGGCGCCCTCGATCGTCACGTTGTCGACGATGATGTGCTGGTTCACCTGATACGTGCCCGGCGGGAAGTAGAGCTTGAGGTGGGTCTTCTCAGCGAAGTTGACCGCCGCTTGGACCGCGTCACCCGAGTCCCGCTGCCCGGTCGGATCGGCGCCGAAGAACAGGGCGTTCAGGGCGAACGGGTCGACCTGCGGCGGGGCGACCTGCTGCGTGTCCAGCACGTCGATCGTGGTGGTCGCGGCGCCCGCCGGGACGCTCAGACGGATCTTGTCCCCGGCCTCGTAGGTGCGGCCGAGGAGCAGGCGCTGCTCGTCGTAGTAATGGGTCGGGCGGAAGGGCGTCGGGAACACCGGAGGCGGCGTCGTCTGGTCCGGGACGCAACTGCACTCGGTGGTCCACCAGTCCGGATGCAGCGGTCCGGCGTTCGGGTCGTTGGTGAACGGATATTCGTTGTAGAGCCACGCGTACTGCGACGTGAGTGTCATCACCTTGTTGTTGTGGCCGTTCACGGTGATGTCCAGCGGCGAGGTGATTCCGCCGCCGTTCGGTGCGTCCGGGATGCTGTAGCGCACGGTGATCGCGTTGGTGGGGCCGGGAACCGTGAACTCGACGTACTGGCCCGGGGTCAGTTGAACCGCCTTGCGACCGGTCGCCTCGGACGGCAGCGTGTAGGCGTCGGTGCTCGGGCCGATCACGGTGCCGTTGGTCGCCGCGTTGAACGCGTTCTGCTCGACGAAGCCGGTGTGCGCGCCGGTGCCCGCGACCAAGGACGGATCGATCGCGGCGCGGGTCACCACCGGGGAGGGCCCACCGTCGGCGAGCGCCGTGCCGCCGTACGCGATGCCGAGTCCGGCGGCGGTCGCGGTGGCGGTGGCGAGCGCGACCGTGGTCCTGAGCGGCCCTCTGCCGGGCCATCGCGCAACAGCTCCTGTGATGCTGCGTGACATCGAATGCTCGTTTCTCTCGAGAGGAGGAACACGTGATGACGCTTGGGGAGGGGAGCAGACGCCACAAGGTCGAGGTGACACTAGGGCCACTCAGCGCAGATCACAAGGTCTCTGCGAGAAAATTTCGCGGAAATGCCATCTGTTTGCGATAGCGTTTTAGATTCTTGCAGAGTACGTCGCACAGCGCAGTCCTCCCGATACACACAGGCAGCGCAGACGACGGCGGACAAAGGAAATGGCCGGGTGCGCCGAGCCCCCGGTAGCTCGGCGCACCTCGGCCAGGTGCGTGCTGTGCGAGCGCCTTAAGCCTTGCTGCCTGTGATAAGACGCTCGCGGTCGAACAGCGCGGAGACCAGCTTCCAGGCGAGGACATCGATCGCCAGCAGCGCAGCGCCGAAAGCGACTGCGAGCCCGACCGTCGGCCGCAGGATGCCGAAGCCCATCAGGGCCGTGACCGCCAGCGGCGGAAGGCTGACGAGGCTGCTGAGCTGTTGGGCCACGCGCACATCGCTGGTACGCGTGGAGACCGCGATGCCCGCCCAGATCGACCATCCGGCCAACAGCGGTGTGAACAGCAGCTGCGCCAGGATGCGCCCGGCTTGGAAGACGTTCGTGGTGACGTTCGGGTGGGCGATCGCGGCGGCCAAGCCGAGGAAGATCCCGTACATGGCGTAGGAGATCGCCAACGTGGGCACGAACGCGGCCAGAGCCTTGCCCAGCAACAGCTCCTCGGCGCGCACAGGCGTGGTGAGTACGGGTTCGAGTGTGCCCTGTTCGCGTTCGCCGACCACCGAGTAGGAGGAGATCACGGCGGGGACGAGCGCGGGGATCAGCGTGAGGTAGAGCAGGGAGATCCCGATCCCGGCGTCGAGCCTGCCCGCCGGGATCGAGGCGGGCAGGTTGAAGATGGTGATCACGGGCGCGACCATGAACAGGATCGGCATGACGGCCATGGTCGAGGCGATGAACTTGTTGCGCCGGTAGTCGCGCACCTCTTTGAGCGCGACGGCCCGGACCCGGGTCGTGCTCAGCCTCGCACCAGGCTGCCTGCGGTGCGTCATCAGGAGGATCATCGGTTCTGCGCCTCCACGTCCGTGTCGATCAGGCGGAGGTACACGTCCTCGAGCGAGTACTGGGACGGGCTGAGCGAGAGCACGTCCGCCCCGGCGGCGACCAGCGCGCGGGCCGCGTCCGGCGCGACGAGGCCCGGATCGGCCACAGCGAGCACGTAGGCGCCGTCGTCGGCCCGGTGCCAGCTCTCGACACCGGCGAGGCCCGCCAGGACCCGCTCGGGGTCGGCCAGCGGCTCACGGGTCCTGATTTCGAGGCGCTTGCTGAACAGTTGCTCGCGTAGTTCGTCGGGCGTGCCGACGAGGCGGAGCGTGGTGTTCATGATGGCGACCCGGTCGCACAGTCGCTCGGCCTCGGCCAGCCGATGGGTGGTCAGGAAGATCGTCACCCCTCGGTTGCGCAGGGCGTCGATGAGGTCGTGAACCGTGCCGGCTGCGACGGGGTCGAGTCCTGAGGTGGGTTCGTCGAGGAAAAGCACCGTGGGGTCGCTCAGCAGCGCCCGGGCCAGTCCTACGCGCTGGCGGAGACCCTTGGACAGCGACCGGCACAGTTCGTCGGCCCTGTCGAGGAGATTCACCGCGCGCAGTGCGCGTTCGATCCGGGCCGGACCGTCCGTCAGTTCGTACAGGCCCGCGAAGTACGAGAGGTTCTCGGCCACGCTCAAGCGCAGATAGAGGCCTGGAGCCTCCGGCATGATCGCGATACGGCGGCGGATCTCCACCCCGTTCTGCGGGATCAGTGGGAGTCCGGCGACCGTCGCGTGACCCGAGGTCGGGGCGATCAGGGTGCCGAGGGTGCGCACGGTGGTGGTCTTGCCGGCGCCGTTGGGTCCGAGGAAGCCGAAGACCTCGCCGTGGTTGACGCTGAAGCTCACGTTCTCGAACGCGGTGCGCGTCCCGAAGCGCTTGGTCAGTCCCTCGACGACGAGGGCGGGAGCCGTGCGGGACGGCGCAGCGGTGGCAGGGTCGGCGGTCAGGTTCACAGTTAAAGTGATATCACTTTAGGCGGAGGGGGTCAACGCTGCCGCGCCGCCGCGCCGCCGGTCGCCGTCACGCGCCAGACGCCCTAAGGCGGCCCGGCGGCCTGGTCCGGCGCATCTGCTGACTCCGCCGCATCTGCATCCGGATCCGGGACAGGCGCGGGTACGGAGCCACTCTTCGGCGGGCGGCCACGCCTCGGCAGCCCACCGACGTTGGGCGGCAGGCGTCCGGCGTCGGCCAGGGCGCGGCGCAGCAGCAGCTCGATCTGAGCGGTCGTGCTGCGCAGTTCATCGCTGGCCCACCGGGTCAACGCGTCGTAGACCGCTGGATCGAGCCGTAACAGGACGCCTTTACGCTCAGCCACGCCAGCCGCTTACTGGTAGAGCGTGCCGGTGTTGATGACCGGCTGGGTCGCGCTCTCGCTGCACAGCACCACCATGAGGTTGCTGACCATCGCGGCCTTGCGCTCTTCGTCCAGGTCCACGAGGCCGTCCTCGACGAGCTGCGCGAGGGCCA
>NZ_DASZGI010000261.1:0-3506 GCF_035938995.1 Actinocrinis sp.
AGGACCTGTGTGACGGGCTGGTCGCGCAGCCTGGCGACCCGGTCGCGCACGGCCGGCGCGATCTCGTCCGCGAACAGCTTGACCTGCTCGGCGTGGTCGGCCTGAGGCCAGAAGATGAAGGTGTCAAAGCCCAGCCCGACCGCCCACCGGCAGAGGACGTCGATCCACGCCTTGACCGTCCCGGCCAGACCACGGCTGCGGCGGGACGACTCGATCGCGCCGACGACGTTGTAGATCCGGCGCACCTCGCTCGGATCGCGGCCGGCGCCGCGCGCGGCGACGTCGATGAGGCCGTGGCCGCGTGCCGCCTCTTCCGGCGGGACGTAGACGTTCATCGGGCACATCCAGCCCTGCGCCGCCCGGCCGACCAGCCCGAGCATCTTCGGCTTGACGGCGCCGACCCAGACCTCGATGGGTTCCGGTGGTATCGGACCGGCTTTGTATCCGGCGATCCGGTGGTGCACCGTGTCTGCTCTGACCGTCTCGCCCCGCAGCGCCCGCCGCAGGATCCCGACCGCTTCCTCGGTATACGCCACGGCCTCGCCTCCGCTGCGCCCCTCTCCGCCCATCGACGCGACAAGTACGGGCACGCTGCCCGAGCCGACGCCCAATTGCACTCGGCCGCCAGCCATGGCCGCGAGTGAGGCCGCCGCGTTGGCGAGCATCGCCGGCGGACGCAGTTGCAGGTCGGCGACGTCCGGGACGACCGATATCCGCTCGGTGTGCGCCACCAGGTACGTCAGCAGCGTCCACATGTCCAGGTGCGCGGGTTGGTACGGATGGTCTTGCACCGCGAGGTAGTCCAGGCCCATGTCATCGGCCTGGCGCGCAAGGTCCAGCGTGGACCCGAAATCCGCCGCCCCGGGGTTGATGCTGATCCCGAAGCGCAGCGGTTGTCCGTAGTCGGGCATGAACCCCTGCTCCTCACGAGTTTGACCGAGCCGTTCCCACCACTGCCGATCAAAAGCCATGGTTGCCCGGCGGCAGGACCACGCGCATCAGTGTCCCCACTGAACATCGCAGTCACCGCCACCGCCCTGGCACTGGGTACTGGCACAGAGCACTGGCACGAGCGCCCGTCAGCTGACCCGGTGGATCGCCAGCGCCGTCGCGTCGTCGTGCGAGGCGTGGTAATCGAGCCCGTCGAGCAGGACTTCCGGTGTGCGCGAGGTGCCGGCCAGCAGTTTCAGCAGAACGCGTACACCGTCGTCGATGGACTTTCCGTGCGGGATCAGACCGTCGGTGTACATCAGCATCATGTCGCCCGGCTCGAGCCGCTCGACGCACTGCGTGTACCGCGTCGACGGCGCGACACCGAGCAGCATTCCCTCCGGATCAGGCAACTGACGCACACGTCGACCCGCCAGAAGCAGCGGCAGATGCCCCGCGTTCGCCCACGTCAGCATGCCGTCATGCGGGCTGTAGCGGGCCGCCGCGGCGGAGGCGGTCATGCCGGAGCCGGACCAGCACATCAGGGCATTGAGCCTGGTGAGCACTGTCGCGGGCCGGTGTCCCTCGGCCGCGAACGCCGACATCGCGAAACGGAGGCGCAGCATCGACTCGGCCGCCCGCAGTCCGTGGCCGACGCTGTCGCCGATCGCGAGGAAGACGTCGCCGCCGGGGAGACGGGCCGACAGATACCAGTCACCGCCGATTTCGACGCCGGGCTCCGCGCTTCGGGACCGCGCGGCGACGCGCAGGCCGGCGAGGTCGTCGACCCGGTCCGGCGGCTGGATCATCTCCTGGAGCGTCGCCGCCGGATCGCGCCGCTCACCGAGGTCGAGGCACGCAGGGCGCAGAACGCGCGACGACCGCGCCCGAGGTCTGACATGTGCGGGACGCTGGTGCGGGATCACGCGTCATCCAGCAGGTCCGCGACGACCGTGTCGAGGTCGAGGTGGGCGGATTCCTCGCCGGGTGGCACGGCGGCGTAGGCCCACCGGAGGAATTGGCGCAGGCTTTCGCTGGACAGCTCGACCAGCGCACTGCCATCCCGGGCGATGAACTCGATGAGCGTGCGGTCGGGGCCGTTCGGCCGGATGCGCACATCGCCGTCGCCGCACGGTGCGCTCAGTCCGCGGTCGAGCAGTTCGCGGGAGAACACCCACTCCGCGTTCCCGCCGTCGGGTGAGACCGCGGCGGGAAACGTCATCGTCACGGCCATCGGGTCGTCCGGCCGATAGAACAGCCGCGCCAGGATCGGCACGGACGTGGCCGTATATCGGTCAAGGAACAGGCGGCCGCACAGCGACCGGGCGACGGTGGCGAACACGCCGGGCTCCCCTCTCGCTCACGAGGCCCCCTCGACAAGGGCCGGGCACGGGCCTCCGACAGAGTCGGGGCCGGACAGCCATACTCACCCGGAGTCCGGCTGGGTACATCAGTGCCGCCACTGAAGTACAGAGAGTGACACGGGCCGCCACACGTGGGGACCCTGGGTCACAGCACGTGCGGACCCCAGGGACTGAAGTGTCGGCGGCCGGTATCTGCGGTTTGAGCGGTGGTCGCTCTGGCGCCCGAGGCGGGGCGGCGCGCTGGTGGCGCCGCCCGCCTGGACGACATCGCTCGTGCTATGCCTCGTTCTTATCCTGCTGCTCAGGCCGGGCGACGTCACTTGTGGTAGCTGCCGCTGCGGAATTCCTCGACGAGCGACGGACGGGACGGGGTCCAGCCCAGCTCGGTGCGGGTCCGGGTGGCGGTGTTGGCCGCCTGGTCGAGCAGGAGAACCTCGGCGAAGTAGTCGCCGACGCGCGCGCGGGCCTCGGCCTCGGAGCCGGGGACTGCTCCGGCGCCGCCGGCGGCCACGGCCGCGGCCTCGGTCAGCTCGGCGACGGTCGGCTGGCGGCCATCGCTGACGACGTAGTAGCCGCGCGCCGTGTCATCCTCCAAGACGCGCCGGAAGACCTCGGCGAGGTCGGCGACGTGGATGGTGGACCAGCGCTGCTGCCCGCTGCCGACCATGATCAGGTTGCCGGCGTCGTCCCGCGGCGAGTAGAGCAGCAGCCCGGGAAGCGCACCGCCGCCGTCGCCGTAGGCAACGCTCGAGACGATGACAACCGCGCGGATGTCCTTCGCGTCCAGCGCCCGACGCTCGATCGCCTCCTTCCAAGCCACCATCGGCGGCGCGTTGAAGGGGGACGACTCGCTGATCGAGCCGTTGGCGCCGTACACCCACAATCCGCTGATCTGGACGTAGGGCTTGCCGGTGCCGGCGAACGCCTCGATCACCGCGTCGACCACCGCGGAGTCCAGGCCCGCGCTCGTGGCGTCCCCGGGACTGGCGGTGTGGACGGCCCCGTCCGCCTCGCTGAGCAGGCGCACGAGCGTGGGCCGATCGTAGAGGTCGACCACGACCGGGATGGCGCCGCGCGCGGCGACCGCGTCCGCCCTGGCGGCGTCGCGGACGAGCGCGGTCACCTGGTGGCCGTGCTCGATCAGTTCGGTGAGGACATGCGATCCGACGAAACCTGTTGCGCCGGTGAGTGCGACTTTCATGGCCGACTGGC
>NZ_DASZGI010000262.1:0-19973 GCF_035938995.1 Actinocrinis sp.
GCGCCGGTGTGCGCTGCGCGGACCGCGGCGCACCCCGTGTGCCCGCAGCCGTGCGTCGGCGCGCCGAACATCCCAGGCCGCGCCCAGCAGCCCGTACACCTGCGCCGCCTCGGTCAGCGCCGCCCGCGCCGGGGCGACCTCGCCGTTGGCTGCCAATCGCGCCGCGGCTTCCTCCAACGCGAAGGCGCGCGCGAACGGAATGCCCTGGGCGCGCGCGTCCTCGGCCGCAGGGCTCAGCCTCCAGCGCCGGGCCGACGATGTGCGTCTGCGGATCCTGGGCGGCCAGACCGGCCAGGATCGCGTCGTCCGTGGAGACGGCGTCGACTTCGCCCTGCTCCAGCATCACCACGCAGTCGGTGAAGCTCTGCGCGCCGACCGGAACGGGGTGCGACGCGGCGCGCGCGATCGTGGCCAGCGAGGTGGAGCAGATCGTGAACGGGCTGGCTGCTCGCGCTGACCTCGCGCTCCAGGCGCGGTGCACGCCACGCGGTCAGCTCCGGCTCAATCTGTGCCCACTCGGCATCCGACAGGTCACTGCGATACGGCTTACGTCCGGTCATCCACCCAGCTCAGCGCACCACCCGCGGAGAAACGGCGAGTTGGGAACACAATCAACCGATCGTGCGACAAGCACGCCAGCAATCACCCCAAGATGCCCACTTAAAGGGATGGGTCAAGTGCCTAAGACACGAGGTCACTACAACGCGGACTTCAAGGTCGGCGCGGTCCGGCTGGGCGAGGAGACCGGCAACTCGATCGCGCAGGTCGCGCGAGCTGGGGATCAACGACATCACGCTGGGTTGCTGGGTGTCCGACGCGAGGTAGGCGCCGCGCCAGCCGGGTTGTCCACCGCCGAGCGAGCGTGAGGAACTGGCGCGGCTGCGCAAGGAGAACGCCGAGCCCGCCAACACGACATTCGAGTACATCTAGGGCTTCCATCACCGCCAGCGCCGCCACTTCGCCCTCGGCTGGCAGGCGCCCCTAGACTTCGAACGCAACCACCCCCGCCAGCCCGCATCACCTCACCCCTGACTCCGGAAATCCGGGTCGGGACCAGGCGACCGCGCGCTCTGATCCGGGAGCCGGACGGGAAGTACCCCGGCTTGTTCGACCAGATCCTCGCCGACGCGGCGATTCGAGGCCGTACCCAGCGGCATTCGGATGCCTCGCATGAACTCGATCATGGAGCAGTGGGTCCAGACCTGCCGACGCGAACTGTCGAAACCGCCCGCGCCACGGCCGCCTGCCGCGACCTGGCCATCGGCGGGCTGTGCCTGGCCGAGACCACCAACATCGCCGCCGGGCTGCGCCACAACGCGCGCCGGCCCACGGGACCCCTCGCCCTGCACGGCCTCACCTGAACATAGGCCGGTCACCAAGCGACCCGACCGAGCCCCGGAACCCGGGGTGAGTGGGGGTAGCGTACGTTGGGCGGGTATCCGCGTCCTTCCATTCAGCGCACGTTTGTCAGACGGGGGTTTGGGATGCAGGGTGGTCCGGATCAGACGGAGGCGGCGCTGCTTTTGACAGAGCGCTGGTTCACCGCGCAGGGAGTGCCACACTTCAGCGCGAGGGAGCCGATCGTTGTGCGGGTTCCTCACTGGCTTTCGCCGTTGCGGCGCGTGGTGCCGGCTGTCACGATCGCGGGGTCCGTAGTGGTGTGGGTCCTTAGGCGCACGCGCTTCGAGGTTCGCAGAGCGGGGAAACTGGCAGGGCGCGGGTTACCCCTGCTCGCGTTGTTCGGCATGGTTCTCTTCTTCAGCGGGGATTTCTGGCACATCGCGTCAGCATTGTCGGCGGGCTGGCTGTGGATAGTCTCAGGGCTCTTTCTCGTGTTGAACTACGTCTTCCTGTTCGCCCGCCTGCCCGAGGAGTACGAAAAGCTGCCGCAGGAATACGCAGCCGATGACGTGCGGTCCGCGTGCATGGGTACGCCGTTGCAGGCGCTGCTTGGCGACGGCTCTTCGATAGACGTACGGGAAGACGCTCAGATCGGACGTGCGCAGCGTCGGAACATGCTGATATATCTCTTGCTGTGCCAGCAGGTCCAGGTCTTCCTGCTGAGCTGGATGGTGTTCTTCTTCTTCGTGGCGTTCGGGGCGGTCGCGGTGCGGCCTGCGGTCATCGCGGGCTGGCTCGGGCGGGCGGCTTCGTATCCAGCCCACGTCGTGGGTGTGCCGATCCCGGGCGTGAGCGGCGAATTACTGCATTCGGCACTGCTGCTGTCAGCGGTGAGCGCGTTCTATTTCACGGTGGCCGCCATCACCGACGAGGGATACCGGCAGGAGTTCTTCACGCGGACGCTTGCCGAGCTCGGCCGCGCGGTCCAGGTGCGCTGCGGTTACCTGAGCGTGCGGGCGTCCCTTCGGCAGGGCGAGCCGGTGATACAGGGGTCGAATGAGAAGGTTTCTCAGACCCCTACGATGTAAGGCCTGCCGGTCGGCTGACGAACCTGCGGTCCGCGATTTCGTCCGTCACGGCGACGAGTCCGGGCAGAAGGCGTATTCGTGTGTCTGCCTTGAGCGGGTTTGGAGCTGTCAGGAGTTCTCCCAGCGGATGCTGCAGACCGCGCACGACGCGGGCGATGCAGCGGGGGGCGGGGCGTTTCGGCACGGCTTGGCGCGAGCCGGACTGCATCGGTTGATCGGCTCGGCGCGGGTTGCGCGCGAGTTCGCTGAGCTCATGGCGGCAGTGGCTGATGGACTGCTGAGTCGGGTGGCGCCAAGTCGCCGTTCCGGCTGGGCGGGATCGCGCCCGACCAGCCGGAACATGCGATCGGCGTGGCCTCGTCGGATGGGTGCGATCAGCCGGAGACGCTCGCGGCGCCGGTCTCGATGTGCCCGGTGAAGCGGCGCGACCAGGCGGCGTCGATGCTCACGGTGACCGTGAAGTCGTACCAGCCGTTGCAGTAGGCGACCTGGTTGAAGTAGTCGGAGACGCTGCCCCCGGCTGGCACGTGGTAGGTCCACGGACCGTCGCCGCGGTACTGGTTCGACGCGATGGTGAAGGTCGCGGATGAGGATCCGGAGTTGGTCATGGTGAACCAGACCGCTTCCATGCCGGTGTTCGGTGCCGCCGCGTACGACGAGGTGACCTCGGCGTGCTGCCCAGCCGTGGCGGCGTTGCCCTGGAAGCGGCGCAGGAACCGGTTCGGGCCGGCGAGCGTGAGGTCGTACTGGCCGGAGCCATAGCCGCTGCCGATGTTGAAGAAGTCGCTGACCACCCCGCCGGCCGCGCAGGTGTACTGCCACGGCCCGCCGTTGCGGTAGGCGTTGGCGTACACGCTGAACGCGGCGGCGCCGGTGGCCTGCGCGCCCTGATTCGCCATCTCGATCCACACCTGGATCTGCCCGTTCGAGCCGTACTCGATCGAGCTGACATAGCCGTTCGGCTGGTAGGGCAGCGCGCGGGCGGGTCTGGTACCGGACTCCTGAACGGGTAAGGCATTCGTGGACGCAGACGGGTTCAGCATGATGTCGCAGTAGTAGATGCTGATCGTCGAGTTGGTGGCGGGCAGGTTGGGCGGCAGGCCGTAAACCGGGTTGGCGAAGTCGAACGCGCCGGTCAGGTCACCGCAGATCTGCCGGCGCCAGCTGCTGATGTTGGGGCACGTGGCCGGGGTGCCCAGCGCGGCGGTCCAGGTCTCCAGGAAGCGGATCACGGACGTGTGGTCATAGGTCCGCGAATCGACCCAGCCGCCCCGGGTCCACGGCGAGGCGATGATCATCGGCACGCGGTAGCCCAGGCCGATGGGAGTGCCGTTCAGGATGAACTCGCCGGCGGTCCCCGCGGGCGGCACCGGCGGGGGGACATGGTCGAAAAACCCGTCGTTCTCGTCGTAGTTGATGAGCAGCACGGTGGAGTCGAACACCGACTCGTCGGCGGCCAGCGCCTGGATGACCTCGTGCACGAACTGCGCGCCGTCCTCCGGCGGTGCGTCCGGGTGCTCGGAGCACTGCTGGTTGGCCACCACCCAGGAGACCTGCGACAGGGTCCCGTTCAAGACGTCCTGCTTGATGGCCGCGGCGATGTCGGTCGGCGTGGATCCGGTGGCGCCCGGAACCGAACTCATACCATTGATATAGAGCGGGGAGTTGGTAGAGGCGTTCGCGAACTGCTTGAAGTAGGCCAGCGCGTTGTCGCCGAAATTGTCACTGGCGACCTGGTACACCTTCCAGCTCACGCCTGCGTCCTGCAACGCCTCGGCGTAGGTCTGCCAGCCGAGCCCGGACTCCGAGCCGCCGTCGTACGCCGGTCCGCCCGCCACCCCGCCCGGGTCGATCATCCCGCTCCACAAGTAGGTGCGGTTCGGGCCGGTAGCGCTCAGGATCGAACAGTGGTAGGCGTCGCAGATGGTGTAGGCGTCGGCGAGCGCGTAGTGGAACGGGATGTCCGATCGGGTCAGGTAGCCCATCGTGCGGTTGGAGCCCTTGGCCGAGATCCAGTTGTCCATCGCGCCGCTTGACCACGCCTCGTGCTGGGTGCTCCAGCCGTGGTCAAGCGACCCGTCGCACTGGGCCAGGGTTTCCGCGCTCGCGAAGATGTTCCCGGAACCGTTGCTCAGGTTCCACGGGTACTGGCGGCCGCTGCCATCGGGCTGGTTGAAGACCGAGTGGCCCCCGGGCAGCAGCACGCCCGAGCGGTCGCCGAATCCGCGCACGCCCTTGAGCGTGCCGAAGTAGTGGTCGAAGCTGCGGTTCTCCTGCATCAGGACCACGACGTGCTTGACGTCCGCGAGGGTGCCGGTGGCGGCGGCCCTGGCGCGGGCGGGCCGTGGCGGCAGGACGCCGAGCGCGGTTCCGGTGCCGATCGCGGCACCGGTGCCGAGCAGGGCCCGGCGGGAGAGTGGAGACATGCGCGATGCCTTTCCTCGATGCTGCCCGTGGGCGGGGCGCACGGAGTAAGGTCTCGTAGTCCCTTCCCGCTTGTCCAGACAGGCTGGGTGTCAGTCCAGTAAAGACCGCTCGACGGCGGCCTGCGAGAGCAGGGCGCCAGCGGTCTTCGGGTACTTCTTGCAGTTCTCGGCGAGGCGGTCGAACAGATGGGTGACGAGCGCGTTGTGGGCCGCCTTGGCAGCGGACGCCTGCGACGGGTCGACGGGGAAGCCGCCGTGAACGGCTCCGTCCCGTGCGAGGACATATCAGCGCCGTGTCGGGCTACGTTCGCCGTGGTTGGCAAGCCTGACCGGCCTGCGTGACGTGGCACGAGTTCGGCTCGGTCTGCTCCGGTCGCGCTCGCTACGATGACGGCATGGACCGCGCCGGGTTTGCGCAGGACCCATGCTCACTGCATGGCCGAGTCCCACGGGGCATGGCCAGAGCCTTGAGGATCGCAGCGCTGTCTGCGTTCATCGCCGGCCTCGCCGTCATGACATTCTTGGAGTCGGCGCTGACGCTCTTGATTCAGGGTGGTCCCGACTCATACACCGGCGAAGACAGCGATTACGCCGCGTGGCGCGCATTCATGCCGTGGACGATCGGTCTGTGGATCGTGGCAGTGGCCCTGGTCGTGCATCGGGTTCGCCGCCGTCGATCCCCGGTGTCATCTGCGCGCGAGTAGCACCAGCCACCCGAGGACTTTCAGGATTGACTTGTACAGCAGGGGCCGGCCACGAGCAGCGATCATGCCGCACCGCGGCATCGCCGGATCCTACGGTGCGGTTGACGGCGGCGATTAACCGCTCAACTCGGCCGGTCCGGCATTCCACGATGGTCGAACTCTTCCGGATAGTCTGCCGGTCAGACTTCCTGTTCCTCCCCGCGCACGTATTGCTAGCTTCACCCTCGCCCACCAGCAGAAGCACTCTGCTTTGTCGGTAGGGCGAGCATCGGAGATACACATGATCTCATCAATCAGGAAACCCCGGTGCTCCTCAGCAGTCGGAACGTCAGGAGGGACACCGTGACCAACCTGGTCAGAATACGACGGGCCACCGTAGCACTCGTATGTGCGGCCGCAGCGAGCCTCAGCGGTCTACTCGCCTCGGCGCCGGCCTCCGCAGCCGCCGCCAAAACCGGAATGAGCACGTTCGCCCAGTACGCCGCGCAGGCCAGCGCCTACCAGAACACGACGATCGCGCAAGCTCTCGGGCGCCAGCCGTCCGGACAGCGGATCAGTGCAAGCGAAGTGCAGTGGAACGGCGGAAGCGTCGTCATGGCGGTACCCGCTACTCCGAATGCGTCCAGCCCTCCGTGCCCGAGCAGCCTTTTCACGCACTGGACCTGCGTGTACAACCAGACCAACTGGAACGGCACACAGCTCGAGTTCAAGGACCAGGGCTACTACCAGGACCTCTACGCCTACGGCGGCTCGGGCTGGAAGACCTACTCCTACGACAACGAGCTGCGCCAGCGCACGTGGTTGAACCAGTACGAGAGCCATACGCACTCCGGAATCACCCTGTGCATGTCGCCGCAAGCCATCAGCGCCAATTCGGTGGGGAACTGGAGCGCCGACCGCTGGATCTACCTGTCAACAAACGGCAACCCCTGCTGAGCTGCTGCGGGCAGCCGCCAACAGAATGAGCCTGGCGGGCAACACACGCCCGGCTGACAGTCTCAACTCAATCCGGCTCAACTCAATCCGGCGCGCGGGCTTTCGCCGAAGCCCGCGCACCGCGGGCATCGTCGATGCCGGGGAAGACACCTGACACTCCTGCCCCCGCTCCAGGAGATCCAGACACGGGTACACCTTGAGCAGGAGACGCTTGACCGGAGGAAGCGCTACGCGATCCGCGCCGGGTGCGAGGCCACCGTCTCCGAGACCGTTCACGCACACGGCCTGCGCCACTGCCGATCTAAAGGCCTCGCGAAGACACGCGTGCAGCACGTGCTGACCGCCGCAGGCACCAACATCGCTCGCCTGTTCGCCTACGACCCGCCCGACGAACACCCTCGGCCACCCCGCCGCATCAGCCACCTACAACGGCTCTGCCGACAGCTCGCCGGTTGACAGGCCAAGGAAGATCACCAACGGCATCCGTGATCAGCGCCAGAGCCCAAAACCATGCCGACCCCAAACCCGACACCTGATCGCTCGCACCGGCACGGTACGAACCTCCCGCGGCGGTGGAGAGCATCGCCAGGAAGGCGCCGTGTCCGTCCGGCGGAGCAGGCCCCGGCAAGAAGGTGGGAACAGTCAGGCCGGTCGGTAGGCGGCGAGGAAGGCGTTCGCGCCGTGCTCGGCGGTCCGTTGCAGTTCTTGCTCTGGCGGTGTCGGGGCGTCGGGGTTGAAGAGCGCGGTGTCGAGGGTGGCGCCGAGCACGAGGTAGGAGTAGTGCTCGGCGGCCTGTTGCGGATCGGGTGCGTTCAGCTCGCCGCGCGCGTGCAGCAGTTGGAACGCTTCGGTCAGTGCGCTGATGACGCGTCCGGGTGCGCGGCGGTAGTACTCGGCGGCGAGGTCGGGAAATCGCGCCGCCTCGAGGATGATCAGTCGGCGCAGGCGCAGCACCTGTGGCCGTGCGACGGCCTGAAGGTGTCGTCGCGCCAGGTCGCGGATCGCAGCGGGCACGTCGGTCGCATCGGGCAGGTCGGCGACGAGCCGGCCGGCGAAGTCTTCGGCGGTCGCGGTGTAGCCGAGCACGAGCTCGGTGAACAGCGTCTGCTTGTCGGCGAAGTTGTTGTAGACGCTGCGCTTCGAGACGCGGGCGAGGGCGGCGATCTCGTCGACGCTCGTGCCCTGATAGCCGTTGCGCAGGAACAGGGTGGTGGCGGCCTCGGCCACCGCGGCCCTGGTGCGCGCGACGCGCGGGTCCGGTCCCCGATCCGTGCGTGCGGGGCCGTCGGCCGCCCGGGACGCGGCCGCCGCGATGCGCAGGACCAGGACGTCCTCGTGCGCGGTCGGATCCGAAGCTGCCACGGCGTTTCCTCTCGTCGGAACTTCTTCACACCATCTCTTGCACTCTACAGTGCAGTACCTATAGTGTACCGCACAGTACCTAAGTACACTGTTCAGTATAAGAGTTGAGGTGACTCGGCATGTCCACACTGACCGCCGCTCCCGTGAACCGCTGTGACCGCCGCGACGCGGTCACCCGGTCCCTGCTCGGCTACGGCCTGCTGGCCGGGCCCTTCTACCTGATCGCCGGGCTGATCGAGGCATCGACCCGGTCCGGGTACGACCTCGCCCGGCACGACCTGAGCCTGCTGGCCAACGGCCCGCTCGGCTGGATCCACATCACGGTGCTGGTCCTGACCGGCGTGATGACCATCGCAGCCGCCTTCGGCATGCGCCGGGCCATGGCCGGCCAGCTCGGCGGCGCGTGGGGACCGCGCCTGGTGGCCGGTTACGGATTCGGGCTCGTCGCGGCCGGGGTGTTCGTCGCCGATCCGATGAACGGGTTCCCGCTCGGCACCCCCGACACCCGCCCGGCGCATCCAAGCGTCCACGGGTCTTTGCACATCGTCGCCGGCGGGCTCGCATTCCTCTGCCTGATCGCGGCCACCTTCGTGTTCGCGCGCGCCTTCGCCCGGTCCGGCGAAAACCGCTGGGCCTGGTTCTCACGCATCACCGGCCTGGTGTTCGCGGCCGGGTTCGCCGGCCTGACGACCGGCTCGAGCAGCGCCCCGATCATCCTCGGATTCTGGGCCGCGATCGCCCTCGCGTTCGCCTGGCTCGCCGCCGTGTCCCTGCGGCTGTACCGCGGCACGGAAAGGACCGTGTCATGAAGTTTTCCGCCACCATCCAACTCGCCCGCAAGACCGCGACCGGCATCCAGGTCCCCGCCGACGTGATCGCGGCACTCGGCGGTGGCAAGCGTCCGGCGGTCAAGGTGACCATCAACGGATACACCTACCGCACCACCGTCGGCGTGATGGGCGGACGGTATCTGCTCAGCGTCAGCAGCGACGTGCGCGCGGCGGCCGGCGTCGCGGCAGGCGACGAGGTAGAGGTCACACTCGAACCGGACACCGAGCCGCGGGAACTCCACGTCCCGCCCGACCTCGCCGCGGCGCTCGACGCCGAGACGCGTCAGTTCTTCGACTCCCTGTCCCGCAGCCGCAGACAGCGGTTCGTGCTGCCCATCGAACAGGCCAAGACGCCGCAAACCCGCCAGCGCCGACTCGACCAGGCCACCGCCGCCCTACGCGACCGCAAAACAGAACCCTAACGCCGCGCCACCACGCGCTCTCCCGCCGCGTGTCGACCAGGACGGTCGGTTCTATCAGTCACGGAATCAGCACTTTGTCTAACATCGGGTCCTGCCCTCGTTGCGAATGCCTGCGACATGGAGCAACTGGAGTGAGTCCTTAGGCACCAGGGTTAGGGCTTGACGGCGAGTGCGCCGTGACACGCGATCTCTGGGGCTTCGCCCCAAGGGTTGGGTTCGGGTCGCCAGCGGGTGACGGAGACGACGCCGGGCTGCACAAGCGTCAAACCGTCGAAGAAGCGCGTGATCTGCTGCGGGCTACGCGGGGTGTACGGGACCGCAGCGCTGGCCGCGTTGTAGCGGCTGATGGCCACGACATACGCCGGGTCGGTATCGCTGCCGTCGTACAGCGCCAGATAGCTGCCCGACGGCAGGGCCTGCATCAGGCGGTTCACGAGGAGGCGGGCTTGGTCGTCGTCTTGGATCAGGCCCATGATACCCATCAGCATGAGCGCGACGGGCCGGGTGAAATCCAAGGTGGCACCGGCCCGCTGCACGATGGCCTCGGGATCGCGCACGTCGGCCTGTATGTAATCGGTGGCTCCTTCCGCAGAGCCCACCAGCAGCGCTCGAGCATGGACCAGCACCAGAGGATCATTGTCGACGTACACGATTCTGCAGGCGGGGTTGACTCGCTGCGCGACCTCGTGGGTGTTGTCGGCGGTGGGCAACCCCGTGCCGATGTCCAGAAATTGGTCGATACCCGCCTCGCCGGCGAGATAGCGCACGACTCGAGCGAGCATGTGCCGCGAATGGCGGGCGATATCGGCCATGCCCGGAAAGATCTCCAGGATCTTCTCGGCCGCCATCCTGTCAACCGGGTAGTTGTCCTTGCCGCCCAGCAGAACGTTCCACACCCGTGCCGAGTGCGGCACCTCTGCATTGATCTTGGAAGGTTGTCCGGATACCGGTGTCGGCTCGCTCATCGTCTCATGCTCTCCCTGCGTCACGTGTGGCGGAACGAGAGTGCGGCTGCATCCGGCGCCCGCCGCGAGCCACGCGGATCAACGCGGACGAGTCCGTGGCTCGCAGTGATATTAGATCTCTTCGATCGCACGGGATACGCCCTGCGGCGCCTGACCGACCGGCAGTCTTCGACCGCGAGTTGGTTCATCCCGTCGGCGTACGAGTCCAGGTCCTCGGCCCGTTCAGGTAGGTCGCGCTGCAAAGCCGCTCCGGATAGAACACGTCGGGCAGTTCTGGCTCGCGGAAGCGCAAGAGGGCGAGCGGCCCGCAAGCCCCCGCGTGCCCGCGCCGTCGAAGGGCAGCACCCGGACGGTGCCTGCGGCAGCGCGCACAGCTCACGCAGATGCTCCGCCTGCAGGCCGGCGCTGCCCGCCACCGATCGGCCGGCGCAGCACCGCGTCGTCCGGCACCATCCACACCTTCGGGGCGTCCAAATCGTCCGTCCTGGACGGTCCGCGCCCGCCTGCGCGAACCACGCCGACCACTGCCCGGGACAGCTTAATGTTTCCAACACGTTCCGGTGGCCCAAGCGCTAGGCTGACTCAGCGGGAACGTGGCGGCACAGGAGGGCACACAGATGCCAGCCGATTGCGACCTGCACCCGGCCCCGGGCGCACAAGCTGAGGCGGCACTCCGGGGCTCACGCGCAGCTCGGTCTTCCGGTCAGGGGCACAGGTGAACGCGGCAACGGCCAGGGAACACTCGGGCGCACAGATTCCCGTGCCTGTGCACGGCAACCCAACCATCCCGCGGCTCCTGCTTGGCGCCCAGTTGCGCGCTCTACGCACGGCAGCGGGTATCAGCAGGCACACGGCGGGATACGCGATCGGCAGCTCCTACACCACGATCGGCCGCATCGAGCTGGGCTGGGACAGCTTCACACAGCAGGACCTCGCCGAACTGCTCAACTTGTACGGCGTGCACGATCAACCCGAGCGTGACGCGCTGTTCGCGCTCGCGGCGCAGGCCAACACACGCGGCTGGTGGCATCGCTTCCCCGACCTCGTGCCCGACTGGTTCGAGGCCTACCTCGGCCTGGAAGACGCGGCCTCGATCATCCGCTGCTACCAGTCCCAGTTCGTTCCCGACCTGCTGCAAACCGAACACTACGCGCGCGCCACCATCCGGCTCGCAAACCCACTGGCCGGCCCCGACGAGATCGAACGCCGGGTCATGCTGCGCATGCATCGCGCCCGCGTGCTGCACCGGCCGCAACCACCCAAGATCTGGGCGGTGATCAACGAGAGGGTGCTGCGCCGCCCACCGCGCCACGAGGCGATGATGCGTTCCCAGATCGAGCACCTGCTCACACTTTCCACACTGCCGCACATCACCCTTCAAGTGGCATCCCCCGAACGCCGCGGGGACACCGCTGCCGGTAACGGCCCGTTCACGATCCTGCGCCTCGCCCAGGCGGCGCTGCCCGACATCGTCTACCGCGAACAACTCACCAGCGCCACCTGCTTGAACACAGACGGCGACCTGGACCTCTACACCATCGCCATGGACCAGCTGTGCGTGGAAGCGCTGCCCACTATTGACACCACCACGTTCCTCACCGAGACCCTCGCGAGCCTGTAACGGGCGTTTGGTCATCTCGTGTCGTGATGTAGCGGGCATCTCAATTGGGTTATCCGCCCGGTTCACACAATAGTTGTGCTCTCGCTCATCACCGGTTAATTACGCACGCGCCGGTTTGATCCCAACACCGCACATCGCGCGAGGTCCGCTTCGCAAGCCGCATGAGATGGTGCAGCCGCCACGGCCGCACAGCAGCGCCAAGTGACGCTCACAGGGCGTCTTCGGCACGCGCCGAATAACCGATCATCGACGTGGCGACTCGGCTCGCAGGACTGACCCGACATTCCTACTTTCGGGTCGACAGGCTTCCAGCTGCTCGACCGCGCGCTACGTCCCTGATCAAGAATCGCCATGTCCGGACCAGCACTCCAGCCAGCGGCATCGCTAGAGCTCGACATCAGCGTCGTCCCAACAGACGAAACCAGAGATGCAGGGCACGGGGGACACGACAAGACAGTCCCGCATGGTCCATCCGGCGTCCAGCACGCGACGGATCGGGGCGATCGCCATGTACTCCCATGGGTTCCCGGCCGGCCGATAAACCCCCTCGATCGCGATCGCGACGAAATGGCCCCCATCCCGGATGTAGACGTGCCAGGGAGCCAAGTCAGATCGTGCCTGTCCCCTCCGCTGCCGAGACCGCGCGCGCCTCGGGGAACGCCGTCTCCAATCCGGTGGCCTCGGCCAGGTCCGCAAGCAGCAGAGACCCGGCGTGCGCAATGAAGCCCTTGCCATCAGCGGTCACCGACAGCCTCGGCGCCGTTGCCGTGTTCATCTGGAAAGCGTTCCGGTTCAGGATCCTCACCAACCCGAGAAACATGATCATCCCAGGCTGCTAGGGCACTGCTGGCGCGGCGGCGTGCATCATTTCGCCGCCTCGAATCCGCCGTAGAACGCGCCCAGGCCGGCCGCCACGCAGAGCCCGCTGATGATCCAGAAGCGGATCGTGATGTTGGTCTCGGGCCAATCCATCAGCTCGAACGTGTGGTGGATCGGTGTCATCTTGAACACGCGCTTGCCGCGCCGCAGCTTGAAGGAAGCGACCTGGATGACCACCGAGAGCAGTTCGAGAGGAACAGGCCGCCGATCAGCAGGGCGAGCAGTTCGGTGCGCGTGCAAATCGCCAGACCGGCGAACGCGCCGCCCAGGGCGAGCGAACCGGTGTCGCCCATGATGATCTTCGCCGGGGCGGCGTTCCACCACAGAAAGCCGAAACAGGCACCCATCACGGCGGCCGCGACGATCGCCAAGTCCAGCGGGTCGCGCACCTGGTAGCAGCCCTTCGTCGGCGACGAGCCGCAGCTCTGGCCGTACTGCCACACACCGATCACCACGTACGCGGCGAAGGCCATCACCGAGGTGCCGGCGGCCAACCCGTCCAGGCCGTCGGTCAGGTTGACCGCGTTGGACCAGCCCGAGATCATCACGTCGACCCAGACCACGAACAACAGCGGTCCGAGACTGAGCCAACCGATGTCGCGCAGAAACGACACGTGCTCGCTCGCCGGTGTCAGACCGATCGTGTTCGGGAAGTGCTGCGCCAGCAGCGCGAACACGAGCGTCACGGCCGACTGCCCGACCAGCTTCGCCTTCGCCCGCAGGCCCAGCGAACGCTGCCGGTAGATCTTGATGAAGTCGTCGAGGAAGCCCACCGCCCCAAGGCCCGCCATGAGGAAGAGCACGAGCAGCGCGGAACTCGTCGGTGTCTTTACCGTCACCGCTTTGGTCCCGAAGTACGCGATCAGCGTGGACAGGATGATGACCGCGCCGCCCATCGTGGGCGTGCCCCGCTTGACCAGATGCGACTTCGGCCCGTCCTGCCGGATTTCCTGGCCGTAGCCGCGCCGGGTGAAATACCGCACGGCCAGCGGAGTACCAGCCAGCGAGCAAATCAACGCGATGAGAGTGGCGTAGAGAATCGCTCTCATCGTTGCCTGTCCCCCACCGTGGCTCCGCTGACTAGAGGTTCGTGCGCAAGCGTACGGCCTCACGAACGGTCAGGTCGCTGGTCCTGCCGCGGTTTTCTGGAGTCATCGTGGACCTGTGCCCAACCTGCGACCATGCCGAGAGCGAGGCTAATTGTGTTGTTCCGGGGCTCAGGTGGCACCCGATTCTGGGCGCACTTCGGTGTCATGTCGTACTCGCCGACGTCTAGGACGGAACTGGTGGCGTGCAGGAAGTCGAGTACGCCGCGGTCCAGGTGCCAGCCGAACAGGTTCAGCGTCCCGATCCGCTAGTCGCACCGGACGGTGGCCGGAACGACGCGGTCGCCTCGTGCAGCCTGCGCAGAAGCACCGAAGCCCTTGCCCCAGCCGCCTGCATCGCTGCAGATGTGCGCGACGATCCGCGGACCTGTGCCCTTCGGCGCGGTCGCATCCCCGACTACGTACTCGATCTCGATCTCCAGAGCCACGCGGCTGACCGTATCGCCGCCCACCGACACCACGGCTGGCCATGACGCTGCGGCCAACAGGGCTATCCATGCGGTCAGTCTCCGCGAGCCCCTTGGATGATTCCGTCGATGACAGCTGCGGCTTGTTGCGGGTGCTCCTGCAGCCACCTGGCGAGGTGCTCCAGGACGGCCTGTTCGACGCATGCGCGCACTGCGGCGTTGCCCAGCACGCCGCGCGTGGAGCCCTCGAACTCGGGATACTCCAACTTCACCGACACGACCGCTGTCAGGCCCTCGCCGATCCGGTCGGTGCCGAGATCGGGGTCTGTTGCTGTCAGCAGCCGCCGCTCGCGCGCGTAGGCGTTGATCGCAGCCTGTACCCCGTCGTGGAAGCCCGCCGTGTGCGTGCCGCCGCCGGGGGTGGGTCGGCTGTTGGCGAAACTCCGAACGAGCTGCTGGCCGGAGCGGCGCCACCGCAAGGCCACCTCCATCGTCCCCGCCATCCGCGGGTCTTCTCGCTCCAAGCCGATGATGTCCGGGTGAAGGATCTCCGCCGACGGCTCGTCGAGGAGGGCGACCATGTCCCGCACACCACCCGGGGCCTGGAATCGAAGCGACCGCGGTTCGGACGGGTGGCGCTCGTCCGTGAGCGAGACGTCCAGGTTCCGGTTCAGGAAGGCCAGCTCCATGAAGCGCTCCGCCAGCGCGTCGAACGAGCACTGCGTGGTTGTGAAGATGTCGGCATCCGGCCAGAAGGTGATGGTGGTCCCGCTACCAGCCGCCGGCCCCGCGTTCACGGGCTCACTGACCGCGACGCCGCGCGCGTACTCCTGAACCCAGCGCACCCCCTCGCGCTGAACCTCGGCCACCATGCGGCTCGACAGGGCGTTGGCGACGAAGAGTCCCACGCCGCAGTCACTGAACACCGGGTAGCACCGACTGACGGGTATCACCCCGAGGAACATCCGGGTCAGCAGGGCTTCGAGACCGGGACCTACAGCATCCCCGCCGTCCTCGAAATGGACGCCGGGCCCGTCGTCGGCGACACGCACGCCGCCGTCCGGCATGAGAGTGATCTCGACGCTGCTTGCGCGGTCGGCCAGGACCTCGTTCACCGCCCGGCCCGCGACCTCGAACACCAGGTTGTGCAGACCGCGTTCACCGGTCGAGCCGATGTACATCCCGGGCCGCTTCCTGATGGCTTCCCATCCCTCCAGCATCTGAATGTGGCGGGCGTCGTACTTGACGGGTTCCTGGCTCACGATGTCCCCCCGATGGTGTCCAGCAGGCTGCCTCGATCCTAGGCGATTTTCAGGAAAACACCAGGTCAGGGCCGATGTACCGAGGGCGTGGACGGGCCGGTGAGCGCCTACCGGAAGGTGGTCGGCAAGTGGCTGCGAACCCTCCGCTCAAAGGCGCACGGATCCCGCCGGGGCCGCTTACGACGCCATTCCGGGCGGCCCCGGACCCCGAATTTTCTCGCATTTCGAAGACAAGGCCCAGGCAGCCGGTCCGCACTGTGGTTGCGGTATCTCACGGTCCGCGTCCGCCCCTGACCCTGGCGACCATCCGCACCCTGCCTCGCCCGGATCGTTCCACAGGAGGGTGGGCCGGGCGCCGTCTTGTCGACGCAGGCTCACCCCCGGTGCGCTGCGGGAACAAGGACGCCGGGCCGAGACCGCCGAGTTCGCCGAGAAGTCCCTGACCGACGACCTGGCCGGCACGATCGGCGCTCCGGCGCCGGGGATCCGCCGCGTGTGCGCTCACACCCTTACGAGCTTCAGCAGCTCGACGCCGCCGAGCGCCATCTGCGCACACGCCTGACCCCAGCTGTCGGCGAGGACACCGCTTCTGACTTTGGCATCACGCCGCGGCGGCCACCGTCAGCGGTCTGCCATACTCCGGTGGCACACCAGTTCGCACCGGGCGCCCTGACGCAACGGTCAGGGCGCCCGGCTGCCACGACAACCGAGTGCCTGATCTGCGGACCGGTACGCGACCGGTCCGGCCATCCGATGTCCGCGGCCCACATCGCGGACCCACTCTAGAAAGCACCCCGTTGACTCACTCGACGCGCCGGCTCCTGCCGCCGCTGTCCGTGCTCGCGCTCGCCGCAAGCGTGCTGACCCCGATAGCGCACACGCCCGACACCACCCCACAGCACCTCGCCTCGGCCTTAGCCGGGGCCGCGGCGCCGGTCCCGGCTGTGACCGGGCACATCCTGGCCGGCAACGTCGCCCAGGTGCTGTCGACCTCGCAGTGCGAGGCCAACCCCCAGCTCGCGATCGCCTGCTACTCGCCCCTGCAATACCAGGTCGCGTACGACCTGCAGCCCCTGTACGCGCAGGGGATCACTGGCGCCGGACGCACCATCGTGGTCGTGGACTCCTTCGGCTCGCCCACCATCCAAGCGGACCTGGACACCTTCGACCAGCAGTTCGGCCTGCCGAACACGACCGTCGACGTGGAGAAGTTCGGCACCATACCGCCGTTCGACCCGAACGATCCGCAGGACACCGGGTGGGCCGCGGAAACCTCCCTCGATGTGGAGTACGCACACGCCATCGCCCCCGGGGCGAAGATCGTGCTCGCGGAGACCTCGGTGTCGGAGACCGAGGGCGTGACCGGTTTCCCGCAGATCATGGCCGCGGAACAGCAGCTGATCAACGAGGGCGTCGGGGATGTGATCTCGCAGAGCTTCGGCGCGACCGAGAACACCTTCCCCGGCTTCGCCTCCGGCGACTTCTCTAGCCTGCTGGCGCTGCGGTGTGCGTTCGCGGACGCCGCCGTGCACGGTGTCACGGTGCTGGCGGCCGCGGGGGACAGCGGGGCGGCCAACGCCGAGGCCGACGGCCAGACGCTGTATCCGTACCCGACGAGCGGCTGGCCCGCCTCCGACCCCCTGGTCACGGCGGTCGGCGGCACCCAGCTGAGCCTCGACGACCAGGGCGGGCGCCTGTCGCCCGACGTGGTGTGGAACGACGGGTACGGCGCGGGCGGCGGCGGCCTGTCCCAAGTGTTCACCCGCCCCTGGTATCAGGGCCCGGTCGCCGGCGTCGTGGGTGGCCGGCGCGGCGTCCCGGACGTGGCGATGAGCGCCGCAGTCAACGGCGGCGCCTGGGTCTACCTCGGATTCCCCGGCGGCGGCGGGTGGAGCATCATCGGCGGCACCAGCGAGGCCACCCCGCTGATGGCGGGGGTCGTGGCCCTGGCCGACCAGGCCGCCGGACACCGCCTCGGTCTGCTCAACCCGACCCTCTACAAGCTCGGTACCAGCCCTAACGCCGCAGCCGACGGGATCATCGACATCACCACCGGCAACAACACCTTCGGCGGGGTGACCGGCTACACCGCAGGCCCCGGATACGACCTGGCCAGCGGCCTGGGCACCATCGACGCCGCGAAGCTCGTCAACGCCCTCGCGACACAATACTGACCACCGCCTGACGCGGCGACAGCCGCGGCCGCAGGATTCCGCAGGCAGTTGGAGTGTCGTCAGCGATCCGGGCGGGGCCGCCAGTCGGCAGCCCCGCCCGGATTCTTATCCGCACCGGCAACGCGACGACACCGACCCGCACACTTCGTGAAACGCGTCAGGCCATGGCTGTGGTTGACGATGCTGGGTGCGCCGGTTACTCCCATCGACGGCTGCGCCCGGCCATTGCGGTCCGCCAGCCAGAGCCGGACCACCCGGGTACGCCCGCGGTCGCCCGGCCCACCGCGGAAACGGTGCCGCGGCACCCGGTCAGGTGCCCGATGCCTGCCGCCGGTCCGCTCGCAGTCAGCCCGGTGGGCATCGTTTCCACGGTGCGGAACTCCACCTGAGCGCCCGGCCAGTCATCGAGCACCACCAGCACCGGCTGATGCGCGGTGCCAGGGGCCGAGCCGCGACATCACGGCATCCGGCATCCGGCATCCGGCAGCGAAGGATTGGCAAGCTTACGGACAGCAACCCCGGACGGGTGCAGCTCGCCTGAGAGGAGCTGCACCTGTCGTCGAATGGTCCGAGACGGCAGCATCTAAGGCCCGGACCGTATCCGGCTTCCGTCGGCGACAGGCTCGGGCAAGCCGCCCCCGGACCGTCGTCATTCGCGGGCGATCGCCTCCCTCGCGGCGAGCGCCGCGGCGAGAAGTTGTTCATCTGCGCGAAGCTCTGCATCGAAGTCTCCGATATGGAATCCGAGCCGGTGCCTCCTCTCGACGATCTTGTCCAAGGCGGGAAGCGCGCCCGCGGCATCGGCGCCCATCTCGGCGAAGACTTCACACGCGAGTGGGCCCCAGATGTCGTCCTCCAGGTAGCCCACGAGTGTCGTGCGGACCAGATCGGCAACGTCCGCGCCTCGTGCACGCCAGAGCACGGCCAGAGCCCGCGGATTCACTCGCCGCGGTTCGGCGCAGGCCACCTGATGTACGAACTCCACGTGGCGCTCGGCCAGACCGCCGTTCTCGAACAGCCAGGCCACGATCTGGGCGGAGAACTGTCCGGACAGTCGCCGCACGGCGTGGCGCGCGGTCGGTTCAGTCATGTAGGTGTCGAGCAGTTGTTCCGCGCGGCCGCGGTCACCGGTGATCTTCGCCAGTGCGAGAACGCAGAGCGCAACCCAGGAGCCCTCCGCATCACCGGCCAAGAGGCGTTCCACGATCGGTATCGCAGCAGCAGCGTCGGCACCCAGATCACCGAGTCTGGCAATGATCTGCCAGCGCACCGCGCTGTGAAACGGATCCGTATTCCCGGACAGGGCGTCGAGCGCGCCCACCATGGCTTCAGCTGTGGCGGCCGGTTCGGACGGGGCGAGCCGGCCCAGTGCCATAGCGGCCTTCCCGAGGCTGCAGTCGCAAGTCCGGTCCGCCGCGCATCCCTGATGGCCGGAATCGACTTCCCGACGAAGCGCGGCCAGAGAGTCATAGCCCTCAACGCCGTGCCCCTGAGCCCGGTGATCACCGATCCGCCCCAACGCCATTCCCACCACCTCGCGAAACCGAGGGATCTCCAAGAGCTCGGCTAGTTCGTCCGCATGCGCCCGGGTCAGTTCAACGCTCGCGCCGATCGCGCCGGCAGCGGCCAGCCGGACTTCCGCAGCGTCGTCATCAAGCGCTCTCGCTAAGGCCGAGGAGAGGTGCGCAGCGGCTGCGCGCCAGTGCCGGATCGCTTCGAGCGCCATCTCGACGCCGGCATGTCGGCACACCGGCTCCGGGCGCGCCAGCAACTGCGCCACCCGCAGGTAGCAATCCGATTCCCTGTCCTGCTTGATCAAGGCGCCTGCCCACAACACACCCGCCGAACACGTCAGCCTGCTTCCCGGGCCGGCCAAACGTAGACCAGCTGCTGCTAAGTCCTCGACCAGAGCAGCCTCCGTGGAAACGAGCTCCGCAGCGCTGGCCGAGCGGGCGAAGGCGAGGCCCGCGCGCAGCCGTACCGCCGGGTCCGAGTCCTTCATGAGGGACTGAACCAGGACGTGGCAAGGGCAATCCTGGTGCGGGCAGCCCGTGCCGATCACCGCTTCGACGAGGGCGAGCCTCGCAGCCGGCTCCACGTCGGAGCCGCGGACCCCGAGCAGGAATCTCGCGCGGTCGTGATCGGCGGCGGCCACCAGCCACGCAGCCCTGCGCCGCACCCGCACGTCCCTATCCGCCAAGCAGCTCACACCAGCCTCGACGAGCGTGCTTCGTCTGGAGACTAGCGGCGCAAGCTCGGTGAGCAGCTGCAACACGACGGAGCGGACTGCGGCATCGGGATGGTTGGTGAGTGTGAGCAGGCGCTCAGCGATCGGATCTGTGGGGTCGGAACGAAGAGCCTCGAAGATAGCGGATCTCGCGGACCCGTAGCCCTCACCGGAGGAACTCCTCAGAGCCATGGCAAGCCACGACTCGACAAGATTGGTCGGC
>NZ_DASZGI010000263.1:0-2771 GCF_035938995.1 Actinocrinis sp.
CACGCGCACCTCGCCCACGCCGGGCTGCGGCACCGGCCGCTCGACCAGGGTCAAGACCTCAGGACCGCCACGCGCGGTGTATTCGATCGCTCTCATACCCGGTGACAAGACCGGCCGCCGCACCGCCTATTCCCCTGTGCCTATTCCCCTGTGCCTATTCCCATGTGCCCGGCCGGCGCGCACGCGAATGAGCGTCCGGCGGAATGGCGGGAGTTCGACCGGTTATCTGCGTCGGCCTGGGCCGACCCCGGCCCGCCACCGGGGCCGGTCCAGCTCGTGCCCCCGTAGTTCAGCCGTTCAGGCTGGGTAGTCAGAATGAATTCACGTCTATGAATAAGTCCTTATATCTGAACAGTGCCGCAGACGGTAGTCTGGAGACACGGACCTGTCAACGCGCGCCGGGTTCCCGGTTGGTCACGCGGCAGCTGGCGGGCCGCTGACCGAAGGAGCGCCATGGCCCGGTCCTCCGCCCCCAGTCGACTCCGCACGGCTCACGAAGAGACGACCGCCAGCGACGGCGATTCCGCCACGGCCGGCGTGAAGTCGGCCCGGCGGGCGATCGAACTGCTGGAGGCGTTCGGCTCCAACCACGCCTGGACGTCGCTGACCGACCTGCACGCCTCGACCGGCTTTCCCCGCTCCAGCCTGCACGGACTGCTGCGCACCCTGCGCGACCTGGGCTGGATCGAGGCCGACGAGGCGGGTACCCGGTTCCGGCTCGGCGTCCGGGCGCTCATCTGCGGCACTGCGTACCTGGACCGCGACCCGGTGATGCCATACGCGACGGACGCGCTCGAGCGAGTCCGTGAGCAGACCGGCCTCACGGCGCACTATGCGCGGCTGTGCGGCGCCGAGATCGTTTATCTGGAGACGCGCGAGTCCCGCCACTCGGCGCACCTGGTCTCCCGGGTCGGGCGCACGCTCCCAGCGCACGCGACCTCGCTGGGCAAGGCGCTGCTGGCAGAGCTCTCGGACACCGAGCTGACCGAACTGCTCCCCGCGACGCTGCCCGCGCTCACCGACAGCACGATCACCGACCGGGAGACGCTGCGCGCCGAGCTCGCCGCCACCCGCGAGCGCGGCTACGCGACCGAGCGCGAGCAGGGCACGCCGGGCCTGGCCTGCGCCGCCGCCGTCGTGCCGTACCGCATCCCGGCCACCGACGCGATGAGCTGCTCGATGCCGGCCGGCAAGGCGTCCGACGACGAACTGGAGCAGGTCGGCACGCTGCTGCACGAGGTGACGCAGGACCTCAGCCAGCGGCTGCGGCGCGCGGGCATCCGGTAGCCCTGGACCTGCCGAACGAGGCAACTAACTTCAGGGCAGCTAGGCAATCACGGCGCGACGTGGCACGATTTCGCAGGTGACCAGCAGACCCGCCGAGGAGCAGCACCTGCTCGACCTCGCCCGGCTCCGCCGCGTCCGCGACCGGATCGACCGGGAATACGCGCAGCCGCTCGACGTCGAGGCGCTCGCCCGGGGCGAGCACATGTCGGCCGGGCACCTCAGCCGGGAGTTCCGGCTCGCCTACGGCGAGTCGCCGTACGCGTATCTGATGACGCGGCGCATCGAGCGCGCGATGGCGCTGCTGCGTCGCGGCGACCTCAGCGTCACCGAAGTCTGCTTCGCCGTGGGCTGTTCGTCGCTGGGCACCTTCAGCACCCGCTTCACCGAGCTGGTCGGCGTGCCGCCCAGCACCTACCGCCGTCAGATGGCGCCGCCGAAGGCGGAGATGCCCTCGTGCGTCGCGAAGCAAGTGACCAGACCGATCAGGAATCGAGAAGCGCGCTCACCGAGCCGCACCTAGCATGATCGACATGGACATCGTCATCCAGAACACCTTCCTGCCGCACAACGACCCGGACGCGTCGCTGGCCTTCTACCGCGACACCCTCGGCTTCGAGGTCCGCAACGACGTCGGATACAACGGGCTGCACTGGATCACAGTCGGCGCGCCCGACCAGCCGGGCACGTCCATCGTGCTGTACCCGCCGACCGCCACGCCCGGCATCACCGACGACGAGAAGCGCATCATCGCCGAGATGATGGCCAAGGGCACCTACGCGATCATCACCATGGCCACCAAGGACCTCGACGGCACGTTCGCCCGACTCCGGGCCAGCGGGGCCGAGGTCGTCGAGGAGCCGACCGAGCAGCCGTACGGGGTGCGCGACTGCGCCGTCCGCGATCCCGCAGGCAACCTGATCCGCATCAGTCAGCTGCGCTGAACCATCCAGACCGACCAGCCGTCACATCCGCGACCGCACAGACGTCACCACGAGGGGGCTGCGCACGACGCCGCCGACGGCGCCAGGTGCCCCCTGTCCCCGAAGCCGACCGCGACGACCGACCCGCCGCACACATGGAGAAGCAACGATGAGCAAGGGCACGAGGGCCGAGGCGCAGTCGCCTGCGTCGCACGTCGCCGACAGCCACGACCTGATCCGCGTCCACGGTGCGCGCGAGAACAACCTCAAGGACGTCAGCGTCGAGCTGCCGAAGCGGCGGCTGACCGTGTTCACCGGCGTGTCCGGCTCGGGTAAGAGCTCCCTGGTCTTCAGCACGATCGCGGCCGAGTCGCAGCGCTTGATCAACGAGACCTACAGCGCCTTCGTGCAGGGCTTCATGCCGACGCTGGCGCGGCCCGAGGTCGACGTGCTCGACGGGCTGACGACCGCGATCATCGTCGACCAGCAGCGGATGGGCGCCGACCCCCGCTCCACGGTCGGCACCGCCACCGACGCCAACGCGATGCTGCGCATCCTGTTCAG
>NZ_DASZGI010000264.1:0-3092 GCF_035938995.1 Actinocrinis sp.
TGGCCCGGCTGGTCGCCGACCTGCGCGAGGCCAGTCCGCGATTCCGCAGCCTCTGGGAGGCGCGTCGCGTCGGTGTCTACGAGCAGGAACGCAAGACCATCGAGCATCCCGAACTGGGCGTGCTGCACGTGGACTGCGACATCCTCACCGTCCATCGCAACGACCTGCGGCTGGTCGTCTACACCGCAGCTGCGGGCAGCCCATCAGCGAAGGCACTCGCAGAGCTCAGCATGACCCGCGCCGACCGGCTGACGCTGATAGACCGCCCACGTGGACACACGACGGAATGAAAGCGAGCTGAGATCACCACCGCCCAGACCGTCGGCGGGAATGAAACGCCCGGTCACACCGCACGATGACGGCGCCTGCCGCGAGAGGTTGCAGTGGCCACCCTGGTCGGCACCTTGCTACCCGGCCCGGCAGGCTGGCGAGGCGCACGAACGCCGGACCGGGCAGCGGTCACACGCTCGGCTTGGCAGGTTCGGGCTCGGCAGCGCGTGCACGCCGAGCGGTGCCCTGCTTCCCGGCATCCGGCGTCGGCGTCGGTGCGAAGGCGGCGTCGACGAGGGTCTTGGCGATATCGGCGGCGGACGTGGAGACGCCGGGGTCGCGATCCAGCCACGCGGACACTCCGGCACCGTCGTAGATCACGACAAGTTGCCTGGCGAGGGTTTCGGGCGCGGGGACGCCTGCGGCGTAGGCGAGGTCGAGGAAGAGCGAATGCATCCAGAGCCGGTATTCCTCGGTCGCCTTCTCCACGGCCTCGCTCGTGTCGGACTCCGCGCTGGCGCACATGAACGCGCACCCCCGGAAGTCCGGCTCGGCGAATATCTGCCCCTGTACCTCGAACACGCCGCTCAGCCGTTCGCGGGGCGTGCGGTAGCGCGCCTCGAGCTCCCGGGCCATGCGCTCGCGAGTCCGCGTGTGCCGGCCCCGGAGATACGCGCGGACAAGTTCCTCTTTGCTGCCGAAGGTGTTGTAGAGCGATGCCTTGGCGACGCCCGCCTTCTTGATCACCTGGTCGATGCCCACCGTGTTCACGCCCTCGGCGTAGAACAACTCGTCGGCAGCGGCCAGCAGTCGCTCGCGAACCGGCGTCCGCGTCTTCGTTTCCTCTGCCATGCGCTCACGGTACCAGACCGCCCAGTCTAGGGGGCTCGCACCCAGGTTGACTGAACCGCTTAGTTCATTTTCTCGCCTTCAGATTCCGGGCGGCACGGTGCCTGGCTTGGGCGCAGTGGGCATTTGAACTGGATATTTCGACTCTGAAGCACGTCGTATGCGGACTTGGCGGGCCTTCCGTTGGAGGGCGGCGACGCACAACGACGCTTGACTTCGATAGACAGATCGGTCTAGCTTCATGGCATCGATGAAGTGCTCAGTCTGTTCCTCAGAGGGAGACCATCATGACGGACAACGTCGACACGCATGCGCGCCGGACCGCTCTGGTAACCGGCGCGACGTCAGGCATCGGCCGAGCAGTCGCCGTGCGGCTGGCCGACGACGGTTTCCACGTGCTGGTGCACGGCCGGGACGCCGAGCGGGGAGCCGCGGTGGTCGAGGAGATCGAGAAGAACGGCGGAAGCGCCGAATTCCTTGCCGCCGACCTTTCCGACGTCCAGGCGATCGAGCAGTTGGCGGCGGCGGCCGGAGACGTGGACGTGCTGGTCAACAACGCCGGGTTCTCCTGGTTCGGTCCCACCGCAGAACTCACCTCAGAGACGTTCGACGCTCTGTTCGCGGCCAACGTGCGCTCGGCCTATTTCCTGGTGGCCGCGCTGGCGCCAAAGATGGCCGAGCGCGGCCGCGGCAGCATCGTCAACCTCGGCAGCATGGCCGGGCAGATCGGCCTGCCCGGGGGCGCCGCCTACAGCGCGACCAAGGCGGCGGTGGCCGCGTTCACCCGCGCGTGGGCCGCTGAGTACAGTCCGCGCGGCGTGCGAGTCAACACCATCGCGCCCGGCCCGGTCTACACCGGCGGCGCGGCGGAGGAGCGCATCACAGCCCTCGGCGACACCACCCTGCTCGCCCGCGCCGCGCAGGCCGAGGAGATCGCTGACGTGATTGCGTTCCTCGCCTCCCCGGCCGCCGGCTATGTGACCGGGGCACTGATTCCCGCCGACGGCGGGCGAACCGCCATCTGACCCCTACCGCCTTCCCGCACGCGCCGACCGCCCTCGCACCCAGGAGAAGCAGCACTATGACGCAGTACACGCACGGCACCGCCCCGACGCAGTTCGTCGAGGCCGGCGGCATCCGCTTCGCCTACCGCCGCTTCGGCGCTCCCGAGCGGACCCCGATCGTGTTCTTCCAGCACTTCATGGGCAACCTCGATGACCACGACCCGGCGCTGAGCGACGGATTCGCCGCCGACCGCGAGGTCATCTTGTTCAACAACACCGGGGTCGCCTCGACCAGCGGCCTGGTGCCCGAGACGATCGAGCAGATGGCCACGGACGCGGCCGCCTTCATCGAGGCGCTGGGCCTCGCGACGGTCGACCTGCTGGGCCACTCGATGGGCGGGCTGGTCGCCCAGGAGTTGGCGATCCAGCGCCCGGACCTGGCACGCCGACTCGTGCTGGTAGGCACCGGCCCCAAGGGCGGAGAGCGTGTCGGTCAGCCGTCGCGGCAGACCGCCGAATTGTTCACCAAGACCTACCCCCGGCAGCAGGACATGTGGCTGCCGATCCTTTTCGCGCCGACCGACACCAGCCAGAAGGCGGGCCGCGACTACGTGGATCGGATTGTGGCCCGCAAGGACCGCGACGAGCCCTTCTCCGAGCAGTCCGTCCTCGCCCAGCGCACCGCGATCGGGGCCTACGGCGCCGCGAAGGACCCGGCCTATCGGATCCTCACCTCGATCACCGCACCCGTACTGGTGGTCAACGGCACCGACGACATCGTCATCCCCACCGTCAACTCGTACATCCTCCAGCAGTTCCTGCCCAACGCCCAGCTGATCATTTATCCCGACGCCAACCACGGCGCCCACTTCCAATACCCCGACCTGTTCCTCAAGCACACCCGACTGTTCCTCGACGAGCAGTAACCATCGGGGCATGCGGTAACAGGGGCAGGACCACCGACACGAG
>NZ_DASZGI010000265.1:0-1756 GCF_035938995.1 Actinocrinis sp.
GGACATCCAGAATCGCGTCCCGGACCGCTCGTCCCCCGCGGCGTTGAACACCGGCGCGTCGAGCGCGTCATCGGAGCACGCGCTCGCGACCCGCTGCGCGGACTCCGACAGCCACGCCTGCCACTCGCGGGGGTCGGTGGGCAGTACGGCCATCTGCGTCGGCAGCTGTGTGGGGTCGGTGATGCGCCGCTCGACGATCTCCGCGACCCAGTGCTGGGTCTGGCCCACGTGCTCGACCAGGTCAGTGATGGTCCACCCCGGGGTTGTCGGCACGGCAGCGTCAGGTCCGGCCGCGGCGGCTGATTGCGCCAGATGTTGGGTGTGTTCGACGATCGCTCGCCGGACGTGTTCCACGTTCAGCTCGGTCATTGGATTGCCCTTTCCGTGGGTTCGTTGTGCTGTGTATGACTCGGCGTGCCGGTCAACATCATCGGTGATCTGTGGATCGGCGTGTCAGGCGACTCCGCCCTGCGCGGGGTCGAAGATCCCGAAGAGGGCCGGCCCGGCAATCCGCAGTTCCGACGTACAGCGCCCGGCCACCTGCATGGTCGGCGTCGCTGAACAAATCCCCGGATCGTCGGCCTCGACGTCGCCCGCCCGGCCAACGCGGCAAAGCTGCCGACCGGTCCGGCGCGGCTGGGGTGGAGATCCCACAGGGGATCTGCGCCCTTTTGGACGGTGACAGGCCCAGGTCACGCGCGATTACCTTGAATGGGGGTCGTACTAAGTTGCACGGTCCACGAATCCAACTGGGGGAAATCATGGGGAGTCGACGATTCGCCGCTGCGCTGGTCGCTGCGGTCCTCGCGCTCGCAGGCGGTGCGGTCCAGGTCTCCGCCGCTGATGGGGCGACGGTGCCGCCGCACCCGTCGGCCGCACTGCACGCGTTCTCCGCCGCGCAGGTGCGCGCCGCACAGTCCTACTGGACCCCGGCTCGCAGGGGCGCCGTCAAGCCATTGGCCAGCGCACCGATCGTGCCCTTGACGCGGCAGCCCGCCGTTCCGGCCGGTCCGGCCGGGCACGTCGCGCCGGTTGTCACGGCGGGCACCGGTGCCCGGGTGTCTCCGATGAGCGACGGGCAGTGGTCTGGTTCGCCGACCTCGCTGCCGGCCAAGGACGTCGGGGTCCTGTACTTCACCACTCCCTCCGGAGGTGGCGCATGGTGCACGGCCTCCGTGGTGGTCGCCGGCGACCGCGACCTGGTGTTGACGGCGGGCCACTGCGTGTACGACAAGAACTACGTCGCGACCAACGGTTCCGGCTGGATGGGCAACTACCAGTTCTGCCCGGCGACCAACGGCGGGGCCAACCAGACCCCGTACGGCTGCTGGCCCGGACGCGGCGCGGTGACCAACTGGTCATGGCTGAACAACCGTGACGGCTCCTACGACTTCGGATTCGTGCTCCTGGGGACCAACAGCTCCGGGCAGCACATCGCCGACGCCCTGGGCAATCAGTTCGGCGTCGAATGGAACCAGCCGCGCGGCAGCACCTACATGATCTTCGGCTACCCGGGCGTCGCCCCGTACAACGGTGTGAACCCCGCCTGGTGCTACGGGACCGCGATCAACTACGCCGGCAGCGGATACAACCCTGACATGATCGGCGTGGCGTGCAGCAACATGAACCACGGCGCCTCCGGCGGACCGTGGCTGCGCCAGTACAGCTTCTCGTCGGGCTGGGGGTACGTCGACTCGGTCAACAGCGGCGGCCTCGCCGGAGATCCCCACATCTACGGATCCTACTTCGACACGAC
>NZ_DASZGI010000266.1:0-31066 GCF_035938995.1 Actinocrinis sp.
CCTGGTCGGCAGCCCGAAGGTGATCTTCCTCGACGAGCCGACCACGGGCCTGGACCCGCGCAGCCGGCGCACGATGTGGGACATCATCCGCGGACTGGTCGCGGAGGGGACGACCATCCTGCTCACGACCCAGTACCTGGAAGAGGCCGACCGGCTCGCGCACCGCGTCGCGGTGCTGGACGGCGGCCGGATCGTCGCCGAGGGGACGCCCGCCGAGCTCAAGGCGCGCATCCCCGGCGGGCACATCGAGCTGGCCTTCGCCGACCGCGCCGAATTCGACGCCGCCGCGATGGTGCTCGCCCCGACCGGCCGCGACGACGACGCGCTCACGCTCCAACTCGCCGGCGACGGCCGCGTCAGCACCCTGCGGACGCTGCTGCGGCAGCTGGACGACGCCTCGGTCGAGGTCGAGGCGCTCGCCGTGCACACCCCCGATCTCGACGACGTCTTCTTCGCCCTCACCGGCAAGAAGGGAGCCTGACGATGAGCACCATGACGATGGACGACACCGGCCTCGACACCGCCGACACCCGTTCCCACGCCCTCGTCCACGCGCGGATCATGCTGCGCCGCAACCTGCGGCACATGCAGCGCTATCCGTCGCTGACCCTGATGATCACCCTGATGCCGCTGGTCTTCCTGCTCCTGTTCGTCTACGTCTTCGGCGGGACGCTCGGGTCGGGGCTCGGCAGCGGGATGCCGGCCGGCCTGCACGGCGGCCGCGCCGCGTACGCCGACTACGTCGCCCCGGCGATCATCCTGCTGGCCGTGGCCGCCGCGGCGCAGGGCACGGCGATCGCCGTCGCGCAGGACATGACCGAGGGCATCATCGCCCGCTTCCGGACCATGGCCGTCGCCCGATCGTCGGTGCTGACCGGGCATGTCGTGGGCGCGACCATCCAGACCCTGATCGGCGTCACGATCGTCACCGCGGCCGCGCTGGGCGTCGGCTTCCGGCCGCACGCGAACGCGGCCGAGTGGCTCGCCGCGGCGGGCGTGGTCCTGATGCTGACCTTCGCCGTCACGTGGCTGTGCGTCGGCCTGGGGCTGTCGGCCAAGAGCGTGGAGACCGCGAGCAACTCGCCGATGTTCCTGATCCTCCTGCCGTTCCTCGGCAGCGGCTTCGTCCCCACGAGCTCGCTGCCGGCCGGGATGCGCTGGTTCGCCGAGTACGAGCCCTTCACCCCGGTGAACGAGACGCTGCGCGGCCTGTTGACCGGAACGAGGATCGGCGACAACCTGATCATCACGATCGCCTGGTGCGCCGGGACCGCCGCGCTGTCCTACATCTGGTCGCGGCGCCTGTACGAGCGGGAGCCGAAGCCGCAATGAGATGACGGCGAGAGGCGCCGCGAAGAGCAGAGAACAGCAGGGCCCTCAGATCATGAGGGTCCTGCTGTCGTCTGCGGACGGCCTGTTCGTTCCCGCTCGGTCCAGGTCAGGACTCGGACGTCCGCGACGTCACGCGGCGCGACGCGATGAGTCAGAAGAGGAACGGAATCAGCATCTTGGTCGACCGCTTGTAGACCGGGTACGTTTCGGGGAAACGCTCGGTCATATAGCGCTCCTCCCGGGTCGCGCTGTAGACAAAGTAGCCGCCGAGGATCACGACAGGCACCAGCCACGCCGGGCTCAGCCCCACCGCGGTGCCGATCATCGCGAGGATGATGCCGCTGTAGATGGGGTGCCGGACCCACCGGTACGGCCCCGACGTGACCAGTTCCGGATCAGTCTTCTGCGACATCGGGGTGCCCCAGTTCCGGCCGATGTACGCGCGCGCCCAGACCGCCAGCGCCAGACCGCCGACGAACAGCGCCAGGCCCACACCCTGGAGCCACGGGTCACCAGTCAGCGCATGGCCCCGGAGAACCCTGAGCCGGATCAAGACGACCACCACGACGACGATGACCAGGCGCGCCCCTACTGGCCTGCCCCACTGCAATTGTCCCGGCTTGGTCCACACGGCCGCCGCGATCCAGCCGAGCCAGAACACGGCCCAGCCGACGAGGAAGACCAGTTCGACCGCTCTCATAGGGATCAGACTCCACGCTCATGTTCCAGGCCGCCGCCGAACAGACGGCGCGCGGCCCCACCGGCTGCGAGACCGGCGGAACCCGGATGTACGGCGGACGGGCGATGCGTCGCTCAGGGCAGCCGCAGGTCGTGGAACCGCTCGGCCGCCTCTCGTTCCTCGTCGGTCAGATCGGCGTCCTTCACGGGCCGTACCAGCGACCAGTGGTTGCCGACCGGGCAGCGTTGGAACCTGTACCAGCCCAGGCGTATTGCTTTCAGCGACGCTCCGGGAATCCAGAACGTGGTGAACAGGTGGCCGTCACGGCACCGCACGACGGTGTTGCCGCCCACCTTGTAGCCCAGACGCCGCGCGACGACGGTTCCCCCGACGAGAACCCCGACGACGAGCCCGAGCGGGAAGAGCGTGCGCTTGCGGCGGTCGCGCCGGACCGACACACCGAGCGCACCGGCACTGGTCCCTGACGTTTGCGACGAACGCGAGTGCCCGCCGCCGAGCGCGCCCACACCGAGGGGTCGCGAAGTCACCTGTTGTCGCCACATACGGCTACTCTCCCGCGCCACGCGTCACCACGCCACCGACGTGGTCGTCGGCCATGCTCAGGCGCCGCGACCGGACGGGGCGCCGAGGATTGGCGCGGTTCGCCTCCAACGCATCGTTTGACCCGTGCGGCAGATCAGAGCAGCCGGTGGATACCTGGGGTGAGCCGGCGGGCCGCCGCGATCGTCTCTCGCACGCAGCATGGACGGATCGTCGTCGCGCAGGCGGCAGCCCGGGCCCGCAACCACCGCGTGTGCACTCGGTTCCGTTCGTGCACGGATTTCCCCGCGCAACGTTTCCCGTGCGCTGTTCTCCCATGCACTGCGAGCGTGTTCAAGAATGGACCGACTCCAGGTGGTCGACCAACGCCAGCAACACGTCGCGGCTGACGGAGCGTTGACGCAGGTCCCCCATCAGGACCGGGACCTGCGGATCGAGATCGAGCGCTTCGCGGATCTCGGGGACCGTGCGGTCCTGGCGCCCGTCGAAGCTGTTCACGCCGACCACGAAGGGGATGCCTCGGTTTTCGAAGAAGTCGATGGATCCGAAGCTCGACGCCAGCCGCCGGGTGTCCGCGATCACCACCGCGCCCAGAGCCCCGTGCACCAGGTCGTCCCACATGAACCAGAAGCGTTCCTGCCCTGGTGTGCCGAACAGGTACACCACCAGTTCGGAACTCACCGTGATCCGGCCGAAGTCCATGGCCACGGTCGTGGTGTTCTTGTCTCCCACCCCGGCGACGTCGTCGACGCCCACGCTCGCGACGGTCAGGTACTCCTCGGTGCGCAGCGGCTTGACCTCGCTGATCGCGGCGACCATGGTCGTCTTGCCCACTCCGAAGCCTCCCGCGATCAGGAACTTCACGGCGGTCGGTGCGGAGCCCGCGGCCCCGTCCCGCCTGTCAGAGTCGTCGTAACCCATCTCGCACCGCCTGAAGAAGTCTGATGTCCGGTCTCTGCCCGACCGCGAGCGCCACCGGCGGGCGGGCGGCCACTGTGCCCAACGTGATCAGGTCGCCGATCAAGATCTTCGCCACCGCCACCGGCAGGTTGAGCCTCGCGGCGATCTCGGCCAGCGCCACCGGCGTGCGGCACTGCTCCAGGATGAATCGGTGCTCGGGCTCGAGGCCGCGGGTGCCGAGCTGCTCCTCGGGCGGGGTGAGCGCGACGACGAGCGTGATCAGCGTCAGCTCTAAGTGCGTCGAGACCGTCCGGCCGTGGGTGATCGTGTAAGGCCGGACGAAGGAGTCCTCCGGGTCGTCATCGAGGGGCTCGTCGGCCCAGTGGCTCATCGACATCCACGCCCTCCTCGCCGGACTGCGGGGCGATCCGCGCCTCGGTGCCCAAGTGCTGCCCGACCTGGAGCACGAGGGTGTGCATCGCCTCCGCCATCACTTCCGCATCCACCTCCTGGTCCGCCAGCACCGCCAGGTGGGTTCCGTGGCCGGCCGCGCTGATGAACAGCCAGAAGTTCGCCAGCTCGACGATGATCTGGAGCACGCCGCCGCCGCCGAAGACCTCACCGACGCCGCGGGCCAGGCTCTGCTGGCCGGTGGAGATCGCGGCCAACCGCTCGGCGTCCCCGCGGTCGATCTCCTTGGACTGGCTGATCACCAGGCCGTCGTCGGAGAGCACGATCGCGTGCCGGGCTCCCACCACCTGCTCGACCAGGCGATCGAGCAGCCAGTCCAGGTCGCGGTCGGTGGCCGTGGTGCGCTGCGGCAAGGAGGTCCACTGGGTCATCGTCAGTCTTCTTCCCTGGTCTGCTCGGTGTCCGACGAGGGACGGGTGAGGGGAGGTTCGCCGTCCTCGGCCAGCCGCGCCAGGCGGGACTGGCGTTGGAAAGCGCCGACCGTGGCGGCGGACCGACCCGGCCCTGACGCCCGCCGGTCCGGCTCCGCATCCGAATCGTCGTGCGGGAGCGCGCCGCCTCCGCCGCCGCGGGACTCGCGCAGTTCGGCGGCCAGGCTCGCCTGGCGGACCCGCTTGGGCAGCGGGTCCAGTGCCGGCTCGGCGGCCGAGTCCGCTGATCTGCCTCCGACGCCTGCGAGGAGACGATCGGACTCGTCCGGCCGGCCGTTGCCGTTGCTCTCGCCGACACCACGGAAAACGCCGTTCAGGACGTACCCGGCCGCGGCCGGTATGTCGGAGTCGTCGGCGACCACCGAGAGCCGGGGGACGAGGTCGAAGTCGTCCTCGCCCTCCCCGGACGCGGGAGCCTGGTCCGCGGAGAGCACGAGTTCGGCCGGTACCAGGACGACCACCCGCGTGCCGCCGTAGGCCGAGGGCCGCAGCTCCACCTTCACATCGAGTTTCGCGGCCAGCCGGGCGACGACGTAGAGGCCGAGTCGCGCGTCGTCGGCCCGCGAGAGAACGTCCATCCTCGGCGGATTCACCATCATCGCGTTGGCCTGGGCGTACTGCTCGGCGTCCAGGCCCATGCCCCGGTCCTCGATCTCGATGGCCAGGCCGTGCGCCACCTGCGTGGCGGTCACCTCGACCGGGGCGGGCGGCTTGGAGAAGGCCACCGCGTTCTCCATCAACTCCGCCAGCACGTGCACCAACGCGCCGACCGCGCGCTCGGAAATCCAGACCCGGCTCTCGGTTTCGATCTTGATCCGCCGATAGTCCTGCACCTCGCTCTGCGCGGAGCGCAGCACGTTCAGCAGCGGGACCGGCTTGCGCCAGCGCCGTTGCGTCTGCCCGCCGCCGAGGATCACCAGGTTCTCCTCGTACCGGCGCAGCCGTGCGGCCAGGTGGTCGAGGTCGAACAGGCCTTCGAGCACCGCGGCGTCCTCGTGCTGCCGCTCCATCTCGCTCAGCCGCTTCATCTGCAGCCCGATGAGCAGCTGGGTGCGCCGTGCGATGCGCTGTAGCAGCCGTTCGAAGCCGCGGTACTGCTCGACCTGCCGGACGGACGTCTCCAGTGCGCTCGCGCGCGCCGCGTTCAGCGCCTGGCCAAGCATGCCCAGCTCGTCCCGGCCGTACTGCAGCGCCGGCAATTCGGCGTCGGTGTCGACCGCCTGGCCGCTGCGGAGCCGCTCCACCACGTCGGGCAGCTTGGTTTCCAGCTCCTGGGCCGCCAGGCGCAGCGCGAAGATCCGGCGACGCAGCAGGATGATCAGCCACCAGGTGAACCCGATGACCAGCACGACGCCCGCCGCCCCCAGGGCGGTCTCGACGATCAGGTGCGTCTTGAGCGAGCTGACCTCGGAGTTGGCGGCGGACACGACGTCGCCGGTCCCCACCACGGTCAGGTGCTGGAGCTCGGGGGTGAGCGCGGACATCGCCTGCTGCCACTCCTGGCCGAGCGCCGGCGGCATGGCGACGGCGCCGGAGGATGAGGCGGGGGTGTCGGCAAGGCTCAGTTCGACCTGGGTCTTCTCCTGCCAGGCTTTGCTGTCGAGCATGCCCTGGTAGAGGCCGGCCGCCGCGGGGAAGCCCGGGATGACCTCGTCCTGGTAGATGAACTGCTCGGCACCCACGGTCTTGGCGATCTGGGCGCGCTGGGCGACGTCGAGATGGCCGGACGCCGCGCCGGCCGTGACGATCGCGTCCTCGCGCGAGATCATCTCCTGGCCCCAGCCCGTGGGTATCGAGGGCGCCGTGATGACATCGATGGTCGCGATGCCGGTCTGCGTCACGGCGGTGAACAGTTCGAGGTTCGAGCTGGTGAGGGCGCTGTAGTCGTCGAACGCCTGCTGCTGCGTTTCCGCGCCGTCGTCGACCGCGGTCCGGTACCCGGAAAGCTGCCGAAGCTGCGTCTCGAACTGCTGAAGACTGGCGACGACGCTCGGCGACGTCAAGCCGGAAAGCCCCTCCAGGGTCGAGGCCGAGGTATCGGTGAGCTTTCGCACCTGAGCCAGCGCCGGTTTGTAGGCGGACGGGTCCGCGAGCGCCGCCTCGCTGAACTTCCGCTCCTGTTGGAGGTCGTAGAAGAGGGTGATCGCGGGGAACGCTCCGCTGCTGGAGAGGGCGGCGTTCTCGCGAGTGGTCGCCGTGTGCCAGTCGCTGTAGAGCTGGCTCGAGTTGACGGCCAGAAGCGTGACCATGGCCGCGCTGGGCACGAAGGCCAGGATGAGCAGGACGACGCGGAACGGCAGCAGCCGCCGCCCACCCACGTTCGGTATCTTCTGACGCTTTGCCGTTCGCACGTGGCGTGCCATCCGAAACCCCACCAAACTAGCGTTGACGGCCACCGACTTCGAGACCGGGCGTGCGGCGGGATGCTACCCGCCACGACTGCCATCGGCAATCGCAACCCTGACATGCGGAGCGTCGCCAAACTACTACTCAGCGGCGCAGCACCCGCTGCACATGCCCGGAATCGCGGCATCAACGGCTCAACTATCTGACTGTGACTCATGCAACAGTGACTCATACATTCTGACGACATACCTTCACCGTCGCCGACTTATTCCTCAAGAATTGCCCGCCAAGGGCTGGAAAGATGTGAGGGTCGTACCCACTCGACGGAAATGAGTCTTTGGCATGGCCGTGATCCACCACACCACGCTCAAGCCGACCAAGGTGGAACTGCTCGCCTCCTGGCTGCCCTCCCGGCCGTGGTACTCAGGCGGTGCCGGCGAGCCGGAGCTGGTCAAGTCCGGCGGCTTCCGGCTGGACGACCCGCAGGGGGAAGTCGGGATCGAGTTCATGGTGGTCACCGAGGTCTCCGGCACCCTACCGACCGCATACCTGGTGCCGCTGACCTATCGCGGTGCCGCGCTCGACGGGGCGCAGCACGCCCTGATCGGCACCTCGGAGCACGGGGTGCTGGGGCGGCGCTGGGTCTACGACGGCTGCCACGACCCGGTGCTCGTCGCCCAGTTGCTGGCTCTGATCGAGGGCCGGGCCCAGGCTCAGGACCAGAACACCAGCGACACCCCGGACCGGGAGGTCACCCGCTTCCACACCGGCGCCGACCTCGCCTCCGAGGACTTCACCGCCGCCGACGACGATCGTGAGGGCACTGATCTGCCCGCACCGGGCGGCATGGTTCTGCGGGTGAGCCGGGTCCTGCGCCCGGCCCCGGACAACGCGCCAGCGCTTGCACCGGGGGCGACGGGCCACGTCGTCGGACACTGGCGGACTCCGGATGGCGACCGCGTGCGAGGGCTGTTCGCCGCCGTGCACCCTGGCCCTCACGCTTGACGGTCGCCCCGCGCGGAACGTCCCAGTGTGACCAGACCGGTTTCGTCGGCGACGACCGCCTCCGGCACGACGGGTGCTCAGGCGCCCGCCGCGCCGGAGGCGGTGATGTTCGTGATGATCTGCGCGTTGACGCTGCTCAGGCTGGGCGCTTGGGAGCTTTGGTCCACGCCGATGTCGATCAGCGTGAAGTAGCCGGACTGGCCGGGCACCGGGACGGCGATCGCCTCGACCGTGCCGCTGGGGCCCGAGTAGTTCGGCACGACGCTCCAGGTGACCTGATAGCCGACCCTCCCGGCCACGGTCACCGCACCCTGGCTCACCACGCTGTGCGAGGCCAGGTTGCCGTAGTTGCCCTGGGCAAGCGTCCCGACGTCCGAGGTGGCGACCGACTGGGCGTCGGAGCCGGCGGTCGTGGCGAAGCTGACCCCGCCACGGGTGCATCGCGCCGTCGAACTGGCGCCGTTGGCCTGAGACAGCGCGCTCGGGCAGGTGTACGGACCGGTGCTGAGCGCGGGCCAGCTGCCCTGGCCGCTGGTCGAGCCGGAGGTCGCCGTCCAGCCGCTGGGAACCGGGATGGTCATCCCGTCGATGGGGTCGGACACGGTCTGACCGCTGCCGCCGGTGACCGTCGGCGCGGGCGAGGCGCTGGGTCCACCACCCAAGCCACCGCCACCGAGCCCGCCTAGCCCGTTGCCGTTGCCCAGACCGCCGTTCCCCGGTCCAGGGGTCGGGCTGGACTGCAGGCCGGACGAAGTCGCGCTGGTCGAGCCACTGTTATGCAGCGCGACGTAGGTCCCGATTCCGCCGCCCACCAGCACCACGACCACGCCGACGGCGATCAGCGCCTTGGTGCGGGAACGGCGGCCGGGACCGATCGCGCCGGTGCCGAGCGGCCGGACGGTGGTGCTCCATCCAGTGCCGTCCCACCACCGTTCCAAGGGCAGTCCGTCGTGACCGACCTCGCCGGTCGGGTACCAGCCGGCGGGGGCCGCGGCGTCGCGTGAGGGCTCAGGGATCGACACGCCTCGAACGTAGCGCCACAACCTTCGTCGTCGGCGAAGGGCCGACTAAGAATTCGCCGAACAAAGGCTGTGAAATGGGCAGCTGAGCAGGTGTGGCCGGGCCGGCGGCGGAGCCGGCGGGTCGGCTACCGGACGGTTCAGCCCCTGGCGCCGATCCGGCGGCGCCAGTCCGCGGGAACACGCCCGGCGGGTCCGGGGGCGGGTTGGTCCACAGGATGGCTGTCCGGGGCGGCCAGATCCGGTCCGGACTCGATCCACTCGGCGGTGTCGTAGTTCCAGAACCAGCTCTCGCCGGGTTCGAAGCTGCGGATGATCGGGTGCGCGGTGGCGTCGTTGTGCGCGGTGGCGTGCTTGGCGGGCGAGTCGTCGCAGCAGCCGATGTGACCGCATTGGGCGCAGCGGCGCAGGTGGAACCACCATCCTCCGGCGGCTTCGCATTCGGCGCAGCCGGTGCCGCTCGGCGGGACGGTCGGGTCGATTCCGCTCGTGGTGCTCATCTCGGCTCCTGGGGGTCGGTTTCGCCGGTGTTCTCATTGCCGGCCAGCGGGAGGCGCACCTGGAAGCGGGTGTCGCCGGGCACCGACTCGACCCGCAGGTCGCCGCCGTGCTTGTTGACGACGATGCGCCAGGAGATGTCCAGGCCGAGCCCGGTGCCCTCGCCCACCGGCTTGGTGGTGAAGAAGGGATCGAAGATGCGGTCGCGGATCGCGGCCGGGATCCCCGGCCCGGTGTCGCGGAACTCGACCAGGAGGCGGTCCTCGTCCCGGGCGGTCCGCACGGTCAGCGTGCCCCCGGCACCGTCGGCGTTCATCGCGGCGGCGGCGTTGTCGATCAGGTTCGTCCAGACCTGGTTGAGCTCGCCGGGGTAGCCGGGGATCTTCGGCAGGGTGCGGTCGTAGTCCTTGACGACGGTGATCCCGGAGCCGAGCTTGCCGGAGAGCATGAGCAGGGTGCTGTCGAGCAGGTCGTGCACGTCGGTGACCTGGTAGGGAGCCCGGTCGAGCTGGGAGTACTGCTTGGCGGCGCCGAGGAGCCGGGAGATGCGGGTGGTGGAGTCCGTGATCTCGTTCATGAGCAGCTCGGTCTCGACGGTGTAGTTGAGCCACCGGACCGCTCCTTCGAGGACCGTCTCGTCCACGGCCGCCGCGACCTGCTCCAGCCACGCGATGTCGAGGCCGGCCTGGACGAACGTCGGTGCGAGCTGCCATCCGCCGTCCACACCGTGGTCGGCGAGCCAGTCCGCGAGCGCGTCCTCGCGGTCGGCGGCCTCCATCGGACTGAGGGGGGCCGCCTTGGAGACCTGCTCGGCGGTGCGTTCCTGGATCTCGATGAGTGTTTCCAGGGCCTCGCGCTCGTAGCGGCCGGCGGCGATCGCGCGCAGCTTGCTGCGCATTCCGGCGACCCGCCCGCGCAGCTCGGACGCCGCCCTCACCGCCGCGGCAGCGGGGTTGTTGAGCTCGTGAGTGAGTCCGGCGGACAGCGACCCGAGGGCGAGCAGCCGTTCGCGCTGGCCGATGGCCTCCTGCGTGTTCTTGTTGCCGAAGAAAAGTCCTTCCAGCAGGTGCACCGCCATCGGGAACCAGTCCTGCATGATGGCGGCGAAGCTCTGCGCCGGGAGCACGAAGAAGCGCGAGGGCTCGGTGACCCGCAGAGTGCTGTTGTAGATCTGCGGCAGCCGGTCGCCGAGGTAGGCCATGAAAGCCCCGGCGTAGACGCCCGGGCTGGAGCTGCGGCTGATCTCGACGTCCTCGGTGCCGACCCGCCGCAGCAGCACGACCGAGCCCTCGAGCAGCACGTAGAAGCAGGTGGCCGGCTCGCCCTCGGCGTATACCTGGCCGGGTTCGAACTTTTCCACGCGCCCGTCTCTGCACAGCCTCTCCAGCTGCTGCGCGTCGAGCTTCTCGAAGAGGAACAGGGAGCTGAGCTCGACCTTGTCGCACGGCATCAGCTCGCTGTTCACGACTGCTCCAGATACCGGTGCACGAGCATGACGGCCATCGCTCCCTCTCCGACCGCGGACGCCACCCGTTTGGCCGATTCGGAGCGCGCGTCCCCGGCCACGAACACCCCCGGCACGCTGGTCTCCAGGTGGTACGGGGGGCGGTCCAGCTCCCAGTTGGCCGGCGGGCGCCCGTCACTGGTCAGGTCGGGGCCGGCGACGATGAACCCGCGGGAGTCGCGCAGCACGGTCCCCTCGAGCCAGTCGGTCAGCGGCGCCGCGCCGATGAACACGAACATCCACTGGGCGTCGACGATCTCGGTGCGCCCGCTCGCCGTGTCCCGCAGGGTGAGCTTCTCCAGGTGGTCCGAGCCGTGCGCGGCCTCGACGACCGTGCCGGTGCGCACGCTGATGTCGGGCGTCTGCTCGATCTGCTGGATGAGGTAGTAGGACATCGAGTCGGCCAGGGACGAGCCGCGGATCAGCAGGGTGACGGACTTGGCCCGGCGGGCGAGGTACATGGCGGCCTGCCCGGCGGAGTTCGCGCCGCCGACGATGTAGATGTCTTGCCCCTGGCACGCTTCCGCTTCGGTCAGCGCCGAGCCGTAGAAGACTCCGCGCCCGGTCAACTCGTCCAGGCCCGGCGCCTCGAGCTGCCGGTACGACACCCCGGTCGCGAGAATCACGCAGTGCGCGGCGATCGCGGAGCCGTCCGAGAAGCGGACGGTGCGCGAGGAGCCGTCGGCCTCCAGGCCGGTCACCTCCCGCGCGGTCAGGATCTCCGCCCCGAACTTCGCCGCCTGCCGCCGCGCCCGATCGGTGAGCTGCGCCCCGGACACACCGTCCGGGAACCCAAGGTAGTTCTCGATCCGCGAGCTCTGCCCGGCCTGCCCGCCGGTGGCCGAGCGCTCCACGAGCACAGTGCGCAGCCCCTCGGACGCGCCGTACACGGCCGCGCCGAGACCGGCGGGGCCGCCGCCGATGACGATCAGGTCGTAGAACTGCGCGGCCGGGGTCGTGGCCAGCCCGACCCGCGCGGCCAGCTCCGAGTCCTCCGGCTCCACCAGCGGCGTACCGTCCGGGGTGACGACGAGCGGGAGTCTGCGCCCGTCCTGCCCGGCTGCGGCGAGGAGCCGCTGGCCCTCCGGTTCGTCCGAGGAGTACCAGCGGTACGGCACCTGGTTGCGTGCCAGGAACTCCCGGACGGCCGATGAGCGCGCCGACCATCGGTGCCCGACGACCTTGGTCGTCGGGATGGACCGGAACGCCGTGGCCCGCCATGACTCCAGCAGGTCGTCCAGGACGGGATAGAGCTTCTCCTCGGGCGGATCCCACGGCTTGAGCAGGTAGTAGTCGAGATCGATGACGTTGATCGCCTCGATGGCGGCATTGGTGTCCGCATAGGCGGTCAGCAGCACCCGCCGCGCCCCGGGGTGCACGTCGAGGGCCTGCTCGAGGAACTCGATCCCGTTCATCTGGGGCATCCGGTAGTCGGCCACGATCGCCGCCACCTGATCGCCGCGCAGCTTCAACTCGCGCAGCGCATCCAAAGCCGTCGCGCCGGATTCGGCACGCACGATCCGGTACGACTCGCCGTAGCGGCGCCGCAAGTCCCGGGCGACGGCCCGCGACACCTCCGGATCGTCGTCGACGGTCAGAATCACCGTCCGCGCAGGACTGGTCGCCTGGGCCATACCTGTCCCTCCGAGCCGCTCGCCCTCTCGGCCCGACGTCGCCCGCAGGCGTGTCCGGGCCGATCGCACTCAATCCTATGGACCACTTTCCGCTTTGGCACCAATGCGGCGGGACATGTCGACGCGCTGACGCGGCACCTATACTCCGGGGCCACGCCGCATGACCTACACGGGCGAGGTTTTCGCCGAGCGCGGGGTCACGGTTTGCGGCCGACGCCGCCCTCCTGGTCCACCTCGGGCAGTTCGCCGACCTCGATCACGTCGGGCCGCCAGCGGGGAATCGGCACCACGCCGGGCTCGACCAGCTCCAGGCCCTCGTAGAAACCGGCGATCTGCCCGGGGCTGCGCAGGTTGTAGGGCACTCCGCCGCCCTTGGCGTACTGCCTGATCGCCTCGATGTACGCCTCGTTGGTGGCGGTGCCGTCGCACTGGGCCAGGTAGCTGCCGGGCGGCAGTGCCTCCAGTAGCCGTTTGACGATCGAGCGCGCCTCCGCGTAATCGGCGATGTGCCCCAGGACGCCCATCATGATCAGCGCGATCGGCTGCTGGAAGTCCAGCGTCTGCGCGGCCTGGGAAAGGATCGTCTCGGGCGCGCGCAGATCCGCGTCGATGTAGTTGGTGACGCCCTCGGGGGCGCTGGTGAGCAGGGCGCGGGCGTGCACCAGGACCAGCGGATCGTTGTCCACATAGACGATCTTCGACTCGGGGGCGATCCGCTGGGCTATCTGGTGGGTGTTGTCCATCACCGGCAGGCCGGTGCCGATGTCGAGGAACTGGCGGATTCCGGCCTCGCCGGCGAGGTGGCGCACGACCCGGGACAGGAAGGCGCGGACCGCGCGCGCCTTGTCCCGCTGTTCCGGGTAGACCGCGAGGAACCGATCCCCCGCTTCCCGGTCCACCGGATAGTTGTCCTTGCCGCCCAGCCAGTAGTTCCAGATCCGAGCTGAGTGCGGCACCGTCGTGTCGATCTTCGGTCCTGGGTCCGCGGCTGACGGGTCGCCGGTCATCGGGAGGGCACTCCTCACAGCGGGATGGGCGCGATCTTGCGGGCGCCGGTCGTACACGCGGTTCGTGCGGTACAGGTGGTGCGGTTGTGTGTCGCTGATCCTGCCACGCCGGGCCGCTTTCAGGGAATCAGGGCTCGGGCTTCGGCGGTCATCGGATCAGCGCGCGTCCATGTCTTTGATCACGTCGATGAGGAAATCGGTGGTGTCGGCGGCGGGCAGCGCGCCCACGCACAGCTGGTTGATGACCATGGAGTAGTTGTCGAGGTCCGCGCGTTTGTCCAGGTAAGTGGCGCTGGTCAGTTGTTCGAGGTAGACGATGTCGGGCAGTGTCGGCTCCGTGAAGCGCAGGATGGAGAACGGGCCGCCGGCGGCCGCGTGACCCCCGCGGGAGAAGGTGGCCACCTGGATGCTGACGTTCGGCAGCTTCGACGCCTCCAGCAGATGCTCGAGCTGGGCGCGCATCACCGCCGGGCCGCCCAATGGCCGACGCAGGGCGGCCTCGTCGATCACCGCCCAAAGCGTCGGCGGTTGCTCACGGTGCAGCAGCCGGGCCCGGCCCATGCGCAGGCCGACGCGTCGTTCGATCTCCTCCGGCGTGGCCAGCCCGTGTCCGAGCCGGATGACGGCGCGGGCGTAGTCCTCGGTTTGCAGCAGGCCGGGGACGAACTGGACCTCGTAGCTGCGGATGACCGAGGCGGCCTCCTCCAACCCGACGTAGACCTCGAACCAGTCGGGGACGAGGTCGGCGAACGAGTGCCACCAGCCATGGCTGTTGGCCTGCGCCATGAGGGCGAAGAACGCGTCGCGTTCGGTCGCGCCGCGCACTCCGTACAGGGTCAGCAGATCGGCGATGTCGCGTTGCTTGAGGCTGACCTGTCCCAGCTCGATGCGGCTGATCTTGGCGTGGGAACCGCGGATCGCCTGCCCGGCCGCCTCCCGGCTGATCCCCGCGGCCGTGCGCAGGCGGCGCAGCTGCGCACCCAGCAAGATCCGCAAGACGGTGGGGCCGCCGTCGCCGGAGGCCGCCAACTGCGCGACCGAGGACACGGGCACAGCCGGCGTGCCCGGGGCACCGCCGCCCGCGGAATCACCGGCCGCTGCTGGACTGACCTGGCTCACCTGTTCCCCCTCTGAAGACGCCGACGAGGTCCACGATCCCGGCCGGCGCGCGAATCCGACATCGCGAAACCGCCATGCCCGGGGGCACGGTCCAGCGCAGTCGGCCGACGCCGTCGACCGAGCCACCTCACCGGCACGTGCACACCACCTTCCGGGCATTGGACACCGGATACTTACATTCCCGGCGACCAGGCTAGCGCGCACGGCATCGCTCGTCGCCCGCACACTGACGCTTGCCGCGCGCCGTATCGCGGCACCCACGGCGCAGAACGCTCAGCCGCGCCCTGGCTGAGCGAGGCCCAGATCGTCGAAGTGCCCGTCCTTGGCCCCCCGCACGAACGCCGCGACTTCGGCCGGGGCGAAAAGCAGCACAGCGCCGTGCGGATCCCGGGAGTTGCGCATCGCGATCCCCACTCCCGGTACCTGTGTCAGCTCGACGCAGTTGCCGCTCGGGTTGCTGTGAGAACTCTTACGCCACACCAGGGTGTCCACGAGTCCTGCGACTGCGTCCTTGTCTGTCTGCTCCATCGCCAGGCCCCTTCCACTCGCAGGTTCTCCCCGTCCGCCATCCGATCTTGGCGCCGCCGTCAGCGTCCCGTAAGAACATACGTGCTTGCAATGGGTCTTGCGAATGAAATTACAGACGTGCTTGCACGAGCGGTCGCGCGTCCGCCAGGATGGACGCGGACCTGATCCGCGGTCAGGAACCATGACCGCTCCGTGCTTGTACCGACCCCACCGGGACTCGCCATGACCCGATCCGCACGGCACCCCGCGTCAGGGCCGTATGCCGCCTTCGCCGGCGGGCCGTCGGCCGAATCGGTTCCCGCGCACGAGCGCCGGCTGGTCCGTCAGTGCGAGTTGATCGCCGATCCCGGCGCCGCCAAGCTCGCCCGCGAGTTCACCCGGGCCACCCTGCCCGACTGGGGCCACGGGGAACTGCTAAGCGACATCACACTGGTCGTCTCCGAGCTGGTGACCAACGCCGTGCGCCACGGCGTACCGCACGCACCGCACGACATCGGCGACCTGACGATCCGCTTCGGCCTGATCCGGCAGGCCACCTTCGTCCTGTGCATGGTCCACGACGGCGGCGGCACCCCGCCCACCGTCAGACACGTCACCGAACCCGCGCAATCCGACCCTCTGGGCGAAGTGGGCCGGGGCCTGGGCATCGTCGCCCAGCTCGCCACCACCTGGGGCTGGACCCCGCCGGACCACAACGGCAAGACGGTCTGGGCGACCTTCGTGACCGCGGACCTCCACGGCGGAACCGGCGAGTTCGTCGCCCCTGCCCTCCCGCACCGAGACCAGTCGCCTGAGTTCGAGACGTTGGTCTGGAGCCTTTTGAGCGTCTGATCTGGCTCCGGACGGGATGAGGTGGGGTGCCCCCGGCCTTCGCGTGCCGGGAAGCTCGCATGCTGCTGACACCAGTCGGCGCCCGCGTCGCGTCACGGTCGGCAGACCCGCTCGATCAGGTCCTGCCACGCCTGCCCGATGCACTCCTCGAGCCCGTCGACGGCCTCGTCGAGTTCGTCGGACGACAGGTACAGCAGCACGGGACCGTCGAGCGCGGCGGCGAGTTGGACAGACAGCATGTCGCGGTCGACCCCGTCGAGACTCAACTGCCCGAGCAACATGCGGATGTGCACCTGGGACATCGGCGCCCGCGTTCCCACCGGTACCGGTTGACTGCCGTCCAGGGCGGCGCGGGCGACCGCCCGGTGCGCGACCATGAAGCCGGCCCGGGCGCGGCCGTAGGCGATCAGGCGTTCCCGCGCCGGGGCGCCGGGACCCAGCGGCGGCGGTCCGGCGAGCACCTGCTGCTGGAAGGTCCGCTCGTCGTCGTCCATCAGCGCCTGGAAGATCCCCGCCCGGGTGCCGAACCGGCGAAACACGGTGCCCTTGCCCAGGCCCGCCCGCTGCGCCAGCCCGTCCATGGTCAGACCGTCCGCACCCTGCTCGGCGAACATCTCGCGGGCCGTGGTCAGCAGGTGGAGCCGGTTGCGCACGGCGTCGGCGCGCTCGGCGCGCGGCCTTCCCCAGCTGACGACGAGCCGGTCCACAGCCGTCCACTCTACCGGCGGGAAACAGAAACGGGGTAAAGTCCGTTTATGCTTCCGTGGCCGCGCCGGCAGGACGCGGCACTCGAGTCAATCGTCGGATTGGATGGTGGACAGATGCCTCTCACCGGGCAGTACGAGCCGAGCGCCTTCGACTTCAGCCGCGATCAGGTCGACCTCTACGAGCGCTCCGGCGGCACCGAGGGCGCCGACAACCAGGGCAAGCCCGTGATCGTGCTCACCTCGGTGGGCGCCAAGACGGGCAAGCTGCGCAAGACCCCGCTGATGCGCATCGAGCACGACGGCCAGTACGCGGTCGTCGCGTCGATGGGCGGCGCACCCACGCACCCGGTCTGGTACCACAACCTGACCGCGAACCCGCACGTCGAACTCCAGGACGGCCCGACCAAGAAGGACTACCAGGCCAGGGAGGTCCACGGCGAGGAGTACGCCGCCTGGTGGGAGCGGGCCATCGCGGTCTGGCCGGACTACGCCCAGTACCAGACCAAGACCACCAGGACGATGCCCATCTTCGTCCTGACCCCCGTCGAGGCATGACAACCGGCGTCCGCCGCTGACCATGCCTGTCAACATCACGGCCCCAGCGGCGGACGAGGCGGACCACCGGCCGGGGATGAGCGCGCCTCAGTAATCGCCGCCGGGCCGCGGACAATGCGCTAAGCCGCGAACCGCGCCGCACCCCACCCGTCGGGCGACGATGCGTTTGGCGCCAGATTGTCGGGCGGGGTGCGAGATGCGGTCGCCGACGGAGTCTGCGCCGGACGGCGATCCGGCTCGCTCGGCACGTCTGCGTGCACGTCATCTCCACCACCGCACCACAGTCCGCTCCGCGATCGCTCCCGCGCATCCCGCGCCGCAACGGCCCGGTCACCATGCCCCCGCGCCGTCAGCGGCTCGGCCGCCTGCTCGGCACGGTCGGCATCGGCCTGCCGACCTCGGAAGCTCAACTCATTAATGCAATGGTCAAGCTCGATGAGCGGGCATAGTCCGCAATCGTGGTGGGTAGGGCACGGCTCGGGCTTCAACCCACGTCGCCCGCACTGAACGGGAGGAATCGCCATGCGCAGAAACTGGCTAGTCGCCACCGCGGTCGCCGTCGCCATCGGCTTCGGGCTCGCGGGCGGCACCGAAGCGGCGAACGCCTCGTCCGGCACGAGCTCGACGCCCTCGGGCACGCTGATCCCGCTGACCGTCGGCCACCGCGCGAACCTCAGCGTCGCCAGGGCGAACACCGCCACGACGTGCAGCTACACCAATGTGATTCCCACTGACCGGTACAAGGGGCTACCGCCGTCCACGCCCGACAGCTCGCCCTTCACGGCTCTGATGATCACCACGCAGGGCGTGATCGGTTTCCAGGCCGAGACCACGGCCGCGCCATGTACCACCAACTCGTTCCGCTTCCTGGCCGATCACGGCTACTACGACCTGACGCACTGTCACCGGCTAACCCTGCAGGGCATCTATGTGCTGCAGTGCGGCGACCCGACCGGCACCGGCTCCGGCGGTCCCGGCTACCAGTTCAACGACGAGAACCTCAGCGGCGCGACCTACCCCGCCGGCACCGTCGCGATGGCCAACGCGGGCCCGAACACCAACGGCAGTCAGTACTTCATCTGCTGGAAGGCCTCGCCGCTGCCGCCGCTGTACACACCCTTCGGCAAGGTCACCTCGGGCATGGATGTGCTGCAGAAGATCGCGACAGCGGGCGACGACCAGCAGAACGGCCCCGGTGACGGCTACCCGAACCTGTACGTCGGCATCGTGCACATGGCCGTCCTCGGACGCTGATCCACCCACGGCTCACGGCGGCAACGAGGCTAGGAAGCGCTCACCGTGACGTGGACGGCTCACAGCCCGGCTGGGTCGGTCATGAAGGCGTACTCGGTGCCGGGCACCGTCTTGATCACAAGGGCGCGGCCGAGCCTGTCGCCCAACCCCGATTAGCCAACCCCCGGTTGGCCGCCATACCGGCCCGCGATCCAGAGCCACGCCGCGCGGCCAATCATCCGCATATTCCGCTCGTGATCACGCATCACGCACCCGCCATACATCCGAAAATCCCCGTGAGCAGCGGGCCTCTGCCCTGCTATCCTCCGCTCCCATGTACGGCTCCATGTGTGCTTTCGGCGCGCACTTCATCCGGATCCGCCTCGCCTAGCGGCGGGCCGATCCGATCTCTGATCTTCAACGCCCCGCCGCATCCGGGTCATTCGCCGGTGCGGCACTGCATGCTGCCCGGCTCCGATCACGATCAGCCGCGGAGCACCCATGGACAGGTACAAGCGCCACGAACTCGGCCAGAACTTCCTCGCCGACGCACGCCTCATCGCCGAAGTCCAACGCCTCGTCAGGACCGAGACCTCCGGCCCCGTCATCGAGCTCGGCGCCGGTGACGGCGCGTTGACCAGGCCGCTGGCCCGCCTCGATCGGCCCCTTACCGCGCTGGAGATCGACCCCCGCCGCGCCCGCCGTCTCGCCTTGAACGTGCGCCCCGACAGGGCAGCCGATACCGAGGCCAAGGTCGAGATCGTCTGCGCCGATTTCCTGCGCTACCGATTCCCCGACACCCCGCACACCATCGTCGGGAACATCCCGTTCCACCTCACTACCGCCGTCATCAGGAGGCTGCTGGCCGGACACGCTTGGACGTCCGCCGTGCTGATCGTGCAGTGGGAAGTCGCCCGCCGCCGGGCCGGTGTGGGCGGGGCAAGCATGCTCACCGCGACCTGGTGGCCCTGGTACGAGTTCCGGCTCGTGCGCCGCATCCCCGCGGCCTCGTTCCAGCCGGTGCCGTCCGTCGACGCGGGCCTGATCACCATGCGCCGCCGACCCTTCCCGCTCGTCACCGAACAGCGCGCATATCAGGCCTTCGTCAGACAGGTTTTCCAGTCACCCGGCAGGGGCCTGGCGGAGATGATCCTGCGTACCGGCCGGGTGCGCCGCGCCGACCTGCACGCCTGGCTGCGTCGAAACCACGTCCCGAGCCGCGCCCTGCCCAAAGACCTCACCGCCGAGCAGTGGGCCGAACTCTGGACGCTCGTCCGACCCGCGCCTATGCCCTAGGACTCCTCAGGCGGCCTTCCGGCCAGAAGGCCATCCAGACGTTCGCTGTTAACCAAACCTTGGCGCTACGCACTCTTCTCGTAGAATGACGTGAACCGGCTGCGACGGAAGCCCTGAGGGAGCGGTGCACGGATCATGCGTGAGGACGACGAGACGGAGGCGGTTCCGTCGCTCACGCGGCGCCAGCAGACCGGAGCACGTAGCGCGAGGTCGCTGCTTCTGACGGTGCTCGGCGAGTATGTGCGGCCCTCTGGTGTTCCGGTGTGGACCTCGGCCCTGCTGCGGGTGGCGACGGGCCTGGGGATCGAGGAGAAGGCGGCGCGGCAGGCGCTGAACCGGATGGCGGCGGACGGCTGGATCGTCTCGGAGCGCGACGGGCGTCGCGTGCGGTGGGCACTGACGGCGCACGGAACAGTGCTGCTGACCGAAGGCGCCGAACGGATCTACTCCTTCGGACGGGATCGCGAGTCCTGGGACGGGCGCTGGCTGGTGCTGCTCGTGAGCGTCCCGGAGTCGCAGCGGGATCTGCGGCATCGGTTGCGCAACGGTCTGACGTGGGCGGGAATGGGCAGCCCGGCGCCTGGCATATGGGTGAGTCCGCACTCGGCGCGCGAGGCCGAGGCGAAGCAGATAGTCGAGGAGTTGGGGCTCGGTTCGGTCGCGGTCTCGTTCTGCGGGCCGTTCGCGGGCGTCGGCTCCGAGCATTCGATGGTGGAACAGGCCTGGCACCTCGGCGAACTCGCGGAAGCGTACGAGGACTTCCTCAGCCAGTTCGCCGGACTGCGCCCGGAATCCCCGGACGAGGTCCTTTACGCGCAGATCCGGTTGGTGGACGCGTGGCGGCGTTTCCCTCGGCTGGATCCGCAACTGCCGACCGAGTTGCTGCCGCCGCACTGGATCGGTCTGCGGGCGGCGAACGTCTTCGACGACCTGCACCGGCAGTGGAACACCAAGGCCCAGGCGCGGTGGGCGCAGTTGGCCGCCGAGGAGTAGCCGCACCCGATTCGCGTCGTCTCCCGTCTTCGAGGAGTCCCGTTCGTCAGTCGATGCTGCGAAGTTCGCGCGATGACGCTTGGCCAGGGCCTGGTACAGCTTGACGGCCTCGTCGATCCACGTCGCGAGGTCCGTGGGCGCTGGCTTGAGCCGGCCCGGCGCGCCGAGGGCGATGTGCCCGGCGGGGACGGCCGCGTCCAGGTCGCGTTCGATCACGCTCACACCGCACTTGCTTCATTCGGCGGACCGGACAGCAGACCGACAGCCGCGGCGCGCAACTCGACGCGTCGTACCTTGCCGGTCGCGGTGGTCGGCAGCGCGTCGAGGAACGCCACCCGGCGCGGGCGTTTGAATGACGGCAGCCCTTCCCGGCAGAACTCGATGATCTCCACCTCTAGCGCTACGGGGTCTGATTTAGCGGCCGAGGCGGCGAGCACCGCGTAGGCGACCGGTTTCTCCAGCCCGTCGGCGTCCAAGCACGCCACCACGGCGACCTGATCAACCGCCGGGTGCTCCAGGAGGCGGGTTTCGACCTCGGCAGGAGCCACCCACATGCCGCTGGCCTTGATCATGTCGGTCGTGCGGCCGAGGCAGGTGTAGTAGCCCTCTGCATCCTGGACGTACGTGTCGCCGGTGCACAGCCACTCGCCCTGGAACACCCGGCGCGAGGCGTCGTACCGCGACCAGTAGCCGGTGGCCGTCGAATCGCCGCGCACGTAGAGAGTCCCCGGTTCGCCCGCAGGCACTTCCGCGCCCTCGTCGTCCAGGATGCGCAGCTGGTATCCGGGCACTGCGACGCCGTGGTGCCGGGATGAACCTCGGCCCCGAGCATCTAGCTCAGCGAGCCGTTGCAACCTGCAGTTCCGGCTCGACCGCGGGCCGAGCCGAGGTCCGTCGAACAGCGACCAGCGCGGCAACGTATGCCAGGTCGACGACGAAACAGCCGACGTACAGGTAGTACATGAACCCGACGTGGTAGCGGGCATCGAGGCTGGTATCCGCAAGCATGGCCGCGGACGCGCACGCGGTGCCCAGCATCTTGCATACCGCGATGCCGAGCGACTGCCCGCGCATCGATCCCCGCGACAACAGCATCGCCAGGAACAGGCCGGACATCACCAGGTTGCTCCCGAACGCGGTGATGCTGCCCTTACCGGCGTCGAACTGCTCCGAGGCGAGATTCATCCCCGGATACGCCAGGCACAGCAACGCGACCAGTGCGCCGTAGAACCCCCATCGCGGCAGCACCTTGAACTCGGCCGGGCCGAAACGCACCACCGTGTAGCCGATCGCGCAGTCGAAGGCGAACCACACCACGTTGATCCAGTGCTGCAAGCCGGCCGCCGGCCGCACGAAGGCGAACATGAACTCCCAGCTGATGTTCGTCGCGAAGGCGGCGATCGGCATGCCGTACGTCCGCTCACGCACCCCGATCCGGATCAACAGGATGTACGCCGCGGTCCAGAACCCGCCGGTCCCCAGCAACAGCGCGGTCACCATCCGGCCCCTCCGACCCGCCAGCCATCACGGCCACGACACCGCTCGCCCGGCCGATCCCGGGCCGACGCCAAGGCTATCGCGGGAAGCCGACGCGGCCGAGCGGCGAAACGCCAGAGCCGATCACCTACTGGTCCGACCCAGCGCTGCTCAAAACGCAGGACCCGCCACACGACTGACCTGAGCCTCACCGTCAAGTGGCCCGTCCGTCCGATCGTTTGCCTCTACGGGCAGTGCGGTGGACCCGATCGACTGCACCGGTGGGCCTGCCGCGGCCGGGGGACGCGGCGGGAGCCTTGGCCGTGATCCCCCAGACCGATCAGGGCTGCTCGCTGTCTCGAAGGCCAAGGTCCCGAGCCGAAGGACACGGCGTCGAACACGGCACCGCCGCCCACCACACCACCAGCCACCGCACTAAGGAAATGGACTGACAATGGACGAGCTCGCGGACCTGTCCGGATCGGCATTGCAGAGCGACCAGGGCCTCGGCGATCCACTGAGCGGTGGCGACGGTCAGGGCCTCGGTGACCTGTTCAGCGACCCGCTGAGTGGTGGCGGCGACCCGGGCGCCGACGACCTTTTTGGCGACCCGCTGAGCGGTGGAGATGACCCGGGCATGGGTGGCTCCCTGGACCCGGCCGCGGGCGGCTTCGAGCAGGGCAACCCGGAATCCGCCGGCACTCAGCCCGGCCACGCGGGCGGCGGCCAGCAGCACGAGGCAGGCGGCGGGCAACAACACGCGGCGGGCGGCGCGCAACACCACGAAGCGGGCGGCGGCCAGCAGCACGAGGCAGGTGGCGGCCAGCACGCGGCAAGTGGTGGGCAACAACACTCGGCAGGCGGCCAGCCTCATGAGGGAGGCGGCGCGTCGATGGATGGCGGCTCCCCCGATGGCCTGCTGGACGACGGCGGACCAGGTATGGGTGGCCTGGACGGTGGTGACGACGGTGGCCTCTACGACCCGTCGATGGACCTCTCTGGCATGGGCGGCGACGGGTCCGACATGCCGGGCGACTTCGACCCGGGCATGGACCCATCCTCGGACCCCTCCGGGGGCGGCATGAGCGACGGCGGCTACGGCGGGGGCGACGACGGCTCCTACGACGCGCTTCCGGACCCCTCCGGCATGGACATGTAGCAACCGGCACGCCGCGTCGACTAAGGCAATGTCCCGACAACAGCTCGCCTGGTGAGGAAAGACGACCCGAAAAGCCTGGCAGGACCACATAGCGCCGGTCGAGGCTGCCCAAACCGTATCCGGCAGCCTCGACATCCGCAGCCGGGGAACCAGATGCCCGCATCCCGCCCAGTTCGCGCTGCGGCCGGTGTCTGTACGAGGGTGGAAGTCCGACAGGCAGCAAGCTGCGGGGAGAAGGTGTCGTGAGGGTGAGCGCCTCTAGTGCCGAGTTGATCTCGCGGGCGAGGGCCGGCGACGGCGACGCGTTCCGGGATCTGACCGAGCCGCACCGCCGGGAGTTGCAGGTGCACTGCTACCGGATGCTCGGGTCCTTACAGGATGCTGAGGACACGGTCCAGGACACGCTGCTGGCCGCCTGGCAGGGGTTGTCAGGGTACGCCGAACGAGCCTCGCTGCGCACCTGGCTGTACCGGATCGCCACGAACCGGTGTCTCAATGCACTGCGTTCGGCGGGTCGGCGGCCCGCGAAGGCGTGGAACGTGCCCGCGGTTGAGCCGCCGGAGCCGACCCGGATCGGCGAGGTCGTCTGGCTTGAGCCCTTCCCCGACACGCTGCTGGAGGGCTCGCTCGGTGCGCCACCCGGCCCGGAGGCCCGCTATGAGCAGAGCGAGGCCGTCAGCCTGGCCTTCGTGACCGCGCTGCAGACCCTGCCGTCCCGCCAGGTCGCCGTCCTCCTCCTGCGCGACGTCCTCGGATTTCGCGCGAGCGAGGTCGCCGACATGCTGGACGCGAGCGTCGAATCGGTCAACAGCGCCCTGAAACGGGCGCGCGTCGGCCTGGAGCGCCGACGCGGACCGGCCGGCGGCCGGGAACCCGCCCCCGCTCCCGGCTCGCGCGCCGAGGACGAAATCGTGGCGAAGTTCGTGCACGCGTGGGAGTCCGCCGATGTAGACGCGCTGGTGACCCTGCTGACCGACGACGTGTTCATGTCGATGCCGCCGATGCCATTCGAATACGTGGGCCACGACGTGGTCGCCCGCTTCAGCACCTACCTGTTCGACGCGGGCCGCCGGTTCGACCTAGTGCCGACCCGGGCCAACGGCCAGCCGGCCTTCGGCGCCTACCTGCGTTCCCCCGGCGGCGCGCGTCACGGGACCGGCCTGTACGTCCTCGCCCTGGCCGGAGACCGCATCTGCGCCCTGACCCGCTTCGACAACAGCGTACTGCCATGGTTCGGGCTCCCGCGCTCGCTGCCGGGCCGCTGACCCGATCCCCTATTTGACACCGGCCGGGCAGAGAATTGGGCGCTTCCCGGCCGCCCGGTCCAGCGGCGCCGCGGTGTCTGCACCGATGACGGTCAGAACACCGAGGAAAGGTGACCGACAATGGGAAAGATCGTGATCTCGACCAACATGTCGCTCGACGGCGTCGTCGAGGACCCGGACGGCAAGGAGGGAACCCGGCGCGGCGGCTGGTTCGGCCAGTCCCTGGGCGCGGACTACGACGCGTGGGCGAGGGTTTTCGCCGACGAGGCGCTGGGCGCCGAGGCCATCCTGCTGGGGCGGCGCAGCGACGAGTGGTTCGCCGAGCGGTGGCAGTCCCGCGACGGCGAGTGGGCGGACAAGCTGAACGCCATGCCCAAGTACGTGGTGTCCGACACTCTGGCCGAGCCCGTGTGGTCCAACGGGACGGTCCTCAAGGGCGACGTGGTGGGCGAAGTCTCAAGGCTGAAGAAGGAGATCGGCGGCGAGATCCTGGTGTACGCGAGCTACCGGCTCGTGCACACGCTGATCGAGCACGACCTCGTCGACGAGCTGCGGATGTTCATCCTTCCGGTTCTGGTCGGAGACGGCCGACGCCTGTTCGGCGAGACCGGCAGCCAGAAGCCGCTGCGGCTGATCCGCACGAGCACCGTCGGCAACGGTCTGACCTTCGTCAGCTACGAGGTCGTCCGAGACGCCTGACCCACGGCGCCGGTCGCGCAATCCCCAACCCTCGCCTCCGGTGCCACGTTCCAGCCGATCTCCGGCATTGCGCTGACCTTAGGCCTGATCAGAATGCTCATCCATCCCGAGACGGCCGACTGGTACCCCTCGTGGGCCGGAGACGTGTATACGCGGTTCGGGAGGCGCCACACCTGGGCGCCTCCCGGGCCGTCGGCTACGTGCTCGACACCTGGAGGCCTCAGCGAGCATCCGAGCGCCTAATCGGCATAAGCAGGCGCGGCACGCTTGCGCAGAAACCATGCGACCGCTGCGACGACGTCCCCTGGATCGTTCGCGGGCAGGACCATCACCGGGCACGACAGCTTCGCGACGTCGGACCGCACGGCGCCGTCGAACGGTATGTCGATCGCGACGACCGCGGTCACCCGTTGGGGATAGCGGTATGCAGCAGCCAAGGCGGCCAGGCCCATCTCGCCATACCCGACCAGCACACAGCGGCGTGGGCTGTCCGCGCGCCCCAGCAACTCGGCGACCCGATACGTAGCCTGACGGGGGCCACATGACGACTCCGGCCCGGCGTCGTGTAGCTGCCAGCCCATCGCAACGCACAGCTCGGCAAGCTCACCGCGCCGGGGACCGTCGTTCAGAAGTACGAGGGCTTTCGCCGCGGTCCGAACGTCGTCCCCGGCGGACGTGAGTTTGGTCGCCATGGGCTGCGACTCTTGCAGCGGCCGTTTGCACTCTGGTTGCCGTCCGGTTGCCCACGACCGCCGTAGGATCACCGTGCGTGCAAGGTCTGTCGCCTGGTGTCGGACACCGCGCTCATGATGGGAAGGCAGGCCGAAGGGGGGACCGTGGACGAGCGGGAGGGGCAGGGCGCGGTCGAGTTCCGCGTCCTCGGGGCGATCGAAGTCATCGTGAACGGGCGCACGGTGCACCTGGGACCGCCGAAGCGGCGGCTGCTCCTGGCGCTGCTCGCGCTGGAATGTCAGCACGCTGTATCGGTTGACCGTCTCGTCGACCTGATGTGGGACGACCCGCCGCAAGCGGCCCGGCGGGTCGTGTTCGCGCACATCGCCAGGCTGCGCGCGGCATTGGCGGGCGCCGCCGCGTGCGGAGTGGAGCTGCTGAGCACCCCGTCGGGATACGTCCTGCGGGTGGATTCCGCCCAGGTGGACGCGCACCGATTCCAGCGCCAAGTCGCCGCCGCCACGGGCGTTGCCGACCCGTTGGCGCGAGCGCGGCTGTTGGGCGAGGCGCTGGAGCTTTGGCAGGGATCTGCCCTGGAGGATCCAGCCACGGGACCTGGTGCGCGGAACCTTGCGCGGGGTCTGGAGAACCTTCGGCTCAGCGCCATGGAACAGCGCATCGCAGCGGAGCTGGCCGCCGGGCGACACCCAGCCGTGGTCGCCGAGCTGACGCAGTTGGTCGCGCAGCACCCGGTGCGGGAGCAACTGGTCGGGCAGCTGATGCTCGCGCTGTACCGGTGTGGCGATATCAGTGCGGCATTGCAGGTCTACCGGCGTGCCCGGGCCGATCTCGCCACGCAACTGGGTGTCGATCCCGGTAGCGAGCTGACCGCTCTGCACTCGTCCCTGCTGCGTCGGGATCCCTCGCTGGCCGCGCCGCCGCCCGCCGCCATCGCGCAGCAAGAGTCGAGCGCACCGGATCCGGCGCCGCGACAGCTTCCCGCGTCCATCCGGCATTTCACCGGCCGCGCCGATCAGCTCAAGCTGCTGCACGACCTGCTGGGCAATGGGGACGCGGGCGGCAGCGTACTCGCAGCGGTGGTGATCAGCGGCACGGCCGGTGTCGGCAAGACGGCGCTGGCGGTGCATTTCTCGCATCAGGCGGCTCACCGATTCCCCGACGGCCAGCTCTATGTGAATCTGCGCGGCTTCGATCCCGCCGCTCGCCCGCTGCATCCAGCGGCCGCTGCGCGCCTGTTCCTGGACGCGCTCGGCGTTCCGCCCGCGCGCATCCCGGCAGACTCAGACGCCTGCCTTGCCATGTACCGCAGCCGCCTGGCCGATACCCGTACTCTGATCGTGCTCGACAACGCCCGCGATGCCGAACAGGTCAGGCCCCTGCTGCTTGGCGCGCCGCGTTGCCTGGTCCTGGTCACCAGCCGCGACCGGCTGAGCGGCCTCGTGGCCCTCGACGGCGCACTCCCACTCGCCCTCGACCTGCTCACGCTCGACGAGGCGCGCGAACTGCTGGCAGCGCGGCTGGGCGCCGAACGCCTCGCCCCCGAGCGGCAAGCGGCCGAAGAACTCATCGAGTTGTGCGCCCGCCTGCCGCTCGCGCTGAACCTCGCCCTCGCACGCGCCGTCGCCAGCGCCGGCACCCCACTCAGCACCCTGACAGAGCAGCTGCGCGACACCCGCCGTCGTCTGGACCTTCTCTCAGCCGGGGAGGCCGCCGCGGACGTGCGTGCCGTGCTGTCCTGGTCCTACTACGCCGTGGACGCCTCGACCGCCCGCGCCTTTCGTTTCCTGGGCCTGCATCCCGGCCCTGATATCACCGCCGCGGCGGCCGCAAGTCTCGCGGGACTCCCGCACGAACAGACACGCGCCGCTTTGGAGCAGCTCAGTCGCGCCCACCTGCTGATCGAATCCGCTCCCGGCCGTTACGTCTTTCACGACTTGCTGCGCGCCTACGCCCGTGAGCGCGTCCTGAGCGACGACACCGACGATGACCGGCAAGCAGCCAGACATCGAATGTTCGACTACTACCTGCACACCGCCCACGCCGCCTCGATACTGCTCAACCCACACCGGCAGCCGATCACGCTGTCCAAACCGTGCATCGGAGCCTTACCCGACCACCCCGCAGACCACGACGAAGCGTTGAACTGGTTCACCGACGAGCAATCCGTGCTCGTCGCGATCACGCAGTGCGCCGCGGAGACCGGGTTCCCGGACCACTCCTGGCAGCTGGCCTGGACGTGCACGACCTTCTTCGAACGACGCGGCCGCTGGCAGGACCTGGCCACCGTGCAGAACGTCGCCCTCGACGCCGCGCGGCGAGTCGGCAATCAGGACGGCCGCGCCAACGCGCACTACGGCCTCGCCCGCGCGTACAGTCGACTGGGCCGCCTCGACGAGGCCCACACGAACTTCCTGGGCGCCATCGAGCTGTTCCGCGACCTCGGCGACCGAATCCGGCAGGCGCGCACCCACCTGGGTCTGGCGTGGATCCGCGACCTGCAAGGCTGCGCCGACGACTCGCTCGACCACGCCAGACAGGCCTACGAACTCGCCCGCACCACCGAGAACCAGGCCATCCAGGCCAATGCCCTCAACGCCATGGGCTGGTACCACGCCCAGCTCGGCGACGGCCGCCAGGCGCTCCTGCACTGCCGGCAAGCCCTCACGCTCCAGCAACAGCTCGGCGACCGCAACGGCCAGGCCACCACCTGGGACAGCCTGGGTTACGCATGCCATCTCGTCGGCCAGTACGAGGAGGCACTCGTCTGCTACCGAAACGCCCTCGACCTCTACAGCGGCCTCGGCGACCGTTACAACGAAGCGGACACCTTGACTCATCTGGCAGAAACCCACCAAGCCGTCGGCAACACGGCCGCCGCGCAGGATGCATGGCACAACGCGCTCAGCATCCTCGACGTCCTTCAACATCCGCATGCAGATCGCGTCCGAGCCCGACTGGTCCGCACAGCGTGAGTCGGGCCAAGGACAGGCGGTTTCCAACCGCCCGGACAGCACAGTTGGCGACCCCACTTGCCGGGCCACCATGACCAGCGTCTGGACCGATTCGGCCCAGACGCTGGATCAGGCGGACCACCAGTCAGCCGACCTGGCGATACACCCACCACGGTCCGGCCTGGCTGCAGCGCTGAAGCTCCAGCGTCGGCTCGCCGGCTCCATTGACCGCGCCGATGCCCACGCATAGTCCGGTAGCACGGTTGACGATATGCACCCGGCCGGTCCACGGCCCGGGAGCCGCGACATTTCCCCACTCCGAATAGCCGTTGTACCCACACGCCCCCTGAACGACGGGGTCGCCGATCCGTGCCGCGCCACCGGTCACCATGCACAGACCGGACTCGGCGTTGACGCTCCAACTCCACGGGTTGGCTACTACGTTCGTGACCCATACCTGGGAGGCGCGGCCCGCCCAGGACGTCGTGGCCAGGGTCTGCCACACAGTCGTGCCAAGCGAATCCACGGCGAGCCCGGTGGAATCCCATTCGATCTCGTAACTCGGACCAGAGGCCGCCCTGGCGGCTGTCGGCGGCCCGGCAACCAGGCCGACGACGGCCGCAAGCATGACCAGTAACGGTCCGACGCGTGTGCGCACTATGTTCCCCTCGTAGGTGACACGACCATCTCCGTCGCCACGGCCCGTACGTCGCGCCAGGCGAACGTGAGATTTGGCCGCCATAGACCGCGACTCTCGCAGTGGCCGTTTGCTCTTTGGTTGCCGTCCGGTTGCCCAGAACAGCCGCAGGATCGCTTCGCGGCGCAGACTCCGTCGTCCCGGGTAGGGCAATGCGTCGACTGAAGAAGGTGGAGTCGGCGGCGCGGTCGTCTACGCCGCTTTAGCGTGTACATGTACAGCGGTCTTCGTTCTGTCTGGCCGTCCGGGTGACGATTCGGCCGCGGAGATCGCTTCGCACGATGGTCGCGCAACGACCGGGCGATCGCATCGCGAATTTACTTGCTTGCGCACCTAAATAATTCTACGCTGGTGCCGTTCGCATGCGCGGCCAGGTGCTAGAAGGCCTGGCAGCACATCAGCCCGTCATCACACGAAAGGCAACGCGAATGACTCCACCCTCCCCAGAGCCAGGGCTCGACTACGTCCGGCGGCCGCTGACCCGCCGCACCCTGATGGCTTCAGCGGGCCTCGCGGCGGCGGCCGTCCCCGCGGCGGCGCTGCTCGGCCAGCCGACCGCGGCAGCAGCGGCAGTTACCGGCCCGACCCCGACGACCGCGCCGGTCCCGCCGCCGGCGAAGGGCCCGGCCATCCCCGCGCCCGGCTACCTCATCGAGGAGATCGCCGAGCGGACCTACTGGCTGACCGACGGCCTCTATCAGATGATCTTCCTCGCCACCGCCGAGGGGGTCGTCGTCGTGGACGCGCCGCCCACGATCGGGAACAACATTCTGCGCGCGATCGCGAGCGTGACCAAGGCCCCGGTCACCCACGCCGTCTACAGCCACCATCACGCCGACCACACCGGCGCCATGACCCTCTACGACGGTGCCCGCTTCTACGCCCAGCGCGAGGTCAGTGGCCTGCTACGGCAGGCGCGTGATCCCAACCGGCCGCTGCCGGACGTCACCTTCGACGACCGGCTGACCATCACGGCGGGCGAAGACCGCATCGAGCTTGCCTACCACGGCCCCAACCACTCCCCCGGCAACATCTTCACCTACCTGCCCGACCAGCGGGTTCTCATGCTCGTCGATGTCGTCTTCCCCGGCTGGGTACCGTTCGCCTACCTCGCCGAGTCGCAGAACATCCCCGGCTGGCTCAATGCGCCAGACCAGGCACTCAGCTACCCTTTCGAAACGTTCGTCGGCGGCCACCTCACCCGCCTCGGCACCCGCGACGACGTCACCATCCAGCAGCAGTACGTCGCCGAATTGAAGGCCGCGGCGGCGAACGCGATCGACACCTTCAACCCCGCCACCATCTACGGGTCCGTCGACGCCACCAACCCGTGGGCCGTCTTCCGCGCCTACCTCGACGGCGTCGCCACCCAGGCCGCCGACGCGGTCGTCCCCCACTGGATCGACAAGCTCGGCGGCGCCGACGTCTACACCCAGTCCAACGCCTACCAACTCGTCGAATCACTGCGCATCGACTA
>NZ_DASZGI010000267.1:0-3969 GCF_035938995.1 Actinocrinis sp.
CTCCGCAGTCGCCGCGCGGCTGCTGGCCGACTGGGATCCCGGCCGGTTCACCAAGGTCATGCCGAAGGACTACAAGCGGGTGCTGTCCGCCGCGTCGGCGGCCAAGCGCGAAGGCCGCGACGTCAACGAGGCCGTCATGGCCGCGGCGCACGGTTAGAGAGGGTTCGCATGGCTGACCCCAAGGGCTTCATGACCACCCCCCGCGAGACCCCCGTCCGCCGGCCCGTCGACCTGCGCCTGCTCGACTGGCGCGAGGTCTACGAGCCGTTCCCGCCCAGCCGCCTGGAACGGCAGGCGGGCCGGTGCATGGACTGCGGCATCCCCTTCTGCCACCACGGATGCCCGCTGGGCAACCTGATCCCGGAGTGGAACGACCTGGTGTGGCGGCACGACTGGCGGGATGCCGCCGACCGGCTGCACGCCACCAACAACTTCCCCGAGTTCACCGGGCGGCTTTGCCCAGCGCCGTGCGAAGCCGCCTGCGTGCTCGGAATCAACGCTGATCCCGTCACGATCAAGCAGGTCGAGGTGGAGATCATCGACCGGGCCTTCGCATCGGGCTGGGTGGTGCCGCTGCCCCCGGCCGCCGCGTCGGGCCGCTCGGCGGCGGTGATCGGATCGGGCCCGGCCGGGCTCGCGGCCGCCCAGCAGCTGACCAGGGCCGGGCACGCGGTGACGGTCTTCGAGCGCGACGACGCGCCCGGCGGCCTGCTGCGGTACGGCATCCCCGAGTTCAAGATGGAGAAACGGCACCTCAATCGGCGCATCGAGCAAATGCGCGCGGAGGGCACCAAGTTCCGCACCGGCGTCGCCATCGGCCAGGACATCCTCGCCTCGGCGCTGCGCGACCGCTACGACGCGATCGTGCTCGCCGTCGGCGCGACCAAGGCCCGCGACCTGCCCGTCCCGGGCCGCGAGCTCGGCGGGATCTACCAGGCCATGGAATACCTCCCCCTCGCCAACAAGGTCGTCGAGGGCGACTACGTCACCGCGCCGATCACCGCCGAGGGCAAGCACGTCGTCATCATCGGCGGCGGCGACACCGGTGCGGACTGCCTGGGCACCGCTACCCGCCAGGGCGCCGCCTCCGTCACCCAGCTGGAGATCATGCCCCGCCCGGCCGACGAGCGCCCCTCCGCGCAGCCCTGGCCGACCTACCCGATGATCTACCGGGTCTCCTCGGCGCACGAGGAGAACGGCGAGCGGGTCTATGCCGTCAACACCACCGAGTTCGTCGGCGACGATCACGGCAACGTCCAATCCCTGAGGCTGACTGAAGTCACCCTAGAGAACGGCCGCTTCGCCCCCGTCCCCGGCACCGAGCGGGAGATCCCCGCCCAGCTGATCCTTCTCGCCATGGGATTCACCGGTCCCGAGCGGGACAACGGTCTGGTCGGGCAGCTCGGTCTCGAACTCGACGAGCGCGGCAACATCAAGCGCGACGCGGAGTACCGCACGAACCTGCCCAACGTCTTCGTGGCCGGAGACGCCGGACGTGGGCAGTCGCTGATCGTGTGGGCCATCGCCGAGGGCCGCTCCGCCGCGGCCGGAGTGGACCGATACCTGGCCGGTGTCACCACTTTGCCGACCGCCATCGCGCCGACCGTACGGCCCCTGATGGTCTGACCGGACGCCTGGCGGAGCGCGCGGCGCGCCCCCGCGCAACCACCCTTTGACCGGCCGTCCACCGCAGCTTCAGGTGGGCGGCCGATCGTCGTTCCACGCGCCTCGGTAAGATGGGGTGACCGCAGTCGCCGGATGGTGCGCGCTTCCGGCGGTACTCGAACGATGCTCACCCGTTTGGGCAAAGTTACCGCTGGGTAAGGGATAGGGTCGCTTTATGCGTCGCGCGAAAATCGTCTGTACCCTCGGCCCCTCCGCAGGGTCTCCCGAGCAGCTCAAGGCTCTGGTGGCGGCGGGCCTCGACATCGGCCGGCTTAACCTTTCGCACGGTTCTTACGCCGAGCACGAAGAGCGGTACTTCAACCTCCGCCGGGCCGCCGACGAGGCGGGCCGTGCGGTCGGCATCCTGGTCGACCTCCAGGGGCCGAAGATCCGCCTCGGCCGGTTCGCCGACGGCCCGCACGTCCTCGAGCGCGGCGACGAGTTCATCATCACCACCGAGGACGTGCCCGGGGACCGCCACATCTGCTCGACCACGTACAAGGGCCTGGCCGGGGACTGCCACCCCGGCGACCGCATCCTGATCGACGACGGCCGCGTCGCCCTCGACGTCGTGCGGGTCGACGGCCCCGAGGTCGTGTGCGTGACGGTCGAGGGCGGCAAGGTCTCCAACAACAAGGGCATCAACCTGCCCGGCGTCGCTGTCTCCGTGCCCGCAATGTCCGAGAAGGACGTCGCCGACCTGCGCTGGGCGCTCGGCGAGAACGAGGCGGGCCTGCGCGCCGACATGATCGCGCTGTCGTTCGTGCGCAGCGGCAAGGACATCGACGGCGTGCACGCGGTCATGGACGAGCTCGGCGTGCGCCTGCCGGTGATCGCCAAGGTCGAGAAGCCGCAGGCGGTGGAGAACCTCGACGAGGTGGTCGACGCCTTCGACGGGATCATGGTGGCCCGCGGCGACCTGGGCGTCGAGATGCCGCTCGAGCAGGTCCCGCTGGTCCAGAAGCGGCTGATCACCATGTGCCGGCGGATGGCGAAGCCGGTCATCGTGGCCACCCAGATGCTCGACTCGATGATCAGCGCCTCCCGCCCGACCCGCGCCGAAGCCTCCGACGTGGCCAACGCGATCTTCGACGGCGCCGACGCGGTCATGCTCTCGGCCGAGACCTCGGTCGGCGACTTCCCGGTCGAGACCGTCCAGACCATGGCGAAGATCATCTGCGCGGTCGAGGAGGAGGTCCTGAAGAAGGGCCTGCCCCAGGCGATCTCCAAGCCGCGCACCAAGGGCGGCGCCGTCGCGAGAGCCGCGGCCGAGCTCGGGGACTACCTGTCCGCGAGCTTCCTGGTCGCCTTCACCAAGAGCGGCGACACGGCCAGAAGGCTCTCCCGCTACCGCTCGCCGATCCCGATGCTCGCGTTCACCCCCGAGCCGATCGTCCGCTCCCAGCTCGCGCTGACCTGGGGTGTCGAGACCTTCATCGGCGACGAGGTGGGCAGCACCGACGAGATGGTGATGCAGGTGGACCAGGCCCTGCTCAAGCTCGGCCGCTGCCAGCCCGGCGAGCTGATCATCATCATCGCCGGCTCCCCGCCCGGGATCCCCGGCTCCACCAACGCCGTCCGCGTCCACCGTGTCGGCGATGCGGTGACCGGCGCCGCTCCGGCCTACCGCCTGCAGCAGCACTCGAGCTGACCGGCCCGAACATCGACCCGTGTGGGCCGGACCGTGAATCGGTCCGGCCCACAGGGGTTTAATGCGGCTACTGCGGCTTTAATGCGGCGCTCGTCGCAGACGAAAAGGCCACGTTCGACGGACTCCCCGGCGTCCCGCCCAGCCGTCACACGTGCGCGGTCAATACTTCGGCCCCACGAACTCGTCCAGCTTCGCGACCGACTCCCGCCGCGCCACCGATATGCAATTCGTGCCGGGCGGTACACATGGCCGAGCGGCCACAGCAACGTTTGGAATCCCCGCGCGGAGCAGCGTTGCCGCATCTCTGTGCAGTTCGAGCGGGTGGGTCGATTGGGCGATGGCGTGATCGTCTTGACAAAACCTAAAATATGGCGCAAATAGGAAAGCCGCCCACTCGAAATAGTGAACGGCCTGTTCCTCAAGTGCCCCGGGTGGGACTCGAACCCACACTGTATGGGTTTTGAATCCATTGCCTTCTGCCAATTGGGCTACCGGGGCCCCATACGGAGCACAGCATACCGGATCGTGGAGGGGCCGCGCCGCCGCCTTTCGCCTCGACTACGCTGGTGGCCACATGGATGCACCGTGCACCCAGAGGACGAGGGGCAGCCGAACATGACCGCCGACGAGAAGACCGCACCGCGCAAGCGGGT
>NZ_DASZGI010000268.1:0-8009 GCF_035938995.1 Actinocrinis sp.
CCCTGCCCCAGCTGCCCGCTCTCGTACGTGTACCAGGCCCCGGACTTGCGCACGAATCCGTGCTCGACACCGAGGTCGATCAGCCCGCCCTCCCGGCTGATCCCCTGGCCGTAGACGATGTCGAACTCGGCCTGCCGGAACGGCGGTGCGACCTTGTTCTTGACGACCTTCACCCGGGTGCGGTTCGCCACCGCGTCCTGCCCGTCCTTCAGGGTCTCGATCCGCCGCACGTCCAGCCGCACCGACGCGTAGAACTTCAATGCCCGGCCGCCGGTCGTGGTCTCCGGCGACCCGAACATCACCCCGACCTTCTCACGCAGCTGGTTGATGAAGATCGCCGTGGTCTTCGACTGGCTCAGCGCACCGGTGATCTTCCGCAGCGCCTGGCTCATCAGCCGTGCCTGGAGACCCACGTGCGAGTCGCCCATCTCGCCCTCGATCTCGGCGCGCGGAACCAGCGCCGCCACCGAGTCGATGACGATGACGTCCAGCGCGCCGGAGCGGATGAGCGTGTCCGCGATCTCCAGCGCCTGCTCGCCGTTGTCCGGCTGGGAGATGTACAGATTCTCCGTGTCGACGCCGAGCGCCTTCGCGTAGTCTGGGTCGAGAGCGTGCTCAGCGTCGATGAACGCGGCCAAGCCGCCGGCCCGCTGGGCGTTCGCCACCGCATGCAGCGCGACCGTGGTCTTGCCGCTGGATTCGGGGCCGTAGATCTCGACCACGCGGCCGCGCGGCAGACCGCCGACGCCGAGCGCGACGTCGAGCGCGATCGCGCCGGTCGGGATGACGTCGATGGGGGTCCGGGTCTGATCGCCCATGCGCATCAGGGAGCCCTTGCCGAATTGCCGCTCGATCTGCGCGAGCGCCGCGTCGATCGCCTTCTCCCGGTCGGTGGACGCCGCCATGGTTCCTTCGCCTCCGTGTCTGTGTGTCCGCGGTCTCGGGGCCGCCGGTTGGAGTTGCGACAAGGACGTTACCGGCCACCGCCGACAACACCGCCGCACCAGAACGCGAACCCGCCTCAGCGGCAACTGTGTCATGTCGCGAAGCCCGTCGGCAGGGAAATACCGAAAAATCCCGGCAAAACCGGCCTGATCGACCCTCAAGCGCGACGCGCTCTAGAACTCTCGTTCGAATTCTAACCCGCTCGGCCTGGCGAAGTGGCCCCGACACGCAACTTCGTTCGACCCGCTCAGTCCGACAATCCGATCGTCACCGCCCATGCCCACCCTTCTCTCCCTCCACGCTCCTCCCACCTCCCCCGAAATACTCCGCTTCCCAGTCCTCACTTACCGACCCGCCGATGCCCCACCTGACCGCCCCCACCAGCGCGTCCCTTCATCCTCCCCTCTCGCTACGCCGCCCCCAGCCAGCACCGCCATCCCGCACCCATCCGCCATCCGTCACCGCAAAGCCGCCACACTGACCCCCGCCGTGCACCGGACGCGGCGCGATTGCCTACGATGTGCCACGGGACAGGTAAGACTACGAGGTGATGAGCGCATGACAACCGGAATCTCCGGATTCGGCTCACACATGATCATCAGCGCCTACTCCGGCCCGCCCGCACTCCAGAACTCCGCCTACGCCACGCAGTGGACGTTCAACCCGTGGGTAGTGGGCACCGCGGTCGTCGCTGCGGGCCTGTACCTCATTGGCGTCCAGCGGCACAAAGCGCGCGGAGGCGAATGGCGAGCGAGCCAGACCGGGCTCTTCTTCGCCGGCCTCGCCCTGTTCGTGTTCGTCAACGTCTCGTTCCTCGGCGCCTATGAGCGGATCCTGTTCTGGCCCCGGGCCGTCCAGAACACGCTCCTGATGATGGTCGTGCCGATGCTCTTCGCCTTGGGTGCGCCCCTGACGCTTCTCCTCGAGAACACGTCAGAAAGCGCAAGCGCGCGCATTACGGCGATCATCCGGAGCGGCCCCGCGAGGTTCCTCGCCTTCCCGGCGACCGTGTCGGCCGTGTTCCTGAGCACGCCGTTCCTGGTGTACCTCTCGCCATGGTTCCAGGCCGCCATGCGCAGCGACCTCCAGAACGAGATCCTCAGGTTCACCCTCGTAGTAGTCGGTTACTACTACTACTGGATGCGGCTGCGCATCGATCCAGTACCGCACGAGTACCCGCACATGGTGTCCGTCTGGATCACATTCGCCGAAGCGGTGACCGACGGCGGGCTCGGCATCATCCTCATGTGGGGCAGCTACACCGTCGCGCTCGACTACTACACCCACCTCGCGCGCCCCTGGGGCATGACCTTCCACCAGGACCAGCTGATCGGGGGCGGGGCGATCTGGGTTCTCGGCGACCTTGCCGGCCTGCCGTTCATTGGAGCGCTCTGGCGGCGCATGTTCCGCGAAGACCGCCAAGAAGCCGCGGTCATCGACGCCGAACTCGACGTACTCGAGGTCGAACAACACGCTCCCACAGCCCAGGCCGACGAGGGCGAAGAACTCCCCGAAGGCCACCTGCGCCCCTGGTGGGAAACCGACCCCGTGCTCAGCAGACGCTTCGGCCTAGCCGCACCAGAAGACGACTCCTGAATCCGCGACGCGCCAGCGACGAACCGAACCAGCGCCGGGCTGAGCCGGCCGCGCCACTAGCCAAGCGCCTCGCGCGCTGCCACAAACAACATGCTGCGGTTCCTGCCGGACAGCTCCAAATGCCGCCACCCCCTCTCCCACGTCGCCACGTCTCCGCCCCCGCTTACCTGCTTCTCCGTTCCTCGTCTCCCCTCCCCGCTTCCCGCTCTCTCTACTTCTCCCCTCTCCGCCTTCTACTCGCCTCTCTGCTTCTCCTCTTCCACCGCTCCATTCCTTACCCTCCCCACCACTTCCGCCCCGCCTCTCACCCACCGCCCCACTCCTCGCCCTCCACCGCTCCATTTCTCACCCCCTCTGCTCCCGCCCCCGCCCCTCCACTCCTTGCCTTCCACCGCTTAGCTTCTTACCCTCCCACCACTCCCGCCCCGCCTCTCACCCGCCTCCCCACTCCTCGCCCTCCACCACTCCGCTTCTCACCCCTTCTGCGCCCGCCCCGCCACTTAACTGCTCCCCGTCTTCGATTCCGCCCTCACCCGCTGCGCCGCCTCCCGAATTTTCCCTTCTCGAACCTTTCACCGCCCGCCATCCATTTCCTCAAACACGATTATCAGCTAAATAACTCTTCCAGCCTCCGCAAAAGAGCGTAGAAAAATACGTCATTTTGGGGATTCGGTGCTTGGCAATTCCTGGAATCGTGATCTGCGTCGCGCTGAAACTCACGGGAGACGCCCGCGGCAGCGACGACGAGATCAAGGAGGCCAACCATGTCCCGTGCGTTCACCCGAGCCCTGGTCATCTCGACGATCAGCGGCATTGCTGTCGCCCCCGCGATCGCGTTCGCGGCGGGCAGCGGCTCGAACGCCCCGGCCCCGACCGTGACCACGCTGATCGCGCCCAATGGCGACCCGAGCGGCCACGGCTTCACGCTCACCGCACGGGTGGCGCCGTCGACTGCTACTGGGAACTCGGCGAGGCACGCGGAGTCCGAGGTCACAGACTCGAAGGCCGGCAAGGGGAAGAAGGGCGGCACTACCGGCAGAAAGGGCACCGGCAGGAAGGGCAAGGGCAAGAGCTCCGGAAAGGGGCACAGCCAGCGCCACAGCGCTGAAACGGGATCGGTGACTTTCGTCATCGACGGGAAGTCGCTCAAGCCCGTCCCGTTGGCGCGGGGCCGAGCCGCCGAGAAGATCGACCTGCCGCCGGGCAACCACACGGCAGCAGCGTCCTACAGCGGCGACAACAACTACCGTGCCAGCCAGTCCGCACCGATCAGCTTCACCGTGAAGTAACCATCGACCCGCTGGGGCCCATCATTTGCGCCCCAGCCCTGAGACAGCCTGCATGGGGTGGGACGGCCGCTCATCTTGCGCAGGCGGCTCAAAGCGCGTCAGCCGGAAGAATCCGGCGCCGGAGGCAGCAACGCCTCCGGCCCCCGAAAGGGGGTACGCGGGGAACCGGGAATCTGACACAACCCGGTTCTCTACCGCGGGGGCACCGGTGGAGCGGGAGGCGAACCAACCTCCCGAGGGGTCCCCCTCCACCAAGGGTCCGCCGACCCGGGTGACGCCAGTCGGCGGGCAAGACCGGATAACTCCGGCTGACGCGCGAAAGAGCCGCGTGTCGGTCCCGGCCATGGACGGGACCGACACGTCTTCGGCATGCCCAAAAACTGTCACCAGCTCGTATGAAGCGGCTTGCCTTCGGTATAACCAGCCGCGCTCTGGATTCCGACCACGACCCGTTCATGGAATTCTTCAATCGACCGCGCACCCGCATAGGTGAACGACGACCGGACCCCCGCGACGATCGAGTCGATCAGATCCTCGACGCCCGGCCGCTGCGGATCGAGGTACATCCTGGAGGACGAGATGCCCTCCTCGAAAATCGCCTTTCTCGCTTGTTCGAACGGCGAATCATCCGCAGTACGAAGCTTCACCGCGCGTGCCGATGCCATTCCGAAATTCTCTTTGAACAGCTTCCCGGCGCCGTCGCTCTGAAGATCTCCCGGCGACTCATACGTCCCAGCGAACCAGGACCCGATCATGACGTTCGACGCTCCCGCCGCCAAGGCCAACGCGACGTCACGCGGGTGTCGCACGCCGCCGTCGGCCCATACGTGCTTTCCAAGCCTGCGGGCCTCGGCCGAGCATTCGAGCACCGCGGAGAATTGCGGTCGGCCGACGCCAGTCATCATCCGAGTCGTGCACATCGCGCCAGGTCCGACACCCACCTTGATGATGTCCGCGCCGGCGGCCACGAGATCGCGGACGCCTTGCGCCGAGACGACGTTCCCCGCCGCCACAGGCACTTGCGGATCCAGTCCTCGGACAGACTTCAGGGCAGCGATCATCTTTTCCTGATGGCCGTGTGCCGTGTCGACGACCAACACGTCCACGCCGGCCTCGAGAAGCGCCTTCGCTCGGCCTGCGACGTCGCCGTTAATACCGATCGCGGCTGCAACCCGCAGTTGTCCCAAGGTGTCTACCGCAGGCTCATACAGCGTCGCCCGCAGCGATGCTTGACGGGTAAGCAGTCCGGCAAGCCGACCGTCCTGGTCGACGATCGGCGCCAGACGGTGGTGGCCCTTACTGAGGCGATTGAACGCTTCCTCGGGCTCGATTCCGGCCGGAACCGTGAGCAGATCACGGGACATGACCTGCCCTACTTGGGTGAACCTGTCTACCGCCTGGCAGTCAGCGTCGGTGACGACGCCCACCGGCCGACCGTCGACCACGACGACAGCAGCACCGTGCGCCCGCTTGGGGAGCAGGTTGAGGAGGTCTCCGACCGTATCGGTTGGCCGCACCGTGATCGGAGTGTCATAGACCACGTGCCGCGTCTTGACCCAGTTGATCACGCTCGTAACGACGTCCAGCGGGATGTCCTGCGGGAGGACGGCGAGGCCACCTCGCCTTGCGACTGTCTCGGCCATGCGTCGGCCGGCAACAGCGGTCATATTGGCGACGACGATCGGGATCGTGGTGCCCGAGCTGTCAAGGGTCCTCAGGTCTACGCCGAGCCTGGAGCCGACGTCAGAGCGTGCCGGGACCATAAAGACGTCGTCATAGGTCAAGTCGTACTGAGGGATCAGATCATTCAGAAATCGCACGTAACGGCATACTACCGGCTACGACGATGAAACCTGGGGACGCCCAAAAGGATCGTCCTGACCAGGGATTTGTATGACCGCTTGAGCTGCGCGGCCGACTGCGCTGGCGCCCGGGGTATCGAACGAATCTGCGAGCGGCTGGCGGCTTGGTTGTGACGGATCGAACGCTCGACGCCCTGCTGGACGGCGCTAGAAGCCCGTCTTGCGGAGCCACGGCACTGAAAACGGCCCGTCACCAGGAAAACTGGGCTGTCCACGAAGGCTGCGGCACCGTGATCGTGCCAGTTCCACCGATCCGGTCAGGTCCAGCACACCGGGACGGGAGCGACCCATCCCGTGAGGCGACTGAGAACCCCGTGGTCCATGATCTCGTCGAATTGGCGATGGTTCTCAGCGGGTCAGGCCCACACGGTCGAGGAAGCCGAGACGGCCACGGGATCTCACGCCGGAATCTCGCGGCGAGTTCGCCCGCTGCGAGAGCCCCGAAGTCGCAGCTTCGGAGTGAGCTGCCGGATCACCGCGCAGTACACCCGCCGCTGGGTCGCTTTACTGTGAAACCCCATGTCGGACATCGTCCGCGGAACTTCATGTCGGCGGGCGTGTGCGAAAATCCCGTTGCTGGGCGTCGTACCGGACTTCACACTCGAGGCCATACTCGGCTTCGTCAGGACCGACAATGACACCCTGGTCTCGTGTTTGGGCGACTCACAGCGCACCGTCGCCGCTTATCACGAGTTGCTGCGACGCGGACAAGATGCGCTCAGCGCGATCCGCGCCGGACTCAGCCACACAGATCCAGCCGTCCGTGAAGGTTGCTGCCGTCTGCTTGATCACCTGGTCGACACTGAGTCCATGAGCGAGCTGATCGCCATGGCCGACGACCCCGACGCAGCCGTGCGAATCGCCGCGTTTCACGCCCTAGCTTGTGACCGGTGCAAGGACGACGCCTGCGCACCCGGTCCCGAACGGCTTCTGGGGCCCGCGCTGGCGCACCTGCACTCTGATCCGGACCCGCAGGTTCGGATGAGGGCCGCCGAGCTCGTGGGCAAGTTCGCCCACACCGATGCACGCGCCGTCGCCGCTTTGGAGGCATCGCACGCCGACGACCCGAGTCCGGCAGTGCGTAAGAAGGCTGGCTGGTTCACACCCGGTGGGACCATCTACGAACGCACCGCACCGTCCGCTCCCAAATAACGGGATGGCGATGACGGGACAGCTCCTAGGGCCGTGAGTGCAGGGTGAGTTCCTGGTGTGGCTTGGGGAGGGCCTCTGCACCGATTTCGGTCAGACGTGGGCTGACCCACTCGCCTTCGCCGACGTACTGCTTGACGATGCGCCCTGGGACGCCCGCGACGACGCAGTGGTCCGGAATCACACCGCGGACCACCGAGCCAGCGGCGACGACGACGTTCCGACCGATAGTGGTGCCGGGGAGGATCACTGCGCCGGTGCCGAGCCAGCTCCCGGCGCCGATGGAGACCGCGGCGTTGACGGGGAACTGCTTACCGATGGGGACATCAGGGTCCGCGTACCCGTGATTCTGGTCTGTAATATAAACATAAGGGCCGGTATAAACATCATCGTCGATGTCGATCGAGTGATGGCCGATGACGTGGCTGCCGCGTCCGAGAACGACGCCGCTGCCGATGCGCACGATGGGTACCGGGCCGAGGTCTAGTTCGGGGACGAACCCGGCTGTGACGGTGACGTGCGGTCCGATCATCGTGAAGTGGCCGATCGAGATCCAGCGCTCGCCGAGGAGCGTGCCCTGGGGGAACGCGATCGCGGTGCCCTCACCGAACGATGCGAAGCGGTGCGATGCGGGGGACTTCGAGGTGACCCGCCCAGCTTCGCCTAGTCTGCGCCAACACGCCAGAATCGCCTGGTTGACCAGTCCGGACCACCATCCACGCTTCAGCATGACTGCAACCGTAAGCGATCGGTCGGCAGTCCTCGAAAGCGCCTGGGAATCCGTTCTGCGACAATCCGGCCCGGCCGGTGCCGTCGCGCGGGGCACGCCCTAGACTGCTGCCCCGCGGCGAGGTGATACCAGCATTCGAACTGACGGTGTTTTGGGGAGGAAGTTCACAGTGCACATCACCGAGGTGGAGTTGATCACCCGGGTCACGGTCGGCTGGGCGCTGACCTTTCTCCTGGGGTTCGAGCGGGCGGTGCGGGGTGCACCGGCCGGCGATCGCACGTTCTCCCTCGTGGGGGCGGGCACGGCGTTGATCGGCACGCTCTCGATATCGTCCCCGGCGGTTCTGGGTGGTGCGGTCACGGGGATCGGCTTCATCGGTGGCGGGCTGTGTTTCCGGCAGGCCGCCCAGGACAAGGAGATCCTCCACGGCGTCACGAC
>NZ_DASZGI010000269.1:0-5839 GCF_035938995.1 Actinocrinis sp.
CCCGACGACGTGGTGCGCTACGCCCTCAACACCGGCTCGGGCATCTACCACGCCGTCGGCGCCAGCGCCATGGGACCACGGGCTGACGATGTCGTCGACCCCCAGCTGCGCGTCCGCGGAGTCACCGGGCTGCGCGTCGTCGACGCCTCCGTCCTTCCTCTCCAACTCGCCGGGAACACCCAGGCCCCCACGATGGCGGTGGCCTGGATCGCCGCCGACCTCATCCGCGAAGATTCATAGGCCCTTCAGCTAAGCGCGGGCTTCCGCCGCCCGGCGCAGACACCTTTCTCGGGTTCTTCGGGCCGCTGGCGCTCCTCACGCAGCTTGTCGTCTGGGCGCTCGGCTTGATGATCGGCTATGGCCTGATCGAATGGGCTGTCGCCGGCGGGTCCTTCTCGACGCGGTTCCTCACGAGCTCCGGCCTGACGCCATGAAGAAAGACACGCCCTGCGCTGCCATCTGGTCTATCGCCTGCTGCGAGTTGTCGCTTTCCCCGAAGTAGAGACTGCAGCTCGCCACGGTGAGCTGGGGGGGGTGAACGTGGCCATGTGGTGCAGGATGGCATCCATCCGGTCGGTGATACCGGTAGTGCCCTGGAAAACGGAGATGGTCGCCTTCGGAGCCATGGCATAGACCATCTCCACATCGAGGTTGGCCTCGTCGGTGGAGCCCGCGGGAGGGCCGCCACCGAAAATGACACCGGATTCTGCCTCGACCGGGGTGACGTTCGGCCGTGAGGTGAGCACGCGGACCGTCATGGTGCGGACCACTCGATGCTGCGCCGCGCGAACCTGTGGCACGCGGTCGCGGCCGAGTTCGCCCGGGTGTCGTTCGGGCTGCCCGCGGGGGCGGGGCGGCCGGATCACGCTGGTCTGACCGGCTTTATGGACCGCTGGGCCACCAGCGTCGCGTGTCCAGCAATGCCTGGGCTATGTGGAATGCAATCTGGCTTGTCTCGTCGGCCGGCTGATCCTCTGATGGGCCCAGGGGTAGTTCTGCGATGCTGTAGAGAAGCGTGGGTCGGCCGACGGCCGCGGCGTTGGTGATCGCCGTGCGCCAATAAGGCGACCAGTGCTTGAGACTGGTACCGGACCTGGCGCGGGCGAGGGCTCGGCTGCTACTGGCTCGTTTGGATGCCACGGGCTCGTCATGCGCGGCATCTGCCATCCGGACGGCCAGTTCGGCAGGCAGCGCCGGAGCGACGGCCTCGATCGTGTCGGCGAGAGAATTGCCATGTGGGAGCTGCTGTTCTTGCGTCAGGTCAAGTAGTCGCGAGACAAGCGCGGCGGCTTCTTCGGCCGGGAGGTAGGGGGCGAGCCGAGCGAGCGGTTCGAGCAACTGGTAATCGCTGGTGATCGAGCGCATGCTGGCGACGGCGCTGCTCATGATCGCCGGCCGCGTGGTCGGGTCGGCGTGTGCTGCCAGCGCGGCGAGCGCGGCCGACCGCTCGCCGGGTGTTCTTAGATCTTGAGCAAGTGCTACGGCTTGTAGCAGCCGCTGGGGGGACAGGTAGGGGGCGAGTTTCCCGAATGCGCTGGTGCCGTGTCGGCGGACATGGTCTGGTTCGTCCGCGGCGCTGAGCCTGGCTGCGCATCGGAGCGCCTGGTCTTGCAGGTCATCGCCGTAGTTGTCCGACAGGTACACCGCCAGCCAGATGAGCTGGCGCATACGGTCGCGGCTTTCGTCCCTGATGAGGTCTTGTTCCAGCTGGGGTGTGAGGGGTAGCCGTGCCGCCGCGGGAACAGCGTGTACCGCCTGCTCGAGCGCTTCCAGCGCCTCGCACGGTATGTCGTCAGGGTGGTCGTGCGGGCGGAATCCGTCTTCTGCCGTCTCCTTGAGCAGGCCGGGACGTCGTGACTCGGTGACGTGCGGCACGAGCATCGCCAGCGCCCGCGCGCGGGAGCATGGTTCTTCGATACCGCGCACGATCTCCACGGCACGGCTGCTCACCGCGTCGGGCAAGGCTGGTGACCCTAGCCCGGCTCGGGAATGCCGGTCACGCCACTGATCCAGCGTGCACTGCATGCGCAAGACGTCGATGAGCTGTTCGGGATTTCGAGTCATCCGCGCCAGCGGCCGGAACCGGCGGTGTGGGTAGCCTTCGGAGTCGGCCATGTCGAGTGCCTGGCGGTGGAGCATGCCGCGTTCCGGTTCCTCAGCCCTGGCCGCGAGCCCGGCGAGCAACTGGGCGCGCGTCTCGATGTCGGCTGATTCAGCGGTCTCGGCGATCTCGGCCGCGAAGCCGACCAGGTCGGAGGGCAGGCACGGAGCTAGCTGGTTAAGCAAGGCAAGCCGGCGTACCTCGTCCTTGACGGTCGCGACCAGTTCGGTGATCTGCCGCAGCGACGCACGGGGCAGGTTGGGCGCAAGGTGCACGAAGGCCTGTGCCCATTCCTCAGCCGAGTCGAGCGGAGGGACCGCGAGCGCACGGCGGAGGAGGTCTGGCGGCAGGTACGGTGCGAGCTGACTCAGCGCTTCGCTGGGTGGGCTGACGGCACCGGCGGCGTCAACGGCGCGACGAAGGAGGTGTTCGGGCAGCATCGGCGCCAGCGCGCACAGCATCCATTCGGTGCCGGGGGGATCGGCGTGCTGGGAGGCGTCGGCGATCCCTTCGATCAGGTTGACGCGATCGGGTTGCGGCATGGCCGACAGCAACGCGAGCAGGTCCTGCCGGTCGCCCTTCGGCGCGACGGCGCGCACGGCCGCGACCGCCTTGGCCAGGGCGTCGGCATGGTGCTCCGGGGGCAGGCGTGGCAACGCGCCGGCTAGGACCTCGATGGTGGTATGCGGCGACGCTTGATCAAGGATTCCGGCCAAGAAGGCGGGCAGCTGCTGGGCCGACAGGTACGGCACGACTGCGACCGCGAGCTCCTCTTTTCGCCAGTGCTCCCCAGCGCCGGCGACGGCGGCGAGCATCTCCTCGATGACGGGCCGCCGCTGTTCCTCCGGGGTGCATCGAAGTACCGCCTTGTACGCGTCACCGCGCTCGCCACGGTAGCGGGCGTTCCGCGCCGTGTCGAGGACGTCGTCTCGCAGCTCAGGCAGCATCTCCAGGGACGCGGTCATCGCGCGGCGGTATTCGAGATCGGAAGGACCCGAGGCTGCGCCCCGTCGCAGCTCTGCGACCGCGCGGGCCGGATAGTATCGCGCCAGCCAGGTCAGCAGCCGCGCGCGCAGCCGCTCCTGCTGGGCACTGACGGCCGCGGCCTCAAGCGCCTGGTCGAACAGCACCGACCGGTCCGGCTCAGATGCGGCGACCGCGATACGCGCGTACGCCATCGCCCGCTGCATGGACCAGGTGATGCCTCCGGCGGCCTGCTTCGCCAAGTCCAAGAGCTCGGCCCGCTCACTGGTCCCGTCCCTAAGAAGCCGCGCGAGCAGGGTAAGCGCTGCAGCCCGATCGTCCGCGTCGGACATTACGGTCGCGTACGCCAGCGCCTTCTCAAGGGGCCACATCCCGCGGCGTACCAGGACGGCCAGGAGCCGCGGCGGGATACTGCCGGCGATGCTCGCCAGTGAGCTTCTCATCAGGGCGTACCGAATCTCCGTCGCGATATGCCGGGCCGTGTCGCCCGACGTCCCCGCTTGATCCGTTGACTTCTCGGCTCGCGCACGCGCCAGGTCGATGTCAGCGAGATATTCGGCCAACCATCCCAGCCGATCATGAACATCGAACCAGCGATTGCCGCTCCCATCCACGGCTGCGGATGACTCTGCCGCCAGCAACTCGTGCAGCGCGCCGTCCCGGCCTGCTTCCGCCAGATGGTCAGCCATATGACTCATCCCGTACTGGAAATCGTCATCGTTAGCGTCGACCGGGTCGAGGGCGGGAAGCCCAGCCGAGAGTCCTCCCCAGGTTTCCAGATAGCTGTCGGCCAGGCGGCCGTGCAACTCCGGCAACTGCGCGCCTACCCGCCACCGCGCGTAGTCGTACTGCAGGTCGTGCAGCCGGAAGGTCGAATCGGCGGGGCGGTAGGTCAGCAGCGACCGCCGTCCGAGAAGGATTACCGTCCGCAGCGAGTCGCCAGCGTCGAGCCCGTGGTGCGACCACAGGCGCGCGGCCGCGGCGACGGGCACCCCTCCTCGGGTGCTGAACACCGCCAGATCGTCATACAAGGCCTGGGTCCGGGCGTCCAGGGTCGTCGTGCCGACGGCGATCGCGGCAAGCAGCGATGGGCGCGGATATCCTCGGAACGCCTGCTTCAACGAGGCCAAGTCGGCCTTGCGCAGGAGATCGACGACGGTTTCCCACGGATACCCGGTACTGACCATGCCCCCGCAGATCGCCAGCGCCAGCGGCAGGCCACCACAACGGGCAACGATCTCCTCGGCAGGCCCGGTGAATGCAGGGGCGATATCGTCGGGTCCACCCGCGTACCGGGCCAGCAGGCGCAACGCATGCGCCTGCTCCACCGGATCGGCGAGATCAAACGCCCCCACCGGGCACATCACCGTCCCGTGCGGCAGCGTGTCCAGGTCGCGCGTTGTCACCAGCAACGCGCTCCCGGGACCCAGAACATCGACCGCCTCGACCTGGCTAGCCCGCATCACGTCGTCGAGGACCAGCAGACAGCGCGCACCGGACAGCCGCTGCCGCAAGGCAGTCCGGCCAGCTTCGACGCTGTCGCCCACCGCGCCGACGCCTGCCGCCCCCAGAATGACCGCCTGGCACAGTGCTTCGGGGGTGTCGCCGACCTCCACCCACAACACGCCATCGGGAAACATGGTCCCGACCGTCGCATCATGCGCCACAGCCTGTGCGAGCATCGTCTTCCCCGAACCGCCCATGCCAGCTACCGCAACGATGGCCGCCCGTACTTCGCTCGGCTCCCGTAGGAGGCCGACGATGCGGTCATGAATCTCCGGGCGCACACAGAAGGCTCCTGGCAGCGGCGGCGCCATCAGGCGGCCAGCCCACGCTCCGCGCAACTGGCCCGGTGCTGGCAATGACGCGAACGCAGATCCGGACGTCAACCGCTCCCCGGACTCGACGAAAGCGCGCATCATCTCACGGATTTCCAGGACCGCGTTCAGCACCAGTCGATCCGCAACCGGAAGGGAGCCCATAATCACGCGAAGCGCCTCGCCTCTGAGACAAGTGGCCAGCGAGGATAGCGTCCCCTCATCCATACCGGCCGTCGCATTGCGGATATCATCTTCGATCTTCGATCGCGCCTCGGCAGTCATACGATCTTTGCATATCAGGGCGACGAACTCATGACGTGACACGACTTCTCGCAACGCAGCCGGAATACTAGGAAATTCAGCGGAATCTGTACTGACGATCTTCTGGAATCGTTTTCGCAAGGACCGTTTCAGTGTGGCATCGGTCAGTTTTGAGCGCAGCGAGGACGCGGCTTCCTCGGTCGCTGCTCCGGCCAAGATGTTGATCAGTTCGGCGAGATCGAAGACCAGCCCCATAACCATCGCAACCTCAATCAATGCCTCCGCATGCCGTCGCACGCCCGGTTACCGTGCACCATGCTAGGCCCGAGGCTGGCCGCCATGGGGACGTGGGCGGATGCGGTCGGCGGGCCGGTCACCGTCATCGCCTGCGGCGAGAAGTGGCCCGACGGATCCCTGCGGCTATCGCAGGTCCAGCCGGATCAGGAACGCGTCGGCCTCCGCCAGGTCCAGCCGGGACCGCGCCTCGCGCTGCACCGTGGGACGCAAATCGGCCACGGCTAGGACTCCAGAAACCGCACGGCGGCGATGACGCGGCGGTTGTCGTTGTCGTCGGGGGCCAGGCCGAGCTTGTCGAAGATGTTCGCGACGTGCTTCTCCACGACCTTCGGGGAGATGAACAGCGTCCCGGCGATGGCGGCGTTGGAGCGGCCCT
>NZ_DASZGI010000270.1:0-2713 GCF_035938995.1 Actinocrinis sp.
CGCCTGAGCGGTTCTTGTCGGACGTCGGTGCGATGATCGAGGCGTGGACGAATCCCTGCCCGGCGGCGCCATCCTCGGCCCGGACGGACTGCTGCGGTGCCCGTGGGGCGCCTCCGCCGACTACCTCACCTACCACGACGAGGAGTGGGGCCGCCCGCTGCACGGCGACGACGCGCTGTTCGAGCGGCTGTGCCTCGAGGCGTTCCAGTCCGGGCTGTCCTGGCTCACCATCCTGCGAAAGCGTCCGGCGTTCCGCGCCGCCTTCGCCGATTTCTCCATCCCGCGCGTCGCCCGCTTCTCCGACGCCGACGTGCAGCGGTTGTTGGCCGACGCCGGGATCGTGCGGAACCGGGCCAAGATCAACGCCGCGATCGCCAACGCCCGGGCGGCCGACTCGCTCGAGGGCGGGCTGTCGGACCTGATCTGGTCGTACGCCCCGCCGCCCCGGCCCGCCCCTCAGCGATTTGGCGATGTGCCGGCCGTCACGCCCGAGTCCACCGCCATGGCCAAGGCGCTGAAGAAGGCCGGATTCGTCTTCGTCGGACCGACCACCTGCTACGCCCTGATGCAGGCCTGCGGGCTGGTCGACGACCACCTGGCCGACTGCCATGTCAGGCGCGCGTCGACCGCCGCTGGTGATACGACCGTCAGCCGGTGACCAGGGCGACGATGAAGCCGTCGTAACCCTTGGCGCCCACGGTCTGGATCGAGGTGCCCGTCAGCCTCGGCTCACGGGCGATCAGGTCGACGACCTTGCGCACACCCTCGACGGCCGCGTTGGAGCCGTCGGTCTCGATGACCTTCCCCTCGCGCACCACGTTGTCGATGACGATCACAGTGCCCGGGTGGGACAGCAGCAGCGCCCCGGCCACGTACTGCGCGTTGGACGGCTTGTCCGCGTCGATGAACACGAAGTCGAACGGCTCGGCGCCCTCCTCGGCGAGCGCGGCCAGGCTGTCCACCCCGCGCCCCACGCGCACCTGCGTCTTGTCGGCCAGGCCCGCCGCCTCCAGGTTGGTCCGCGCCACCTCGGCGTGCTTGGGCTCGACCTCCAGCGAGAGCAGGCTGCCGCCCTCCGGCAGCCCGCGGGCCAGCCAGATGGCGGAATAGCCGCCGAGCGTGCCGACCTCCAGAATCCGGCGCGCGCCGGCCATCTTCACCATCAGATGCAGCAGCTTGCCCTGACTCGCCGTCACGGCGATCTGCGGCAGCCCCGCTTTGTCGCTGCGCTCCAGCGCCTCCGCCAGAACGGGATCGGGGCCGATCAGCGCGCCCTCGAAGTAGTCGTCCACCGCGTCCCAGGTCTCCTGGGCCATGACGTCACCCGCCTCCAAGATCGATACCCGATGAGCCGAGGATAGTGGGGGAGCGGCGGCCTGTGGCGTACGGCACCCAAATAAGGGCTCGGGTCGGTCAGCTTCTCCTTGATAGCGTGCGTAAAGAATCTTTCCCGAGCCGAATCCTGAGGGAGCGCGGGCATGGCCCATCGCGTGGCGGTCACCGGCGGAAGCGGGAAACTCGGCCGCGCCGTCGTCGCCGATCTCGTCGCCCATGGTTACTCGGTATACAGCCTCGACAACGTCCCGCCCCGCGAAGGCGTGTGGCCGAACGGCTACTCCTTCACCCGGGTCGATTTGACCGACTTCGGCCAGACCGCCGAGGCGCTCACCGCGATCGACGACCGGCACGCCGGGCTCGACGCGGTCGTGCACCTGGCCGCCGTGCCCGGCCCGGGCATGGCTCCCGACGCCGCGACCTTCTCCAACAACATCCGCTGCACCTACAACGTCTTCGCGGGCGCGCGGCACGCGGGGATCCGCAACGTGGTGTGGGCGTCCAGCGAGACGCTGCTCGGCCTGCCCTTTTCCCCGGACAATCCGCCGCCGTACGTCCCCGTAGACGAGGAGTACCCCGCGCGGCCGCAGTCCTCGTACGCGCTGGCCAAGCACCTCGACGAGCAGCTCGCCGCGCAGTTCGCGCGGTGGGACCCGGCTCTGAAGATTTACGGCCTGCGGTTCTCCAACGTCATGGAGCCCGCCGACTACGCCAACTTCCCCGGCTACGACACCGACCCGGCGCTGCGCCAGTGGAACCTGTGGTCATACATCGACGCCCGCGACGGCGCCCAGGCGGTGCGCCGCGCGCTGGAGCACGACGGGGTCGGCGCCGAGATCTTCCTCATCGCCAACGCCGACACCGTGATGGCCACCCGCACCACCCCCGACCTGCTCGCCACGGTCTTCCCAGAGGTTCCGGCGCGACGAGAGTTCGGACCGTACGAGTCGCCGCTGTCCATCGAGAAGGCGCGCCGGATCCTCGGCTACGCCCCCGAGTACAGCTGGCGCGACTAGATCAAGGATTGAGGAGCATCCGTGGACTACGTGAAACTCGGCTCGACCGGACTCGAGGTCTCCCCGCTCTCACTCGGCTGCATGAGCTTCGGCGACCCGGCCCGCGGCGGCCACCAGTGGGTGGTGCGCGAGGACGAGGCCCGCGAGTACATCAAGCGCGCCCTGGACGCCGGGATCAATTTCTTCGATACCGCCAACGGCTACTCCGGCGGCTCCAGCGAGGAGATCCTCGGCCGGGCGCTGGCCGACTTCGCCCGCCGCGACGAGGTCGTGGTGGCCACGAAGGTGTACTTCGGCTCCCGCCGCCCGAACGGCCACGGCCTGTCCCGCAAGGCGATCTTCACCGAGATCGACAACAGCCT
>NZ_DASZGI010000271.1:0-11446 GCF_035938995.1 Actinocrinis sp.
AGGTTCCTCGTCCGCTGGTTCCAGACCAGGACACTGACCCCGTTCGCCATCTACTGCCTTGCCTTCGGTGCCCTGAGCATCATCCGGTTCCTGTGAGCGCGGGTGAACACCGGGCAGCTAAGTCGTTGAGCGGGCTGGTGAGGGCGGCGAGGGCGGTGACGGTGGCGATCTCGACGTAGCGATCGGCCGTCAGCCCGGACTCGTTGACGAGGTCGTCCCATACGCGGAACGAGGTGAGTTCCCACAGCAGCGTGGCCGCCTCTCCCGCCGTCCAGCTTGGGTGGAGCCGGCCTTCGTCGCGCAGCCGGGTGACGGCCATGACGGCGCCGCGCATCCGGTTATCGGTGCGGTCCCGCCATGCTGCCGCGGCCGCCTGATCGCTGTGTCGCGCTTGGTCCAGAGCGCGGGCCAGGGGCCCGATCCGCGGGTTGCGCCGCGCCTGCATCTGCACCCAGGCCCGGATCTGGCCAGCGGCGTCTGGCGCGGCGAGCATTGCGGACACCTCCGCTTGCAGGTCTTCTCGTTCGTCGACGTCCGCGACCAGCGCCAGCAGCAGCGATCCGCGGTCCGGAAAGTGCAGGTACAGCGCCTGGCGTGAAATGCCAACCGCGCGGGCGAGCTCGGACATGTTCGGCGTGCCGCCGTTGCCTTGCTCGACTAGTTCGCGGGCCGCGCTCAGGATGCGCTCTTTCGTACTTGACACCTGTCAAGCATAGCGGTTACCGTCGTACTTGACAGGTGTCAAGCAAAGACGGGGGTCACGATGTCCACCACGGAAGCTCGCGGCCAGCACGCACCCACCGATGTGGCGGCGGTCGCCGAAACGATCATGCAGCGCCTCGAACTGGCCTGGAACCGCGCCGACGGCGCCGCCTTCGGCGAGCCGTTCAGCGCCGACGCTGATTTCGTCGCGATCAGGGGCGACCTGCACACCGGGCGAGAGGCCATCGCCGCGGGCCACCAGCAGATCTTCGACACGATCTACGCCGGCAGCACAGTTAGTTACGAGGTTCTCCAGGCGCGCGAACTTGACGAGCAGGTGATCGTGGCGCACATCCGCGGCACCATGGACGCGCCCGGCGGCCCGCTGGCAGGCCAGCACGCCTGCACGATCACGCTCGTGTTGCTCAGGCACGACGCCAAGTATGAGATCACCGCCTTCCACAACACGCTCGTCACCGGCTGAGCTGTGCCCGGCCCGCAGTGGTGATCACCCGGTTGACGCGGGGGCCGCGATGCGGCCGTCTTCCAGGTTCAGGACCGAGTCCGCGAGGTCGATCAGGGCCGGGTCGTGGGTCGCCACTAGGGCGGTGACGCCCTCGGAACGGACCACGGCGCGCAGCAGCCGCATGATCTGCTTGCCGGTCTCCTGGTCGAGCTGGCCGGTCGGCTCGTCGGCGAGCAGCAGCGCGGGGCGGATGGCCAGCGCGCGGGCGATCGCGACGCGCTGCTGCTGGCCGCCGGACAGTTCGCCAGGCCGCTGCCTGGCGTGGCCGCCGAGGCCCACGAGCGCCAGCATCAGCGCCACGCGCTCCTCCCGCTGCCGCGGCGCGACGCCGGAGATCCGCAGCGGCACGCCGACGTTCTCGGCGGCCGATAGCACCGGCAGCAGGCCGAACGACTGGAAGATGTACGCCACCGTTTCCCTGCGCAGCCGCATCCGGTCACGCTCGCCCATCGCGGTCACGTGCTGCCCGGCCACGCTCACCGTGCCGCCGTCCGGGGTGTCGAGGCCGCCCACGACGTTGAGCAGCGTGGTCTTGCCCGACCCTGAGCGGCCGCGCAGCGCCACCAGCTGCCCCTCGCCGATGGTGAAGGTGACGCCGCGGAGGGCGGTGGCCGCGGTCGGGCCGCTGCCGTAGGTGCGGGTGACGTCCCGTACGTCGACCATGCTCACGCGGCACCGCCGTCGCTGTCCGTTGCGCCCGCGCGCTGCGGCTGGTCCGGCCAGACGCCGATATGGTCCGGTTCCGCTTCGAGCCGCACCCGGTCCCGCATGCCGAGCGTCTCGGTCATCTCGCGGGGGAGCTGGAGCCGCCCGGCACGGTCGAGCACCGCGTACTCGACGGCGTGCTCCAGCGCGCCAGAGCCGTCGGCGGCGTCGCGCCGCAGCGTCTCCGTGCTGGTCCTGCCGTCCCTGATCGCGATCACCCGGCGCACCATCGAGGACACCGCCGGGTCGTGGGTCACCACCAGCACCGTCGCGCCGAGCTCGGCGTTGGCCGTCTGCAGCGCGCCGAACACGGACGCGGCCGTCGCGCTGTCCAGCTCTCCCGTCGGCTCGTCGGCGAGCAGGACCCGCGGCGAGTTCGCCAGCGCCACCGCGATCGCGACCCGCTGCTGCTCGCCGCCGGACATCTGGGTGGGCCGGTGGCGCAGCCGGTGGCTGAGGTTGACCGCCTCCAGTGCCGCCGTCGCCCGTCGCCTGCGCTCGCTCCGCCCGACGCCGCGGTAGACCAGCGGCAGCGCGACGTTGTCCACCGCCGAGGTGCGCGGTAACAGCTGAAAGGACTGGAAGACGAACCCGATCTCGTTATTCCGCAACCGGGCCAACTGCGCGTCGCCCATCTCGCTGATGCTGCGGCCGCCGACGAGCAGCGTCCCGGAGCTGGGCCGGTCGAGACAGCCGAACAGGTGCATCAGGGTCGACTTGCCCGACCCGGACGGCCCGGTGATCGCGACGTATTCGCCCTCGTCGACCCGCAGTGTCACCCCGCGCAGCGCCGAGACCTCCACGCCGTCGAGGCGGTAGACCTTGTGCACGTCGCGCGCCTCGATCGCGACGCCGGGCGGCGGGTCGGCGGCGGGGAACGGGGCCTCGCTCATCCGACCTGCTGTCCGTCCGAGACCTTGTCGGCGCCGGCGACGACGATCCGGTCGCCCGCCGCGAGTCCGGAGAGCACCTGCACGACGGTGTCGCCCTGCGCGCCGAGCCGGATCACCCGCTTGTGCGCGACTCCGCCGGTGACGAGCCAGACGGTGGTCGTGTCGCCGTCGGTGACCAACGCGGCGGACGGCACCGACAACGCGTCCTGCACGGTGAGCACGTCGAGGTTCGCGATGGCGCTCATCCCGGGAAGCGGGACCGGGGCGGCTGTTCCGTCGGAGAGGGTGCCCGCGGCGAGGCTGAGCCGGACGGTGTACGTCACGCCGCCTTGGCTGGACGTGGTCGCGCCGGGATCGACGGCGGTCACGACGCCCGGATATGTGGCGCCGGGTACCGCGTTGAGCTGAATGCGGGCACTGACTCCCGGCTTGACGGTCAGCACGTCGGTCTCGTCCACCTGCGCGGCGACCGAGAGCGCGGAGGCGTCGGTGACGGTGAACAGCGTGCCGCCGCTGGAGACCGGGGTGCCGACCGCGATCACGGTGCCGTTCGAGGCCGTGTTCCCGCCGGCAGCCGAGCCGAGCGCCTGGGCCGCGGCGGTGTTGGCCCCGGCGCCGGCCTGGGAGATCAGCTGGCTGAGCGAGCCGAGGCCGCCCGAGCCGGCGCTCGCCTGCCCGCTGCCGAGCGTGACGGTGCCGGAGATCGCCGCGGTGACGGTCAGCGCGTCCACGGTGCGCTGGGCGACGTCGACGGCGGCCTGCGCCTGGGTGCTCTGTGCCTGGCCGAGGGCGGCGAGCACCTGCGAGGCCGAGGCCAGGCCCTGCTCGAACTGATTGATGACGCCGGCGACCGCGTTGATCGCCGAGTCATACGAGCTCTGCGTGGCGGAGATCTGGTCGAGCAGCGCCTGCCGAAGCTTCGGATCAGTGATCTGCTGCGCTGCCAGCTGGGCCTGTGTGAACGCCTTCGAGGCCGACGAGCGCGCGGAATTGGCGGCGCTGGTGAATCCGGTTCCGGTGGCCGGGACACCCGAACCGGCCGACGACGCCTGCGCCGCGGCCTGCTTTGCCTGAGCGAGCTGTTGCTGCGCAGCGGGGGAGGAGATCCGGCCGAGCAGCTGACCGGCGGTGACCTGCTGGCCGTCGCGCACGTCGAGTTCCGTGACCGTGCCGTCAGCCGGAGCAGTCGCCGAGACCTGTGCCTTAGGGACGATGTTCGCGGGGGCTTGGACGACCTGCGCCACGGTGCTGTAGCCGACCGCTGCGACCTTGATCGCGGAGTTCGCGTCCGAGCTGCACCCCGCGAGCACGAGCGCGACCGCGATCCCCGCGGCCACGGCCGTCGCGGCGCCGATCCGCCTCTGGAGGAGTCTGCCCACGCGATACATCGTAAGCAAGCTGCATTTCCCGGGCTTCGGCCGGGGTCCGCGCGGCGGCGTGAGGGGAGAGTTTCCTCGCCGTCCCACCGGAGCGTCGGGCGCATCCGGTGGGACGGTGGTCACAGCAGCCTAGGCGGCGTGTCGATCAGTCGGAAGGCCTCGTATCCCAACCGTGATCACCCGCTACGCGCCGCTACACCCCCGAAGCGAGTTCGCGCGAGCGGTCCCGGGCCGCCTCGAGCGCGGCGAGCAGGGCGGCGCGCACGCTGTGCCGCTCCAGTTCGCGGATCGCCGAGATGGTCGTGCCGGCCGGCGAGGTGACCGCTTCGCGCAGCTTGACCGGGTGCTCGCCGGAGTCGCGCAGCATCACCGCCGCGCCGACCGCCGACTGGACGATCAGCTCGTGCGCCGTCGCGCGGGGCAGGCCGAGCAGGATCCCGGCGTCGATCATCGCCTCGACCAGGAAGTAGAAGTAGGCCGGGCCGGAGCCGGACAGCGCGGTGACCGCGTCCTGCTGCGACTCGGGCACCCGGATCGTCTTGCCCACCGGCCGGAAGATCTCCTCGGCTCGGCGCAGGTGCACGTCAGAGGCATGCTCCCCGGCGGAGATCGCCGACATCGCCTCGTCCACCAGTACCGGGGTGTTGGTCATGACGCGCACGACCGGCAGTCCGGGGACGCCGAGCCGCTCGGCGACGAACGCGGTGGTGATCCCGGCCGCGCCGGAGATGACCAGCCGGTCGGCGGGCAGATGCGGCGCGAGTTCGGTCAACAGGGCGGCCATGTCCTGCGGCTTGACGCACAGGATGAGCGTGTCGGCGTCTTTGGCCGCGTCGGCGTTCGAGACCGCGGCGACGCCGTAACGCTCCGTCAGTTCTGTGGCACGCTCGGCCCGCCGCGCGGTCACCAACACCTCGCTCGCGGGTTTTCCGGCCCGCAGCACGCCGGAGAGCAGCGCCTCGCCCATCTTCCCGGCGCCCAGCACCGCGACGCGCTGGTGGTCGCCCTCCGCCACGGTGGTCCGGCTCTGTCGGACGACGGTCTCGGCCGTCGGCGCGACGTTGATGGCGGTCGCCGCGCCTCCGTGCCCGCCGTCCACCGAGGCGGTCTGCTTCAACGCGTGGTCGCTTCCGTCGCCGTGCCGCTCTAGCTGGTCCACGTCCGGAGCCTACTGGTTGTTAGCCGAGATCTCCGCTACCGGCGTCCGCTCCACCGCGCCCGTTACCAGGTGGCGCCGGGCGAACAGCAGCGCCTCGTGCAGATCCGCGTCGCGCGCCTCCACGTCCACCGCGCGTCGCGTGTTGACCTCGAGGACCACGTTCCCGGTGAAGCCATTGCGGCCGAGCAGCCCGAGGATTTCGGCGCAGGGCTGGTTGCCGCGGCCGGGCACGAGGTGCTCGTCGGCGTTGGAGCCGCTGCCGTCGGCCAGGTGCAGGTGCGTCATCCGGTGGCCCATGCGGTCCAGCATCGCCAGGGTGTCGTTGCGCGCGGTGGCGGTGTGCGAGAGGTCGAGGGTGAAGTTCGGGTAGTCCTGCTCGGTCGGATCCCAGCCGGGCGCGTAGGCCTCGACGCCGCGTTCGTTGACGATGCGCCGGGCGCGCCAGGGGTACATGTTCTCGACCGCGAACCGGATGTCGGTCTCGTTCTGCATCCGCTTGATGCCGGTGACGAAATCGGCCGCGTACTTGCTCTGCCAGACGAAGGGCGGATGGACGACGACGGTGTTCGCGCCTAAGGCTTCAGCCGCCTCACGTGCCTTGACCAGCTTGGCCCAGGGTTCGGTGCCCCAGACCCGCTGGAGGTTCAGCCAGAACAGGCAGGGCGCGTGGATGGCGAGGATCGGCAGCCCCAGCCCGTCGCGCAGCCGCCGCAGCGAGTCGATCGACTGGCTCACCGGATCGTTGGTGACCATGACCTCGACGCCGTCGTAGCCGAGCCGCGCGGCGGTCGCGAAGCCGGTGGCCGTGTTGGCCGGGTACACGGAAATCGTCGAGAGGGTGACCTTCGGCGGCGCGATCCACGCCGCTTCACCGGTTCTGCCGACCGCCCATGTCACGACACCGAGATTACCCACCCGTAGCCCACGCTGTGCTAAGGAACGGTTGACCGCAGGGAAACGTCGGGCCTACTGCCATTCGTCGGGCAGGCCGTCGAGCCGGCGCAGGATCACGCCCTCGCGCAGCGCCCACGGGCAGATGTCCACGTGGTCGACCTCGAACAGGTCGAGCGCCGCCTCGGCGACGATCGCACCGGCCAGCAGCTGTCCGGCGCGACCTGCCGAGACGCCGGGCAGCTCGGCCCGCTCCGCGGTGCGCATCCGGGCCAGCTTCGGCAGCCATTCGTGCAGATCGGCGCGGGCGAGGCGGCGCGCGGCGTAGACCCCTTCGGCGCTCGGCGCGGCACCGGTGACCCGGGCCAGCTGCCGGAACGTCTTCGAGGTGGCCACGGTCCGGTCCGGGTGGCCGAAACGGACCAGGTCGCCGACGGAGCGGGCGATCTGCGCGCGCACCCTGCGGCGCAGCGCGCGCACGGCCTCGTCGTCCGGGGGGTCGCCGGGCAGGAACTCCTTGGTGAGGCGGGCCGCGCCGAGCGGGAGGGACTGGGCGACCTCGGGCACCTCGTCGAAGCCGGACGCCATTTCCAGCGAGCCACCGCCGATGTCGAGCACGAGCAGCCGCCCGGCGGACCAGCCGAACCAGCGGCGCACCGCGAGGAAGGTGAGCCGGGCCTCGGCGCGTCCGGAGAGCACCGCGAGCTCGACGCCGGTGCGCTCGCGGATCCCGGCCAGGACTGCCTCGCCGTTGCCGGCCTCGCGGATGGCGGAGGTGGCGAAGCCGATGATCTCCTCCACCCCCTTGTCCTCGGCGATCTCGACCGACTCGGCGACGAACGCCTCAAGCTGAGAGGCGCCGTCCGGGGTGATGGCCCCGTCCTCTCCTATCAACTCGACGAGGTGCAGCTCGGTTTTGTGGGAAAAGGCCGGCAGTGGCCGAGCGCCTTGGTGTGCGTCGACCACGAGCAGGTGAACTGTGTTGGACCCGACGTCCAGTACCCCAAGCCGCATACTCATGAAGCTAGTCCACAATGAGACGCGTCGCTGGCGGTAGGGGGTGACCGTCACCGAATCGAGGCTCCGGCTGAGCGATAGGCGGCTGGTCGGGGCCGCGACCGGCACAGACCACGCAGACCGCGCGCGGGCCCGGGAACGGACTGAGGGCCGTGTCACCCGTCCGAAGAGGGTAAGGCGGGCGCGGCGGTGCTGTGCCCGCAGGCCGCCGCACGTAGGCTGACAACGTGCCTGAAGTGACGCTTGACTTCCCCCGGGCGTGGGTCGAGTTCCCCGATCCGGAAAACGCCGAGCAGCTGTTCCGCGCCGATCTGACGTGGCTGTGCTCGCGCTGGCAGTGCATTTGGGGGGCGGGATGCCAGGGGATCCATGCCGGGCGGCCGGACGACGGCTGCTGCACCTTAGGAGCGCACTTCTCGGACGCGGACGACGAGAAGCGGGTTAAGGACGCGGCGCGCCGCCTGACGCCGGAGAACTGGCAGTTCCACGGCGAGGCTGTGAAGCGGGGCGGGCGGCTGTCGATCACCGAGACGGACGACGACGGCGATAAGCAGACGCGGGTGCATGAGGGTGCGTGCATCTTCCTCAACCGTCCGGGCTTTGCCGGTGGCGCGGGTTGTGCGCTGCATGCGCTGGCGATAAGGGAGGGGCGGCATCCGCTGGAGACGAAGCCGGATGTCTGCTGGCAGTTGCCGATCCGGCGCACCTACGACTGGGTAGACCGGTCGGATGACTCCCGGGTGCTGATCGTCACGATCGGCGAGTACGACCGGCGCGGCTGGGGGCCGGGCGGTCACGACTTGAACTGGTGGTGCACCGGGAACACGGACGCGCATATCGCGTTCGAGCCGGTGTATGTGTCCTACCGGCCGGAGCTGGTCGAGCTGATGGGGCTGGCGGCGTATGACGTGCTAGCCGACATGTGCGCCACCCATCTAGCGGCGAAGGTGCCGGTCGCCCGGCACCCCGCCGGCATCGACGACCTGCTCTGATCCGGTCGCCCTGCTCAGTGATGTCTCGCTGGCTGTGACGGTGGTGGCGTCGGCGGGCGGCTGCCGGTCGGACGACCGCTCGGCGCGCTGCTGGGGCTGCCGCCGCTCTGGTGGACGGCTGACGGGCTCGGAGCACTGCCGGTAGGCGTGGCAGACGGGCCGCTCGGTGTCGGCCCGGGGGTTGCACCGGAAGGCGTTGGCGACGGGGGCGAGGTGGACGGCGGCGGTGTCGTCGGCGGAGCCGTGCTCGGCGGGGGAGTCGTGGCGCCGCCGCGGATCGTCAGCACTGTGCCGCCGGGGGCGAACGTGACGCGGCTGGTCCACGATCCGGCCGGAGCGGCTGACGTCGCGGTCGCGGTGATGACCATGGATTGCCCCGCGCCTAAGGTGCCGGCGGTCTGACTCAGCGCGATCCACGAGTCCTGCGTGCTCGCCGTCCACGGGACGGGAACCGGACCGGTGTTGCGCAGCAGGATCACGATGGTGTTCGGATCTCCGGAGCGCTGGTTCACGCTGACGTGGAAGTCGGCCGGGTTGACGCCGGGCGGGACCGACGCGGAGCCTGAACCGCCCGCGGGACTCTGTGCGGTGCTTCCGGAGAGAGACACGGCGGTCGAGCCGACGGGCGACGGCTGGATGTGAGCATTCGAGGACGTCGAGACGCCGGGCGTGCCGGGCGCGCTACTCACGGACACGCTTAGGCCGCCGGAATCGGTGCTGGGACTCGTCGGCAGCGAGAGTTTCGGGTCACTGAGCACGCCTTGGGGATGGTCCTCGGAGGTCAGGCCCAGAAGTGCTGCGGCTGCGGCGGCTGCCGCACCGACGGCTCCAAGCGCGACGGCCGAGGTGACGGCTTGTCGGACCGGCCGCGACTTGTGGCGTGGGCGTGGCTTACCGTCCGGGCCACGCGGGGGTTCGGCGGCAGGAGCGACGAAGTGCGTGGGCTGACGGGTGGCGCGCTGGTGCGTCCTCGGAAGTGGAGCCGTCGGCGGATTCGGTGCCGCGGTACCAGAGGACGAGGCTGGTGCCTGGACTGCGAAGCGGCCCGAAGGCGTCGCAACGAACGTAGGGCGCGCTGAGGTACCTGAGCTCGCCGATGTTCCTGAGGCAGTGCGGCGCGTGGATGAGGCCGCAGGCGTGTCAGATGTGCCGCGTGCCTGAGGCGCCGTCAATTGCTCGGTGGTGGAAGCGGCGGCGGGCCCTATCGGATGCCAGTGCCGCGTCGCCTCGGGACCGTGCTCCGGAGGCAGAACACGCGCAGCCCAGCTCCCGGGAGCTCGGTACACGGTGTCGCCCGCCTGCCCCGGCCCCGCGCCCGTCGTGGCTCGCGGCCTGTTCACACCGGGCGTGCGGCGGGGAAGCGTGTCGTCCGCCTGCGGCTCGTTCCGGCGCGGGACGCGTCGGCCGGGCTCGTTCTTGACCGGCTCGTCCTCACCCGAATCGCTCTGCCGCGGTCGGTTCGAGCTCGGCTCGGCGGAGCGGGGCGCGCTCTGTGCCGACACACGTCGGCCGCTGCGCCGCCGAACAGGTACCGTCTCGGCGGCGGCGGGGAAGCCGTCGGCGGTGAAGTCTTCCAGGCGGCGCGCGATGGCGTCGTGATCCACCCCTGCGTCCCGTGCGGCGTTCGGATCGTGCAGCTCGCCGAGCAGTATTTCGCGGAGGGCACGCGGCGCGGCGACGAAGGGCAGGATGGTCGGCGCGGCCGGGGTGCCGATCACCGTGTGGAGGTAGTGCTGGCATCGCGTACAGGCGTCCACATGGTCGGTGAGCGGCGCGCGGAGGGCGGCGGTCAGGCGGCCGGACCAGCCGAAGGTCAGCTCGGCGAGTTGGGCGCAGTGCTCGCGCGACCCCTTTGCCACGGCCACGGCGGCGAGCGAGCGCTCGAGTTCGCGCCAGGCGTCCGCCAGTATGCCGAAGCCCTGTGACCCGGCCGAACCGACGAGCCCGGCGGTGGAGCGACCGTTTTCGGCCCGGCTGCGCGCGGCGGTGCGGACCGGCTGCCCGAGGCCGAGCACCAGGCCGAGCCCCTGGCTGTCCAGGCCGTGGCGAATGGTCAGCTCCAGGATCTCGCGGTGCGCGGGGGCGAGCCCTTCCGACTCCGGCCACTCCAGCGAGTGGAACTCGGCGCGGCGCAGATTCCGCTCGAGCGCGGCCAGCGAACCGTCGGGGTCCGCCGAGCCACAGGGCGGACGCAGCCGCCCGGAGACCGGCGAAGGCGCACTAGAACTTGAAGGACCGCTGCGCAGCTGGCACTCGTGCCGCATGACCGCATAGAGCCACGGGTGAACGTGTTCGGGCTGCCGAAGCTGCGTGACGTGCCGATCGGCCATCACGAACGCGCAGTAAAGCGCGTCCACCGCCGCGTCGTGGTCCCGCAGCGACCAGATCGCATAGGTGTGCAGACCATCGGCATAGGCGTCGTACGCGGCGGCACGGCCCCATCCGTCACCCGCTTCCCCGCTCGGACGGATTGGCTCAGTTCGGAGCGGGTCGTGCTCCGCGCCACGGTGGGGCGGGCGCGTTGATGTCGGCGTAGGTGTGGGCGTGGCTGTAGGGGCAGCATTCACACGGCCGACGGTAAGCCGCGGCGCCGAAGGTCACCGGCCAGTCACTGTCCTATCGCTCGACTGAGGGACGGTGCGTGAGTGCGCGGACACTCATCCGGGTGAAGTTCACTGACTAGGCGTCAGGACGCAGAGCTCGAGGGCGAAGCGCTGGGCGACGGACTCGGAGACGTGGTGGTGACCGAAGGGCTTGGCGACGGCGAAGGCGAAGATGACGACTTCGTCGGCGACGGCGTCGACTTCGGAGAAGTCGGCGTCGAGGTTCTCGGTATGACGATCGTGCCGCCGCCAGAGCCCATTGTGGCGCTCGCTGAGGGTGTCGCGGAGGGCGACGCCGACGGGGAAGCCGAGTCCGAAGGCAGCGCGACGCTCGAAGCCCCCGTGCTACTCCCGGACGTCTGGGCCTGCGACGTGATCGTCGACACCGATGCCGCGGATGACTTCGGCGACCCGCCGCTCGTGATCATGTAGAAGAAACCCGCCGCCAGCGCGATCGCCGCCGCGAAGCCGAGCGGCAGCACCCACTTGCGGCTGCCTCCGCCGTCGCGCTTGCCGGCGATCGGGAAGCCGTCCTCGTCGAACTTGCCGGCCCGCTCGGCGATCCGCGCGGCGAACGCC
>NZ_DASZGI010000272.1:0-21036 GCF_035938995.1 Actinocrinis sp.
CAGGATCCTTGTCCTCACTCCCCCACCGGCAGGTCCACCGTGACGACCGTGCCGCCGCCCTCGCGCGCGGTCATGTCGAAGCTGCCGCCGAGTTCCCCGCCCACGAGGGTGCGCACGATCTGCAGGCCCAGATTCCCGGCGGAATGCGGGTCGAAGCCGGGCGGTAGGCCGCGTCCGTCGTCCGAGACCGTGATCCGCAGCCGGCCGTCCTGGCGTAGCGCGGTCACCTCCAGGCTCGATCCGGCCCCGTCGAGCCCGTGCTCGAAGGCGTTCTGCAGCAACTCGGTCAGCACCATCGCCAGCGGGGTCGCGACCTGTGCGGGCAGCACGCCGAAGGTGCCGACTCTTCTTGAGAGGACGCCCCGGCCGCCGGCGCCGCCCGACGCCGCCGAGTAGTCCACCACCATCGCCAGCACCCGGTCGGCGATCTCGTCGAACTCGACCCGCTCATCGAGCGTCTGCGACAGCGTCTCGTGCACGATCGCGATCGATCCGACGCGGCGCACCGCCTCGTTCAGCGCCGCCTTGCCCCGGGGCTCGTCCAGGCGCCTGGCCTGGAGCCGCAGCAGCGCCGCGACGCTCTGCAGGTTGTTCTTCACCCGGTGGTGGATCTCGCGGATCGTGGCGTCCTTCGTCACCAGCTCGCGGTCGCGCCTGCGTAGCTCGGTCACGTCGCGTACCAGGACCATCGCGCCGATCCGCTCGCCCTGCGGGGTCAGCGGGACGGTGCGCACCCGCATCGTGCCGTCGTTGGCCTCGAGCTCCGTGTCCCGGGGCACGCGCCCGTCCACGCTGGAGGCCAGCGCCTCGTCGATGGGGCCGGCGTGCGGGGCCAGCTGCGCGCAGATCTTCCCGAAGTGCGACCCGATCAGGTCCATCGTCTCGCCGAGCCGGTGGAACGAAGAGATCGCGTTCGGGCTGGCGTACGTCACGATCCCCTCCGCGTCCAGGCGGATCATCCCGTCCCCGACCCGCGGCATCGCGTCCAGGTGGCTGCGCGCCTTCGGGTACGGGAACCGGCCGGTCGCGATCATCTGGGCGAGGTCGGCGGCGGTCTGCAGGTACGTCAGTTCGAGGCGGCTCGGGGTGCGCGCGGTCAGCAGGTTGGTGTTGCGGCCGATCACCGCGATCACCCGGTCCGCGCGCCGCACCGGGATCGCCTCGACTCGCACCGGGACCGCCTCGCGCCACTCCGGGTCGCCCTCGCGGATGATCCGGCCCTCGTCCAAGGCCTGGTCGAGCAGGGGTCGTTTGCCGCGTGGTACCACGTGTCCGACCAGGTCGTCGGGATAGGAGGTCGGGCCGGTGTTGGGCCGCATCTGCGCCACCGCGACGTACCGGGTCTCGTCCGCCGTCGGCACCCACAGCACTAGGTCCGCGAAAGAGAGGTCGGCCAGCATTTGCCAGTCGGCCACAATGAGGTGCAGCCACTCCAGGTCTCGCGCGTCGAGCGTGGTGTGGGCGCGAACCAAGTCGTTCATGGACGGCATGCCTCAGTATCCCAGGCCGCGACGTCCGACCGCCGAGATCGGGAGTACTAGGTGAGCACATCGTCCGTTTTGGCCTGGCTCGAGGAGCACGAGAGGAAACGCGAGGCCGCCGGCCTGCGCCGCAGGCTGCGCGCCCGCACCGGCGGGCCGGGCCCGGGCGGCGGCGGTGACCCCGTGGACCTGGCCGGGAACAACTACCTGGGGCTGGCCGGGGACCCGCGTGTGACAGCCGCGGCGGCGCGGGCGGCGCTCGCGTGGGGCGGCGGTTCGACCGGATCGCGCCTGGTCACCGGCAACACCGCGGCGCACGAGGAGTTCGAGCGGGCGCTCGCCGGCTTCCTCGGCGCCGAGGCGGCGCTGGTGTTCTCGTCCGGGTATCTCGCGAATCTCGGAGTGGTCAGCGGGCTGGCCGGGCGCGGGGATCTGATCGTGTCCGAATGCCTGAACCATGCTTCGCTGATCGACGCCTGCCGCCTGTCGCGCGCGCGGATCGCGGTGGTCGGGCACAACGCACCCGACGAGGTGGCACAGGCGCTGGCAACACGGTCCGAGGAGCGAGCGTACGTCGTCACAGACGCCGTCTTCTCGGTGGACGGCGACCTCGCGCCCCTCGCTCGGCTCGCGGAGGTCTGCCGCGCGCACGGCGCGGTGCTCATCGTGGACGAGGCTCACGGTATCGGTGTGTACGGCGAAGGCGGCCGGGGCGCGGTGCACGCGGCAGGGCTGGCCGGGTCGCCGGACGTGGTGGCGACGGTGACACTGTCCAAATCTCTCGGCTCGCAGGGCGGCGCCGTGGTCGGGCCGAGGGCGGTCGTGGAGCACCTGGTCGACACGGCGCGCTCGTTCATCTTCGACACCGGACTGGCGCCGGCCTGCGTCGGCGCGGCTTCGGCGGCGCTGGAGATCCTCAGGAGCGAGCCGGAGCTGGCCGGCCGGGTGCGTGCGAACGCGCGGCGGCTGTACGAGACGGCCACCGCGGCGGGGCTGGCTGCGAGCCCGCCGAAGGGCGCGGTGACCTCTGTGCGCATCGGTGACCCGGAACTGACCGTGGAGCTGGCCGCGCTGTGCGCGCAGCACGGAGTTTCAGTCGGCTGTTTCCGTCCCCCGTCGGTTCCGGACGGCGCCTCGCGGCTGCGGCTGACGGCGCGGGCTGACCTGGGTCCGGAGCAATTCGCGGCGGCGCGGCGGGCGCTCGGGGCGGTGGCCGAGCGGCTCGGCTGAGGCGGGCGTTCACGAGTGTGGTCCAGACCAATCCTCGGAGAGGTCTGGACAACCGAGATTGGTCTAGTCCACAATCTTCAACGGCCACCCGCCCAGTCGCCGTACCCGCAGGAGGAGTCGCGTGCCCACCATCTCGGCTCCTCGCGCGGTCGTCGACGGCCGCATGACCGGCCCAGCGACGGTGGCGGTGGAGGACGGGGTCATCACCTCGGTCACCCAGGAGGACGAAGTCGCGGCCGCCGCCGCAGACATCGTGCTGCCTGACGGTGTGCTGACCGCGGGCCTCGTCGACATCCAGATCAACGGCGCGTTCGGGGTCGATTTCGCGGCCGCCGGCGACGCGCAGTGGAATCTGGTCGCCTCCCGGCTGCCGGCCACCGGCGTCACCTCGTTCCAGCCCACGTACATCACCGCGCCGCTCGACGACCTGATCCGGGGGCTCGCGGTCGCGGAGGCGGTGCAGCGGCGGCAGGCGGTCGGTCCGTACGCCCGGATCCTCGGGGTGCATCTGGAGGGCCCGTTCCTCTCCCCGTCCCGGCACGGCGTGCACGAGAAGCGGTTCCTGGCCGAGCCGACCGCGGACGCGGTGGACCGCATCCTGGATGCGCCGGCGGCCGAGATGCTCACGATGGTGACCCTCGCGCCCGAACTGCCGGGCGCGCTCGCCGCGATCCGCCGCTTCACCGACGCCGGCATCCGCGTCTCGGTCGGGCACACCGACGCGACCGCGGTCCAGATCACCGCCGCGGCGGACGCGGGCGCGACCCTGGTGACGCACATCTTCAACGCGCAGCGCGGCCTGGCCCACCGGGAGCCGGGAGTGCCGGGCGCGACGATGGCGGACCGCCGGTTCTACTGCGGCTTGATCGCGGACCTGCACCATGTCGCGAAGGAAGTCTGCCTGCTGGTGTGGCGCGGTGCGCGCGGCCGGGTGGTGCTGGTGACCGACGCGATCGCAGCGGCGGGGATGCCGGCAGGCAAGTACACGCTCTCCGGCATCCCTGTGGTCCTCGAGAACGGTGTGCCGCGCAACGCCGACGGGACGATCGCGGGCTCCGCGCTGACCCTGGATCTGGCGGTGCGCAACATGATTTCGCTGGGCCTGCCGGAGGCCCAGGTGATCGAGGCGGCCAGCCGCGTCCCCGCGGACGCGCTCGGCCGCACCGATCTGGGCCGGATCGCGGTCGGCGCAAAGGCCGACCTGGTCTGGTGGTCCGAAGGTTTCCACCCGCGCCGCACGTGGGTGGACGGCAGGGAGGTCACTGCGGGCGCGGAATCCGCCCCGTCACTCCCCGCCGCGCGGGAGACACTGGCCGTGTCGCCTTGACCGGGTGCCTGACACCCAATCGGCCGTGACCCGCGCGGCCGGCCCGGACGGGACGGATGCCCGCACCATCCGCCCGGAACACCGGGGCCGGCGCATGAGGGCCGCAGGCGCGGACGGAAGTTGAGGGTCTTCCGCCCGCCGCCTGCGGGCCGCTCGCCCGCACATGGAACCCTGGGGCCGGCGCGCACGTCCAATCGCCGACCTAGTCCCCGGACCCGGGAGTGCGGATGTCTACGAGCGTCACGATCAGCATGCGAACACTGGCGGCGGCCGGCGCGGTGATAGTCGCCGCGGGCGGCGCCTACCTCGTCGGGACCACCACGCGGGGCGGCTCTCCGCCGCAGACGCTGGTGTACGCCCCGGCGGCGAATCAGAGCTCGAGCGCCGGGATGCCGGGGATAACCGTCACCGGCACGGGCTCCGTGAACGGTACGCCGAACACGCTCATCCTCGATCTGACGGTCACCCAGACCCGGCCGGACGTGTCTACGGCGCTGTCCGCGGCGAGCGACACGATGAACAAGATCGACTCCGCGCTTTCGGGGCGTGGAGTGGCGAGCGCGGATCTGAAGACTTCGGGCGCGTCCGTGCAACCGAACTATCAGTACAACAACGGTAGCTCGAGCATCAACGGCTACACGGCCACCGAGTCGCTGACCGCGACGCTGCGCGACCTGCACACTGCCGGAGCCGACGTCACCGCGGCGGCTCAGGCCGGGGGCAATGCCACGAGCGTCGACGGAGTCTCACTCGACATCCAGAACGACGACTCGCTGATGTCGTCCGCCCGGTCCGCCGCGTTCGCCGACGCGCAGGCAAAGGCGCAGCAGTACGCCTCTGCGGCGCACGAGAGCCTGGGCAAGCCGGTTCAGGTGACTGAGACGGTCAATTCGCCCGAGCCGAGCCCTATCGACGCACGCGCGGCGGTCAGCGGCGGGGCCGCGGCGCCGGTGCCGATCAACCCCGGGACGTCACAGGTCTCTGTGACGGTGACGGTCGTCTTCGCAGTCAGCTGATGTAGCTGGCCAGGCGCTCGCGTAAGAGGTCGTACGTGGGCGCCAGCTCGCGCAGGATCTTCGAAGCCTCCGTCGTGTCCCCCGCGACCATCGGATACTGCAGAGCGCCCACCAGCCGCGCCTGGTAGTCCGCGGTCTCGGCGGCCGCCTCCGCGCCGACGAGGCCGAGCCAGTAGGCCGCGTCGGCCAGGCGGCGCGCCCCGACCCGGATGGCGAACACGGTCAGGTGGGCGCGCTGCCAGGATTCGAGGCCCTGCTCGACCAGGTCGGCCAGCCGCTCCACCGCCTCGGCGCCGCCGAGCGACCCGGGCGGGGCGAGCCCGGGCCGACCGGCCAGCCAGGCGGCCGCGTCCGGGAGGGTGGCGCGTATGGCCGCCTCGAGGCCGGTCTCGCGCTCGCGGCGGAACGCGGTGCGCAGGACGAACGGCGCGTCCGTGTAGCCGATCGAGTCGCCCTGCCACGCCGCGGTGAAGGCGGGGATCGGCAGCGTCGCGTGCGGGTGGCCGTGCGGATCGTGGAAGTAGACGGTGTCTGCCGTGACTTCGGTCACCACGACGAAGTGGTCGGCGCCGATCGCCCGGCCGCTGCCCGGCTGGTGCAGCAGTAGGCCCATCTCCACCGGTCCGGCCAGGACGGGGGCCGCGGCGCTGGCCTCCCGCAGCCGGTCCACCGCCTCGTCGGGGCCGCCGCCGTCCTGCCGCTCGCACGTCCAGCCGAGCCGGGCGAGCGCGTCGTCGAGCCCGGTGTCCGGCTCCCAGCCGAGCGGGTCGAACAACGGCGTGTTGCCCTCCAGCATCTCGAATCCGAACGGCGACCCGGTCAGCACCTCGATCGCCGACGGGTCCGGCGCGTGCGGGCCGAGCACCATCGCCAGGCTGTTCGCGTAGCAGTACGGCCCGGATCCGACATAACGCTGTTTCGGCGACATGGGTTCGAGTGTGGCACCGGGGTCTGACAGCGGCGGGTCTGACACCAGCGGGGGCTCACCCGGAGAAGGCCGCACGGAATAATCGGGTGACAGGCGGTTGAAGCGTCCGTCAAGGTGGGCTTGCGGGTCTTTCGAGGAGCCTGGGCGACGCTTGCGCTGCTTCGTGACGAAACGGACAGCGCGCTTGACAGGTTCATGATCGCGATACATCGTGTTTCCTAACCACGCGATGTATCGCGTTTACGGGAGGGTTTGGGGAGATGAACGCATTGCAGCGGGCGGGCCACTCGCTCGCACGAGTGCCCGGCGGCAAAGTCGGGAAGTGGGTGGTGCTGGGCGTCTGGCTGGTGCTGCTGGTGGGCCTTGGATCGCTCGCGGGGAAGCTGAACGGCGCCGAGAACAACCAGGCCTCCAGCTGGCTGCCGGGCAGCGCGGAGTCCACGCAGGTGGTCAACCTGACCGGCCAGTTCCACTCGACGAACGACGCGCCGGCCGTCATCATCTACCAGCGGACGAGCGGGGTGACGCCGCAGGACCTGGCCAAGGCCAAGGCCGACAACGCGCAGTTCGCCACGGTGAAGGACGTCGTGCCGGGTTCGGTGACCGGGCCGGTCCCGTCGAAGGACGGCAAGGCGCTGCTCACTCAGGTCCAGATCGACATCGGCAAGGACGGCTGGAACGCGTTGGGTCCGGCCGTCGACTCCTTCCGCTCCACAGCGTCGAGCGGTGACCCGGGCCTGACGGTGCACATCACCGGCCCGGCGGGAGTCGGCGCCGACCAGTCCGCCGCGTTCAAGGGGATCGACGGGACGCTGCTCTACGCGACGCTCGCAGTCGTGATCGTTCTACTCCTGATCACTTACCGCAGCCCGATCCTGTGGCTGCTGCCGCTCCTGTCGTCGGTCAGCGCACTCGGCGTCGCCGAAGGACTCATCTATCTGTTGGCCAAGCACGGGCTGACGGTCAACGCACAGAGCGCAGGAATCCTGCTCGTCCTCGTCGTGGGCGCAGGAACGGACTATGCGTTGCTCCTGATCGCCCGATATCGAGAAGAGCTGCGCAGACACTCCGACCGGCACGAGGCGATGGGCGTCGCGCTACACCGGGCGGGTCCGGCCATCATCGCGTCGGCCGCGACGGTGGGCATCGGCATGCTGTGCCTGACCGCCGCGCAGATGAACTCGACCAACGGTCTAGGACCGGTCGCCGCGATCGGCGTGATCGTAGCGCTGCTGGCGATGGTGACACTGCTGCCGGCGCTGCTCACGATCCTCGGCCGGTGGATCTTCTGGCCGTTCCGCCCGATGCCGGGCACCGAGGACCCGAGCGCCCGCGGGCTGTGGTCGCGGATCGGCGCCGGGATCGGCAAGCGCTCGCGCGTGGTGTGGATCGGCACCGTCGTCATCCTCGGCGCGATCGCCTTCGGGGTGACCGGCCTGAAGGCGGACGGCCTGTCCACCGCGGGCGCCTTCACCAACACGCCGGACTCGGTGGTCGGCCAGCAGGTGGTCGCCGCGCACTACCCGGCCGGGTCGGGAAGCCCGGTCGTGGTCATCGCCAAGGCGGCCGAGTCGGCGCAGGTCCAGCAGGCACTGGGCACGACATCCGGCATCGGCTCGGTGGGGAACGTGGCCACCAAGAACGGCTACGTGTACATGGAGGGCAACCTCATCCCGGCCGCCGACAGCCAGGCGGCGAAGGACACGGTCGACCGGGCGCGGGCGAATGTGCACGCGGTTCCCGGGGCAGACGCCAAGGTCGGCGGCAACACGGCAGTTGTGCTGGACACCGAGCGGGCGTCTCAGCACGACGATAAGATCATCATCCCGCTGATCCTCATCGTAGTATTGATCATCCTGGGGCTGCTGCTACGGGCGCTGATCGCACCGATCGTGCTGATGCTGACCGTGGTGCTGTCCTTCGGGACGGCGTTGGGCCTCAGCACAGTCTTCTTCAACCATGTATTCCACTTCAGTGGTGAAGACGGTGCCTATCCTCTGCTCTCCTTTGTGTTCCTCGTAGCCTTGGGCATCGACTACAACATCTTCTTGATGACGCGGATCAGGGAGGAGGCGACGCGGCTCGGAACCCGGCGCGGCGCGGCCGCGGGCCTGGCTGCCACCGGCGGTGTCATCACCTCTGCGGGCATGATCCTGGCCGGGACCTTCGGTGTCCTGGGCACGCTGCCGGTCGTCGGCTTCGCGGAGATCGGATTCACCGTCTCGGTGGGCGTGCTGCTCGACACCTTCATCGTCCGCTCCATCCTCGTCACCGCGCTGGCGATGGACCTGGACCGGCGCGTGTGGTGGCCGAGCCGCCTGTCGCGGGCCGCGGTCCCGGTCGCGATCCCGGCGCAGGCCGGCGAAAGCGACGTCGTGGGCGTGCGCTAAGGCAACAGCGATGCGGGGCCCGGCCAACAAGGCCGGGCCCCGCTTGTTTGGGCCGTGCGGGCCGCTACTTCGTCTCGGTGACCTTCGCCAGCGCCCGCGGCGCGTCCGGGTTCAGCCCGCGCGCCATCGTCACCTCGTAGGCCAGGCGCTGGAGCGGCAGGATCTCCAGGACCGGCGCGACCTCCTCGGCGACGCCGCTCGGCAGCACGAAGCCCGCAGAGGCGCCCTCCACGTGTGCTTGCGAGCCGACGACCACCAGGTCCGCGCCGCGCTCCCGAAGGCGGTCCAGGACCGGCTCAAGCGCCTTGCCGCCCGCTCCCTCCGATGCGATGGCGATGACCGGCGAGACGTTGTCGACCATGGCCAGCGGGCCGTGCAGCAGATCCGCTCCGGAGAAGGCGTGCGCGGGAAGGTAAGACGTCTCCATGACCTTCAGGGCAGCCTCACGCGCCGTCGGATATCCGTAGCCGCGTGAGGTGATGACCAGACGGGACGCGAAGCGGTAGCGCTCGGCCAGGTTCGCCACCTCGTCGTGCCGGTCGAGGATCGCGGCCGCCTGCTCGGGCAGCGCCTTGGTCGCCGTGCCGTCGCCACCGCGCACCGCGTCGATCAGCAGATACAGCGTCAGCAACTCGGCCGTGTAGGTCTTGGTGGCCGGCAGCGCCTTCTCCGGACCCGCCAGCACGTCGAGACTCAGCTCGCTGGCCCGGTTGACCGGCGACCCGGCGACGTTGGTGACAGCCAGGGTCAGCGCACCGGCCGCCTTCGCCGTCTCGGTGTAGGCGACCAGGTCGGGCGAGCCGCCGGACTGCGAGACGGTGATCGACAGCACGTCGGTCAGGTCGGGACGGGCGCCGTACGCGGTCGCGGTGGACATCGAGGTGAGCCCGGTGGGCAGGCCGAGCAGGACCTCGATGAGGTACTTGGCGTAGTAGGCGGCGTTGTCGCTGGTGCCGCGCGCGGTCAGCAGCACGAAGCGGGGTCGCCTGCGGGTGATCTCGGCGGCCACCTCGCGGATCGCCGGAAGCCCTTCGTCGAGGACCCGCTGCAAGACGGCGGGCTGCTCGGCGATCTCGCGGGCCATGATCTCGCCGGGGGACTGGTCCGCCGCGCCGGTCGGTACCGTCGTCATGGTGCTGGTTCCTCTCGTAACGTTCAGCCGGATACCGCTACCCGGCCGGTGAGCACTTCGGCCGCCGCGATGCCGCAGGCCCGCGACGCGCCGTAGGTGACGACCACGGCGGTGCCGTCCGCCGCGATGTCATCGATCCGACCGTACGGCAGGCCCATCTCGACGACGACCGCGTCGGGCCGGGCCGCCAATAAGTCCCGCACCACCCGGTCCATCCACTTGTTGCGGTGCAGGTCGCGCACGACCAGCACCAGGGGGCGCCCGACGGCCGCCGTGAGCAGCGGCTCGATGCCGATCTCGGCGTCCTCGTCGACGACCGGTGCGGACATCAGCCCGACCGTCTCGACCCGCGTGGTGGGGGCATCCACGCGAACCCCGGTCGTGCCCGGGATCAGGTCGGCGAGCGGTTCGGCCACCCCCCAGGCCGTCGTCGAGTCGATGGCGAAGCTGAGGATCGGGTTGAACTCGATCACGTGTGCGGGACCGACCAGGGGCTTGAGCTGGCCGCGGACGCTGATGGCCCGGCGGGCGGCTTCTATACCGACAGGCTCGATGCCGACGACATGCCCACTGTGCCGCAGCCCCGTGCCGGCCGCGCGAACCCCGGCCGACCAGCGGGCGACGGCGCGGTTGCGCTCGGCCGCCTCGTGCAGCCGGTCCGAGGACAGCCGCCCTTCGCGCACCGCCCACACCAGGGCGCCACGCAAGTAAAGGAACTCCTCCTCGTCCGCCTCGCTGCCACCCCAGCAGATCGCGTCGGCCCCGGCGGCGATGGCCTTGACCGAGCCCTCGGCCACACCGTAGCGGCCGGATATGGCGCCCATGTCGATGCCGTCGGTGATGATCAGTCCCTCGAAGCCGAGCTCGCGGCGCAGAAGGCCGGTCAGCACCGCATGCGACATGGTGGCGGGCACTTCGGCGTCCCGGCGGGGGAAGAGCACGTGCGCGGTCATCACGGCCTTCGCCCCGGCCTCGATCGCGGCGCGGAACGGGGCCAGGTGAACCTCCTCGGTCGCTTCATCGAAGTCGACCAGGGGGATGCCCAGGTGCGAGTCGCCGCCGGTGTCGCCGTGCCCGGGGAAGTGCTTGGCGCAGGCGGCCACCGCGTTCGATTGCAGACCCTTGACGTAGGCGGCGACGTGCCGGGCGACCAGCGGTCCGGCGGAGCCGAACGACCGCACGCCGATGACCGGGTTGTCAGGGTTCGCATTGACATCGGCGTCCGGGGCGTAGTCCAGGTTGACGCCGACCGCGGCCAGGTCGCGGCCGATCGACGCGGCGACGGACTCGGTGAGCCCCGGATCGTCGACGAAGCCGAGCGCGAGGTTGCCCGGGTATGACGAGCCCTTGGCGATCTCCAGCCGGGTGACGTCGCCGCCCTCCTCGTCGATGCAGACGAGGATGTCCGGGTATTCCTCGCGCAGGGCCGCGTTCAGCGCCGCCAGCTGCGCCATGTCCACGATGTTGCGGCGGAACAGGGCCACGCCGCCGAGCTCGCCCGCCGCGAGCCTGCGGCGCAGCCAGTCCGGCGGCGTGGTGCCGAGGAAGCCGGCCTGGAGGACCGCTCCGGCGTCGAGAAGGAGTCGGGCGGTTTCCGCGCCGGGGTTGGCCATGAAAGCGTTCCTCGTCGTTTGGTCGAGCTGTGCGGTCGGCTTTTAGCCTGCCCCGCTTCCTATCCCTTGACCGCGCCGGCCGTCAGACCGTTCGAGATACGGCTCTGGAAGACCATGAACAGGATCACGACCGGCAGCGCGGTGAGCGTTCCGCCGGCCATCAGGCCGCCCCAGTCCGCGCCGTGCGTCGGGCTGGCCTGGAAGGAGATCAGCCAGATCTGCAGGGTCTGGTGGCCGCCGCCGGTCAGCAGCACGTTGGCCAGCAGGAACTCGTTCCACGCCTGGATCCAGCCGTACACCGCGGTGGCCACCAGGCCCGGCAGGGTGAGCGGGAGGATGATCAGGTAAGCGGTCTGCCAGCGGTTGCAGCCGTCGACCAGCGCGGCCTCGTCCAGTTCCCGCGGCACGTTCGCGATGAAGGTGCGCAGGGTCCAGATGCCGTACGGCATCGAGAACGCCAGATACGCGATGACCGTGCCGATGATCGTGTCCTTCAGGCCCGCGTTGCCCAGCATGCTGGACAGCGGGATCGTCAGGGCGATCAGCGGGATCATCTGCACCAGCAGCACGACCAGGATGAAGATCCGCCGCCCGGCGAAGCGGAAGCGGGCGATCGCCAGCGCGCCGAGGAAGCCGATGACCATCGCGCAGACCACCGTGCCGAGCGTGATCAGGGCGGTGTTCTTCATGTCCGGCAGGAACTCCGGGTCGTTCAGCACCTCGCTGAACGAATGCCAGCTGATCCCGTGCGGCCAGAACTGCGGCGTGGCGGTCAGGTAGCCGCCGGTGGGCTTGAGCGCGGTCAGGATCATCCAGTAGACCGGGAACGCCATGACGATCGCGACGATCATGGCGACCGTGTTCCAGGTCCAGTTCCAGGCCCGGCGGCGCAGCGGGCCGCGGCGCCGGCGCACCGCGGTGGCGGTCCCGGCACCGGTCCGGCTGAGCGGGATCCGCGCGTCGGTCGTGGTGGAGGCCATCAGTCTGCGTCCCCGATCTTGAACAGCTGCCGGATGTAGAAGACCATCAGCCCGCACAGCAGGACCATGGTGAACAGCGCGGTGGCCGAGGCCTGGCCGAACTGGTTGCCGTTCATCTGCACGTACATGCGGATGCCCAGGGTGAAGATCTTGGGGTTGGGAATGGTGCCCCAGAACGCCCAGATCTGGTTGAACACGTTGAAGTCCCAGATCACCGACAGGGTCGTGATGATCACCAGGAGCGGGCCCAGCTTCGGCAGCGTGACGTGCCGGAACACCTGCAGGGGGTTGGCGCCGTCCACCACGGCGGCCTCCGTCAGCTCCTTGGGGATCTGGGTGATGCCCGCGTGCAGGGTGATGGTGAGGAACGGCAGCGCCCCCCAGACCACGACGCCGGTGACGCAGAGGTACAGCGCCTGGTAGGGGTTCGCCAGCCAGTCGTGGCCCATCATGTGGACCCCCGGGATCCGGCTGAGCAGCCAGTTGATCACGCCGTACTGGTTGTTGAACATCCAGAGGAACAGCTGGGCGCTGACGATCGACGGCATGACCCAGGCGAAGAGCATCACCCCGGTCAGGGTCAGCCGGGCCCAGCGGGAGATCCGGGCGAGCAGGAGCGCGAGCCCGAGGCCGATGCCGACTGAGAGGACCACGTTGAGCACCATGAACAGCGCGGTGGTCTCGAGCTGCTGCCAGAATTGGCCGTCCGAGAACATGTCGGCGTAGTGCTTGAAGCCGACCCACTGGGCGGGCAGCGGCGGTACGTGAAGCAGATCCCTGAGCGTCAGGTCCTGCAGGGACGTGACGATCATCTTGCCGACCGGGTACACGACGACGCCTGCCAGCGCCACCACTGCGGGCAGGATCAGCAGGTAGGGCATCAGCCCGGCGTTGCGGCCTACTCCGGCCTTGTGGTTGCGCCGCGGCTCCGGGCGGCGCACCTTCGGCAGGTCCTCGGCCCGGCCCCGGGGCTCCAGGCCGGGCGGGTCGATCTCGAGCGCGCTCATCTCTTCCTTTCTGCCACCCGGCCGCTTTCGCCGGGTCAGCACGGACTTAGGGCTACGGTCGCCGATGCGCAGCGATGAGGGAAGGACGCGCGCGGGAAAGGACCGGTGAGTGCCGGACCTCGGATGGCGGCCGGGGTCCGGCACTCTGGGGTGTTTGAAAAGCCTCGTCGGGCCCGCGACGCCTGCTGTGTGTCCGGCTCGGGTGTGGGGCCGGGGTTGCGGGGCGGCTGTAGCTCGTGTCGCGGGGAAAAGCGCCCCGTGGCAGGAGCTTTCATCGCCACCCCGGCCCCACCCGCGAGCGGCACGCTCGCTGCGTTGGCGAAGCACCCATATATGTTCGATAGGAGCTCCGCCGCCTTGCGATCGCACGCGTCAAACGCCGCGGGCTTATCCGACGATCCTTTTCAAACACCCCAGGCGTCCCCCGGCGCGAGGGCCGGGGGCACGCGTGTGGAGACCGTCAGCTAGCTGGCGTTGAGGATCGAGTTGATCTGCTGGTCGGCGGTCGCCGCGGCCGCGGCCGTGGTCGACTTGCCGGTGGCGATGGACTGGAGCATGTTCTCCAGCACGTGCTGGGCCTCGACGTTGGCCCAGTTGGTGGACGCCGGAGTCACCCAGCTGCCGTTCTGCACCGCCGGGCCCATGGCCGCGTCCGCGGCGCCGCCCGACTCGAAGGTGCTGAGCAGCGAGGTGGTGTTCGGGATGGCGCCGGCGTTGGCCAGGGACGTCATCTGCGCGTTGCTGGTGTAGTACTTGATCCACTCGGCACCGAGGCCGGCGTTGGTCGCCTTGGTCGGCACGGCCAGGTCCGAGCCGCCGGCGAACGCAGCGCTCTCCGGCATCTGGAAGTAGCCGAGCTTGTCCGCGGTCACCTGGGAGCCGGTGGCGCTGGTGATCGAGCCGGCCTCCCAGCCCGCGCCGTAGATCGAGGCGACGTTGTTGCCGACCGCGGCGAGCGAGTCCTGGGTCGCCTCGTTGACCGTGTTGACGCCCTTCGAGTACTTGGTCGCCAGGGTGGCCCACTTCTGCAGGCCGGCCTGGGACTGGGCGGACTCGAGGTTGCCGCTCCACTTGCCGCCGGACTGGGTGGCGATGCTGCCGCCCGCGCCGTAGACGAAGGACATGGCGGTGTACCAGTCCTCACCCGGGGTCAGCATCGCGGAGAAGTTGGCGCCGGAGCCGTACTTCGCCTCGAGCTTGTCCAGGTCGGCGGTCAGGTCCGCGAAGGTGGTGGGCGTGCCGGTGATGCCGGCCGCGGTCCACAGGTCCGTGCGGTAGATGACGATGCGGTCGCCCGCGTAGTAGGGCACCGCGAAGAGCTTGCCGTTGTACGTCGACGACTGCTCGAGGCCGCTCAGCCAGGTGCTGGAGTTGTCGAACTGGCCCTTGGCGGAGGTCAGGTCGGTGAGCGCGCCGGTGGCGGCGAAGGTGGTGGTGTCGGTGTCACCGATCTCGATGACGTCCGGCACGCCGGCCGAACCGGCCAGCGCCGAGGTGTACTTGGCGATGTACCCGGTCCAGTTCTGGTAGACCACGTTGACCTTGGCACCGGTCGCGGCGGTGAACTCCTGGTTGGCGGCCGCGACGACCTTCGGCCAGCCCTTCTGGGCGTCCGTCATGATCCACACGGTGATCGTCTTGCCCGCCCCGCTGGTGGACAGCAGGCCCTGCGACCCGCTCGAACCGGCCGGGGTGGACGTCGGTGAGCTGCTGCACGCGGCCGCTCCGAGAGCCACGGCGGCCACCGCGGCTGCGGCGATTTTGCGCTTCAAACCATCCTCCTGGGGGATGAGCTTCGAGGATTGCACCGGTCCGGCGCCGGCATGACGACCCTGAGCCTCGCCATGCCGTGGACCCGTGCGCACTGGCCCGATGGGCATCACGCGGGTCGCGGACGGCGCCCGCGGGGCGCCTGGATTGGGGTGTGCAATTGGTTTAGACCAGTTGGGAGAGTGGCATAGACCACTACGGACCGTCAAGGGGTCGGGAATGACCGTGGCCCAAGCCGTTATCAATGCTTGATCGGCCAGGCCAGGTGGTCTACCGTGGTCTAGACCACGAGCGATAAAGCCCGTGGATAAAGAGAGGGTTAAGAGGCCGTCCCTGTCGGTGATTTACACAGGCGTGGCACCATGGCACCTTGTCTGCCAACAGGAGGAGGTGCCGTGACGGTCGAGCAAGACGCGGTCGAGCCCCGCGTGCAGGAGGAGGACGAAAGCATCGCGACGGGGGAGCCGGCCGCGCGCGTCCCCAAGTATTACCGGCTCAAGCGGCACCTGCTGGAGATGACGCAGACGATGCCGCCCGGCACGCCGGTGCCGCCGGAGCGGACGCTGGCGCTCGACTTCGACACCTCCCGCACGACGGTCCGCCAGGCCCTGGCCGAGCTCGTGGTCGAGGGGCGGCTCGAGCGGATCCAGGGCAAGGGCACCTTCGTCGCGAAGCCTAAGGTGGCGCAGGCACTACAGCTCACCTCCTATACCGAGGATATGCGCGCGCAGGGCCTGGAGCCGACCTCGCGGCTGCTGGAGATCGGCTATGTCTCCGCCGACGACGACCTGGCCGATCGGCTGGTGGTCAAGCCCGGCTCGCGGGTGCTGCGGATCGAGCGGCTGCGCATGGCGAACGGCGAGCCGATGGCGATCGAGACCACGCACCTGTCGGCCAAGCGCTTCCCCGGGCTGCGGCGGCATCTGGCGAAGTACACCTCTCTCTACACGGCGCTGGGGACCGAGTACGGGGTGCACCTGGCCGAGGCGGAGGAGACGATCGAGACGGCGCTGGCCACCCCGCGTGAGGCGGCCCTGCTCGGCACGGACACGGGGCTGCCGATGCTGCTGCTCTCGCGGCACTCGAAGGATGACAACGGGGAACCGGTCGAGTGGGTTCGATCGGTGTACCGCGGGGACCGGTACAAGTTCCTGGCGCGCCTGACCCGGCCCGGGAGCTGAAGCGGCCTGTGACGCGTTTGCGTCTCATCTTGGTCGCGTGCGTGGTCTCGGCATTCGGGCTCGGGATAGGGATAGGAGTCGTGTCGGCGACCACCGGCACGCCGTCAGTCGCGCCCACACCGGCCAACCTGTACTCCGACATCGTCCCCGCACCTGTCGAGAGCGCGGCCACCACCGGGAGCAGTCCTTTCCTGCTGAGCGCATCGACGCAGATCACGTATCCGCCCACCGCGAAGGGCGTCGCCAGCTATCTGTCGACGTTGTTCCGTCCGGCCGCCGGCTTCACCCTGGCCCTGGCACCCGGCCAGTCCGGCGGCATCCATCTCGCCTTGACGGCGCCCCGGTCGCGCGTCGGCGACGAAGGCTACGACCTGGACGTGACGACGGATCAGGTCACCATCGCCGCCGCGACGTCCGCCGGCCTGTTCCACGGAGTCCAGACGCTCCGTCAGCTCCTGCCGCCCATCATCGACAGCACCACGCGCCAGCCCTACGGCGCTTGGCCCGTCCCCACTGGTCACATCAGCGACTCGGCACGCTACGCCTACCGGGGCGCCGGCTTGGACGTGGCGCGGCACTTCTTCACCGTCGCGCAGGTCGAGCGGTACATCGACGAGATCGCGCGCTACAAGATCAACTTTCTGCACCTGCACCTGAGCGACGATCAGGGCTGGCGGATCGCCATCAACGGCTGGCCGGCGCTCACGGCGGTCGGCGGAGCGACCGAGGTCGGCGGCGGCCGGGGCGGCTATTACACGCAGGCGCAGTACCGACAGCTGGTCGCCTACGCGCAGTCCCGCTTCGTCACACTGATCCCTGAGATCGACGCGCCCGGCCACGTGACCGCCGCGCTCGCCTCGTACCCGCAGTTGAGCTGCAACGGAAAGCCGACGTCGGTGTTCACCGGCATCAACGTCGGTTTCAGCTCCCTGTGTGCCACAAAGCCGGATACCTATACATTCCTGCACGACGTCATCACCCAACTCGCGGCCCTGACACCCGGTCCATACATCGGCATCGGAGGCGACGAGGCGAACGCGACGACGGCGGCCGACTACGCCGAGATCGTCGGGCAGGCCGCAGCCGACGCGCGCGCCGCCGGAAAGATCCCGTGGGGCTGGCAGGAGACCACCTCCCTCCCGCTGCCCGCGCCCGCCGTCGCCGCGTACTGGAAGGTCGGCGCGACCCCCGCGTCCGTCATCGATGCCGCCGCCCAAGGCACGAGCGTGGTCCTCGTACCCGCGGATCACGCCTACCTCGACCAGAAGTACAACCCGGCAACGCAGCTCGGCCTGCACTGGGCCGGTTACGTCGACGTGCAGGACGCCTACAACTGGGATCCGGCGACTTACCTGGCCGACGTTGCACCTTCCGCGGTCCTCGGCGTCGAGGCCGACCTGTGGACCGAGACGGTCGTGACTTCGGCCGACATCGACTACATGGCCTTCCCGAGGCTGCCCGCGATCGCAGAAATCGGCTGGTCGCCCGCCTCCACCCACGATTGGCCCGCGTTCCAGAAGCGCCTGGCCGCCCAAGGCTCACGGTGGAAGGCGGCTGGCGTCAACTTCTACGCGTCGCCCCAGGTCCCCTGGCCCGGCGCCACACCCCTGGCCCCCTAGACTCGGCGCCCATGAGCATCCTCGTGGTGACGGGCACCGGAACCGGCGTCGGCAAGACCGTGGTCACGGCGGCGCTGGCCACACTCGCCGCGGCGCGCGGAGCGTCGGTGGCAGTGGTCAAGCCCGCGCAGACCGGGGTCGGCCGCGACGAACCCGGCGACCTGGCCGAGGTCGCCCGCCTGGCCGGAATCACCGACACGCACGAGTTCGCCCGGTACCCCGACCCGCTCTCCCCCGCAGCCGCCGCCCGCCTCTCCGGCCGGCCCGCACTCGACCTCGCGGACACCGTCAAGCGCATCCAGGATCTGGCCGAGAGCCGTCGCCTGGTGCTGGTCGAGGGTGCGGGCGGCCTGCTGGTGCGCTACGACGAGGAGGGGACCACGCTCGCCGACCTGGCCCGCGAGCTGCGCGCCCCGGTGCTGCTCGTGGCCGACCCGGCGCTGGGCACGCTGAACCACACAGCCCTGACGCTCGAGTCGATGGCCGCACGAGGAATCGAGCCGGCCGGCGTCGTGCTCGGATCGTGGCCGCAGACGCCCGACCTGGCCATGCGCTGCAACATCCGGGATCTGGAGATGCTGGCCGCACGCCCACTCGCCGGGGCCGTCGCCGCAGGCGCGGGCACCCTCCACGCGGCCGAGTTCCTGCTGGCGGCCCGCTCCGGCCTCTCCCCCACGTTCGGCGGAGTCTTCGATGCGACCGCATTTCGGGAACGCCACGGAATCTGACGCCGGTTTTTGTCGCCGCGCCCGCATGCCAGCCTCTAGCGGCGATAAGGCAGACTCGTGGACGACGCGTCCCCGTCCCAGGAAGGCCTCCTCATGACCGCGCCCGCCGACCTCGCCCGGACCGCCGCCGACGTTCTCGCAACCGCCCGCAGCCAGGTTCTGGAGCAGGGCGTGGGCCTCACCGAAGCGCAAGTCCTCGCGGTCCTCGAGCTGCCGGACGAGTACCTGGAGGAACTGCTCGCATTGGCGCACGAGGTCCGCGAGCGCTGGTGCGGGCCGGAGGTCGAGGTCGAGGGCATCGTGTCGGTGAAGACCGGCGGCTGCCCGGAGGACTGCCACTTCTGCTCCCAGTCGGGCCGCTTCCCCACGCCGGTGCGTGCCGCGTGGCTCGACATCCCGTCGCTCGTCGAGGCGGCGAAGGAGACGGCGGCGACCGGCGCGACAGAGTTCTGCATCGTCGCGGCCGTGCGCGGACCCGACGAGCGGCTCATGGCCCAGATGCGCGAGGGCGTGAAGGCGATCAAGGAGGCCGTCGACATCAACGTCGCGGCGTCGATCGGGATGCTCACCCAGGATCAGGTCGACCAGCTCGCCGAGATGGGCGTGCACCGCTACAACCACAACCTCGAGACCGCGCGCTCGTACTTCCCCCAAGTGGTCACGACGCACACGTGGGAGGAGCGCTGGGACACGCTCACGATGGTGCGCGACGCGGGCATGGAAGTGTGCTGCGGCGGCATCGTCGGCATGGGCGAAACCCGCGCCCAGCGTGCCGAGTTCGCGGCGCAGCTGGCCGCGCTGGAGCCGGACGAGGTACCGCTCAACTTCCTCAACCCGCGCCCCGGAACCCCGTTCGGCGACCGCGAGCCGCTGGAAGGCAAGGAGGCGCTGCGCACCATCGCCGCCTTCCGCCTGGCCCTCCCCCGCACGATCCTGCGCTACGCCGGAGGCCGCGAGATCACCCTCGGCGACCTGGGCACGGAGCAAGGCCTGCTCGGCGGAATCAACGCGGTCATCGTCGGCAACTACCTGACCACACTCGGCCGCCCGGCGACGTCGGACCTGGAGCTGCTCGATCGGTTGTCGATGCCGGTCAAGGCTCTGTCGCAGACGCTGTAGTCCCAGACGCGGTAATCCCAGACCCAGACACGGTAGTCGCAGACGCGGTAGTCGCAGATGTTGTAGCGGCAACCGCATCGGTTTCCGGCGGGGCTGTCCGATCATGCGACGGCGCGGTACCGCTGTGGCAGGGGCAAAGACGCAGCGACGAGAGGGTGGGGATGGCGCGCCGTCGCGTCGTCGATTGACCGTCGCGCTCGTGAGATAGGTCGGCGACAAGTGGGATTGGTGGGTGGCCGATCGCGCCCTCGGGCGGTGGTTGCTTGAGCGCGCAGGCGCGTGGCTTGGTGCGCGACGACGCGTGTCGCCGCGGAGTGTGCTCCGGGTATTGTGCCTGGGTCCTGTGCCGGATGCGGCGCTGGTGAATCAGCATGCTGTGTAAGTTTGAATGCGTCACGCCGCTTGGACGTAGCGGGTGGGTTCGGTGGCGTAGGTGTGGCCGGTCTTCGAGGTCCACAGCACCAGGTCCCCGATGCGGTTCAGTTTCCACTCGCCCTGAGACTTCAGGTTGTGGTGCTTGCGGCACACCGGACCGAGGTTCTGCACGGTAGTCAATCCGCCCTTGTGGAATGCCAGGCCATGGTCCAGATCGCAGCGCTCAGCGGGCATGCTGCACGCGGGGAAGGTGCAGGTGTCGTGCTTCAGGCGGACCAGGCGCTTGGTCGCGGCGTTCGGAGTGTAGGTGCGTGGAGAGATGTCCACCGGCGTGCCGTCAGAGGAGGTCAAGAGGAACCGCCACCGGGAGCCCTCGGCGTGGGCGATCTGGCGAGCTTGCTCCGCGCAGATCGGACCGTAGCCGTCGAGGTGCCCGGGCTCGTGACCCAGGCTGAGCAGAGTCTCGACGCTGACGACCGCATGGACCAGCGCGGGGATCGCAGGGGCCTGTGACGCGCTGAATGTTACACCCGCACTCTGGAGCACCAAGCTGGCGAGGGTGTCGGCACGGCACTGGTCGAGGGTGCGCTCGTCGTCCTTGTTTCGCTTCATCGCGATTTTGGTGAGCGTGGCCATCAGAGCCTGGGCTGCATCCGTAGGAAGGTAGATGCTCAGGGTCGCCATGCCATCGTCCTCAGGGTGAAGTTCCACCCGGCGGCGAGTGCGGAGGTAGCGGTGACGCTCGGCAGCGGCCTCGGGATCCGCCGTGACGACAGCGCGGCGCAATGCTTGGCGCGTGCTCGACACCGACTGACCCGGCATTCGCGGCAACACTCTGTCTTGGACAAGTCGCGCGGCATCGTCGTCGAGCCCTGTGGTCACTTGGGCTAGCGAGCGAGCCTGCTCCCAAGACACGGCACCGTCAGAAAGCAGTTGGACGGTTTCCGGAAACAGGCGAGTCAGAGCTCCGGCGTCGGACAAGCGCTGCTGTGCTGTGGCCGCCGCCCACATCAGGGCAGCGGACACCTCGCCCTCGGTGAATCGGGAGCCGCGCTCGCGTTGTCGCACCGCCTCCAACGCACCTAACGCCCGCACCATCAACGAGTGCGCATGACGCAAGTGCTTCTCGCACGCGACCAG
>NZ_DASZGI010000273.1:0-9661 GCF_035938995.1 Actinocrinis sp.
GTCGCCAAGAGCGGTGGCACGCACACGATCAGGGACCTCAATGTGAGCATCGCGCTGTCCGGCGACCAGCAGGACACGCACCTGACCGGCGACAACGCGAAGGTCCTGACCACCGACGCCCAGAAGAACGCGGTCTTCGCCCTCGCGAAGCGGCACGGCGTCGGCGCACCGGAAACCTTCGCGTCGCTGCTCGCCCGCCACTTCCTGGCCACGTGCCCCTACATCGACCGCGCCCGCGTCGCCGTCGAGGAGTACCCCTGGGGCCGGATTCCGGACGTCAGCAGCCGGCATTCCTTCGTCCGCACCGGAGGCGAGACGAGGACCGCGCTGGTCCACCACGACGCGGACGGTACCCACAGCGTTGTCAGCGGTCTGAAAGACCTCGTCGTCCTCAACAGCACCGGCTCCGAGTTCCACGGCTTCTACAAGGACGAATACACCACGCTGCGGGAGACTCGCGACCGGATCCTGGCCACCGCCGTGAACGCGCAGTGGCGGCACACCGACCTCGGCGACGAGCGTGGCGCCGACGACTGGGACAAGGCGTACGAACAAGCGCGCGGCGCGCTGCTCGCCGCGTTCGCCGACACCTACAGCCGCTCCCTCCAGCAGACGCTCTACGCGATGGGCCGTCGGCTCCTGCTCGACCAGGCAGGAGTCTGCGAAGTACGCCTCGCCCTGCCTAACCGTCACCACTTCGCTGCCGACCTGTCCCCCTTCGGCCTGGACAACGACAACGAGGTCTTCTACGTCGCAGACCGGCCCTACGGGCTGATTGAAGGCACCGTCACACGCGTCGGTGCACCCGACCCGGGCCGCGCCTGGGAATGAACCGCCGAGCACAGCACAGGCGAGCACAGCACGGAGGAACCGCGCACGACAGAGACCGAACACTACGCATCGCAGACACAGGATTGAGGACGCAGCACCCTATGGACTTCTTCGCCCCCGCATCCTGGGCCGAGGCCCTGGAGACCAAGGCCGCCCGCCCGGACGCGGTACCGATCAGCGGAGGCACCGACGTGATGGTCGAGCTCAACTTCGACCTGCGCCGACCCAGCGCCCTGATGGACCTCGGCCGCATCCGCGAGCTGCGCGACTGGGACGTGGTCGGCGGCACCGTGCACCTCGGCGCCGCTGTCCCGTACGCCCGGATCATCTCCGACCTGGCCGACCGGCTGCCGGCGCTGGCGATGGCCGCGCGCACCGTCGGCTCGCCGCAGATCCGCAACCGGGCCACCGTCGGCGGAAATCTCGGCACCGCCTCGCCCGCCGGGGACGCCCATCCGGCGCTGCTGGCCACCGGCGCCGTCGTGCAGGCCGAATCGTTCCGCGGCGTGCGGCACATCCCGATCGACGGATTCTTCACCGGCGTCAAGCACTCCGCGCTCGCGCCCGACGAGCTGATCAGGGCCGTGCTGATCCCCACCGCAGCCGGACCCCAGCAGTTCTCGAAGGTCGGCTCGCGCGGCGCCATGGTCATCGCGGTCTGCTCATTCGCGCTGGCACTCGACCTGGATGCCCACCGCGTCGGCACCGGCATCGGCTCAGCCGGCCCGACCCCGCTCGCCGCGCGCACCGCGGAGCGCTTCCTGGCCGGTGCGCTCGACTGGACCACGCTCAGCGTCCCGACCGCGGCGGCGCAACGCTTCGGCGAACTGGTCGCCGAAGCCGCAAGCCCCATCGACGATGTGCGCGGCACCGCCGACTACCGCCGCCACGCCCTCGCCGTCCTGGCGACCCGCGCGCTGCGCTGGGTCCGGACCGCTGGAAACGGGGCGCACAACCGAGAGCCCGTACCGGCATGACGAGTCCGGCGCGAACCGCGAGCGACAGCGCGGCCGGCACCATCCGGCTCACGTTGACCGTCAACGGCGACGTGCTGACCGCCGACCGGGTGCCGCCGGGTATCAGCCTGCTGACCGCGCTGCGCGAACACTTCGACCTGCCCGGCTCGAAGAACGCGTGCGAGCAGGGCGAATGCGGATCCTGCACGCTCTACCTGGACGGCGAGCCGGTCTGCTCCTGCCTCGTCGCCGCCGGGCAGGCGCAGGGCCGCGAGGTGCGCACCGTCGAAGGTCTGGCCGCGGCCGAGGGCGTGCCCGGCGCGGTCCAGCAGGCCTTCATCGAGTGCGGCGCGGTGCAGTGCGGATTCTGCACGCCCGGACTGATCGTGGCCGTGGACGCCCTCGTCCGCCGCGACGTCGAACTCGACGACGCGGTCGTCCGGGAGGAACTCGCCGGGAACCTGTGCAGGTGCACCGGATACGAGAAGATCATCGATGCGGTGCGGGTCGCGGCCCGCCACGTTCGGGAGGTTGCCGCATGAGCCCCGGGACGAACCTCCCGAGCGCGCCCGACTCAGGGCACGGTGTTGATTCAGGGCACGGTGCTAGTTCACAGAGCGGTGTTGGTTCAGAGCGCGGCTTTTCTTCAGAGCGCGGTGTTGGTTCAGAGAGCACCGTCGACACCGTCATCGAGAACTGCGCCATCGCCACCGTCGACGCGCAGGGCGCCGAATACGAGAACGGATACATCCTCCTCGGCGGCGGCACGATCGTCGCGGTCGGAGCCGGTGCCGCCCCGCCCGTCGCGGCCGGAGCGCGCCGCGTCGACGGAGCCGGATGCCTGGCCACGCCCGGCCTGGTCAACACTCATCACCACCTCTACCAGTGGATCTTCCGCGGCCTGGCCCAGGACGCCGCGCTGTTCGGCTGGCTGACCGAGCTCTACCCGCGCTGGGCCCGCATCGACCAGGACGCCGTCGCAGCCGCGGCGCAGGCCGGGCTCGGCTGGCTCGCCCTGAGCGGCTGCACCACCAGCACCGACCACCACTACGTCTTCCCGCGCGGGGCCGGCGACCTGCTCGGCGCCACCATCGAGGCCGCACGGCTGATCGGGCTGCGCTTCGACCCGACCCGCGGCTCGATGGACCGCGGCCGCGCCCACGGCGGCCTGCCGCCGGACGAGGTGGTCGAGGACCTCGACCGGATCCTGGCCGCCAGCCAGGACGCCATCGACCGCTACCACGACCCGTCGCCCGGCTCGCTCACCCGGATCGCCCTGGCCCCCTGCTCGCCGTTCTCGGTCAGCAGCGAGCTGATGGCCGAGTCCGCCGCGCTCGCCCGCGCCAACCGGGTCCGGCTGCACACGCACCTGGCCGAGACCGTCGACGAGGAAGAGTTCTGCCTCGCCACGCACCGGTGCACCCCCGCCGAATACGCCGAATCCCTCGGCTGGCTCGGCCCGGACGTCTGGCTCGCGCACTGCGTGCACCTGTCCGACGCCGCGGTCAAACGCTTCGCCGCCACCGGAACCGGCACCGCGCACTGCCCGAGCTCCAACGGCCGGCTCGGCGCGGGCCACGCCCGTGTCAAGGATCTGCTCGACGCCGGAGCGCCGGTGGGACTGGGCGTCGACGGGGCTGCGTCGCAGGAGTCTGGGATGCTGGTGGAGGAACTGCGCTCGGCGCTCTACGTTTCACGACTGCGCGCGGGTAGCCCTGAACCGGAGCGGGCTCTGAACGCGCGCACCGCGCTCTTTCTCGGCACCCGCGGCGGCGCCCGCCTGCTCGGCCGCGAGGACGAGATCGGGTCGCTGGAGCCGGGCAAGTGCGCCGATATCGCGCTGTGGCGGCTCGACGGCCTCGGCCACGCCGACATCGCCGACCCGGTCGCCGCGCTGGTCCTCGGCCCGCCCGCACCGCTGAAACTTCTCACCGTCCACGGACGCACCGTCGTCGAAGACGGAGAACTGCGCACCGCCGACGCCGCGCGTCTGGCCCGGCGTGCCCGCGCAGCCAGCCGCCGGATGATGGACGCAAAAGGGAGCTGAAACCCATGTCCGACACGAGCGCGCGCTGTATACCCAGCCAAGGGCGGGGCAGTCTGACCGGCGCATGGGGGAACGGCACGCCGGGTGGCGGAGTCGGCGACAGCCCGCGGCGGCCAGATGCCGCAGGCAAAGTTCTTGGCACGTTCACCTACGCCTCCGACCTGCGCGCAGAGGGCATGTTGCACGGCGCGACGCTGCGCAGTCCGCACCCCAGAGCCCTGATCCGGCGCCTGGACACCGCCCCGGCGCTCGCCATGCCCGGCGTGCGCGCCGTGCTCACCCACGAGGACGTCCCCGGTCGCAAACACTACGGCCTGATCGTCCAGGATTGCCCGGTCCTGGCCATCGACGAGGTCCGCTACCAGGGAGAACCGGTCGCGATCGTGGCCGCCGACGACGCGGACACCGCGCGCCGCGCCGCACAGGCGATCGTCGTCGACTACGTCGTCTTCGAGCCGATCACGGACCTGCGCCGGGCCGTGTTCGACCCTGCCTGCCCGCGCGTGCACGAACGCGGCGCCGTGGCAGGCCACGACAATGTGGTGCGCCATCAGCCGGTGCGCCGCGGCCGCCCGCACGACCCGCGGATCAGGGCCCTGGCCGACGTCGAGATCACCCGCGAGTACGAGGTCGGCATGCAGGACCAGGCATTCCTCGGACCCGAAGCCGGCCTGGCGCTGCCCGCCCCCGACGGCGGCGTCGACCTGCACGTCGCCACCCAGTGGCTCCACGCCGACCGGGAACAGATCGCCCCTTGCCTCGGCCTTCCCGAGGAGAAGGTCCGGATGGCGCTGTCCGGGGTCGGCGGCGCGTTCGGCGGCCGCGAGGACCTCTCCGTGCAGATTCACGCCGCGATGCTCGCGCTGCGCACCGGCCGCCCCGTTCGGATGACCTACGATCGGCGCGAATCCTTCTTCGGGCACGTACACCGCCATCCGGCGCTGATGCGCTACACCCACGGCGCCCGCAGCGATGGCACCCTGGTCTACGTCATCGCCGAGCTCCTCCTGGACGGCGGCGCCTACGCCTCGACCACCGAAGCCGTCGTCGGCAACGCCGCCTCGCTCGGCATCGGACCGTACGAGGTCGAACACGTCGCCGTCGACGCATACGGCGCCTACACCAACAACCCGCCGTGCGGCGCCATGCGCGGCTTCGGCGCGGTCCAGGCCTGCTTCGCCTACGAATCGCAGATGGATGCCGTCGCCGAAGCCCTCGGTATCGACCCGCTGGAGATCCGCGCCCGCAACGCGGTGAAGCAGGGCTCGACGCTCGCGACCGGTCAGCTGATCGACTCCCCGGCGCCGCTGGCCGAGATGTTCGCCCGGCTGCGCGAGATGCCGCTGCCGGACGAGCCGGACCCCGGCGCGCTCCAACCCGGCGGCTACGGCAACACCACCCACGGCGAGGGCGTGCGGCGCGGCGTCGGCTACGGCGTCGGCATCAAGAACATCTGCTACTCAGCAGGCTTCGACGACTACTCAACCGCGCGCGTGACCCTCAGCGCCAAGCAGGGCGAGCCCGTCGCGATCGTGCACACCGCTGCCGCCGAAGTCGGGCAGGGACTGGTCACCGTCCAAGGCCAGATCGCCCGCACCGAACTCGGCGTCGAGAACGCGACCGTCGCGCAGGCGGACACCCGCGTCGGCTCGTCAGGGTCCTCATCGGCCTCCCGGCAGTCCTACGTCACCGGCGGTGCGGTCAAGGCCGCCTGCGAAGCCGTCCGCGAGCTGGTGCTCGAACGCGCCCGGGCACACGGCATCGCAGTACCCGACGACGCCAGGCTCGGCGGCGGCAAACTGCTGACCAGCCAAGGCGAACCGCTCGCCGACCTGACCCAGATCCTCGGCGCCGAAACCCTCGAGGCCACCCGCGAATACCGGCACCGCGAAACCGGCCCGCTCGACCGGCTCACCGGCCAGGGAAGCTCCCACGTCCAGTTCGCCTTCGCGGTCCACCGCGCCGTCGTCGACGTGGACGTCGAACTCGGCCTGATCCGCGTCGTCCGGCTCGACCTGGTCCAGGACGTCGGCCGAATCCTCAACCGCCAGGCGCTCGAAGGGCAGCTGCAGGGCGGAACGGCCCAGGGCCTCGGCCTGGCGCTGCTGGAGGAGATCGTCACGCAGGACGGGAAGATCCGCAATCCGTCCTTCACCGACTACCTGATTCCGACGATCCTGGACATGCCGCCGCTCGGCATGGAGATCCTCGAGCACCCGGACCCGGCGGCGCCGTACGGCCTGCGCGGCGCGGGCGAGCCGCCCACCCTCTCGTCGACCCCGGCGATCGCTGCGGCGGTGCGGGCCGCGACCGGGCTGCCGCTGAACCGGGTGCCCATCCGGCCGGAGCACATCGCCCTGGCCGACCGGCGGGCGGATCCGCGGGTCGGCGCGAACCGGGAGGTCATCGATGTCTGAGCTGTTCGAGCTGCGCGAGGTCGCCGCGACCTTGCGCAGCTGGCACGACAAGGGCCGACCGTACGCGCTGGCGCAGGTGGTGGCCGTGTTCGGCAGCGCGCCGCGCGACGTCGGCGCCACCCTCGCGGTGGACGAGGCCGGGATCGTCGCCGGGAACGTGTCGGGGGGCTGCGTCGAGGCGGAGGTGTACGAGCTCTGTCGCGAAGTCCTGCGCACCGGGCGGCCCGAGCGCCGCCGTTTCGACGCCGCCGGCGGCGAGCCGTTCGCCCCCGGGCTCGTCTGCGGCGGCGCGATCGAAGTCGCCGTCCGGCGGATCGATCCGAGCACTGACACCACGGTCATCGCCGAGCTGGAGGCCGGCGCGGCGAGCGCCCGGGACGAGGCGCCCCGGATGATCGTCGTCGGCGGGGTCGAATTCGCCGCCGCGCTGGTGCGCATGGGCAAATTCCTCGGATATCGGGTCACGGTCAGCGACGCGCGCCCCGTCTTCGCGACGCACGAGCGCTTCCCCGAGGCCGACGAGATCGCCATCGGATGGCCGCACGAATACCTCGCCGTGACGCCGATCCGCGAGAACACCGTGATCTGCATTCTGACCCACGACGCCAAGTTCGATGTCCCGGCGCTGTCCGTGGCGCTGCGTTCCCCGGCCACGTACGTCGGCGCGATCGGATCGCGGCGCACCTGCGCCGACCGGCTGGAGCGGCTGCGCGCGGCGGGTGTGTCCGAGGACGAAATCGCCCGGCTGCGCTCGCCGATCGGCCTCGACCTCGGCGGCCGCGAGCCCGAACACGTCGCGCTGGCGATCGGCGCGGAGATCGTCGCCCTCGCGCATGGCGGCACCGGGCTCCCGTTGCGTGACACCGACCGCCCGATGCACAGCACGTCGAACCCCTGGGCATCCGCCATGCGACGCAATCAGCTCCAACGCGCACCGCTGGAACGGGGTGATTGAAGATGCCTCACATGTTCCTCAACGGCGGCGCGATGCGCGGCGGCCCGCTGCACCATCTGCTGGACGGCGCGCCGCTCGTCGGCGTCGTGCGCACCGCGCCGAAGTACCGGTTCTACTCGGTCGGCGACCGCTTTCCGGCGCTCGATCCGGAGCTTGGCGACAGCATTGGCGTGCGAGTGGTCGGCGAACTGTACGACGTGCGCTGGGAAACGCTGCGCGAACGGCTGCTCCCGGCCGAGCCGGACGAACTCGAACTCGGTGTCATCGAGCTCGAGGACGGCACGGGAACTCTCGCGATGGTGCGCCGCCGCACCTACGCAGAGCCCGAGGACGCCTACCGCGACATCTCCGATCACGCAGACTGGCGCGCCTACGCGGCCCAAACGGCAGGCGGCTGACAAAATGGTGCGACGCGACCGCTTCGACCTCGTCCTGCGCTCGCGCCGGGCGATCCTCTCGGACGGCGAGCGCCCGGCCGCGGTCTGCGTCGCCGACGGACGCGTCGCCGTGATCCTCCCGTACTACGCGCCCGTGGACGCCGACCGCGACACCGACGTGGGCGACCTGCCGCTGCTGCCCGGCCTCGTCGACACGCACGTACACGTCAACGAGCCGGGCCGGACCCCGTGGGAGGGCTTCGCCTCGGCGACCCGGGCGGCCGCGCTCGGCGGGGTCACGACCCTGATCGACATGCCGCTCAACAGCCTGCCGCCCACGACCAGCGTCGCCGCGCTCGAGATCAAGCGAGCGGCCGCGGCCGGCAAATGCGTCGTCGATGTCGGATTCTGGGGCGGCGCGGTCCCCGAGAACACGCGCGACGCGGCCGACCTGACGGCCCTGCACGAGGCCGGGGTCTTCGGCTTCAAGTGCTTCCTGGCCGACTCGGGCGTGCCCGAGTTCCCGCCGCTGTCCACATCAGGGCTCGAGGCAGCCGCCCGCCACCTCGCCGCCCTCGACGCCACGCTGATCGTGCACGCCGAGGACAGCGCGATCCTCGGCGAGAACGCCACGCTCCACCGCGACGACCACCCCCACGACCGCACCCGCTTTGCCGACTTCCTCGCCACCCGACCGGATTCCGCCGAACTGGCCGCCGTGTCCGACGTCCTGACCGTGGCCCGCCGCACCGGTGCGCGGGTTCACATCCTGCACCTGTCCTCCGCCGCGCCCCTGAGCCTGATCGCGGCGGCGCGCGCGGCGGGCACGGACGTGACCGTCGAGACCTGCCCGCACTACCTGTTTTTCGACGCCAAGGAGATCCCGGACGGGGCGACCGAGTTCAAGTGCTGCCCGCCGATCCGCTCGGCCGCCAACCGACAGCGACTGTGGTCGGCGCTCGAGGAGGGTTTGATCGACTTTGTCGTGTCGGACCACTCGCCGTGCACCGCGGACCTCAAGCGGCGCGAGACCGGCGACTTCGGGGAGGCTTGGGGCGGCATCGCCTCGGTCCAGCTCGGCTTGTCGGCGGTGTGGACGCAGGCACGGGCGCGCGGCTGGCGGCTGGCCGCGGTCGTGGACGTCATGGCGCGGCGCACCGCACTGTTCGCCGGCCTGCCCGGCAAGGGCCGTATCGCTGAGGGCTGCGACGCCGATCTGGTCGTCTTCGATCCGGAAGCCCAGTGGAAAGTGGATGCCGGGCAACTGGCCCACCGCAACCCGATCACGCCCTATCACGGCAGGACGCTGACGGGAGTGGTCCGGGCCACCTATCTGCGCGGCGAGGAGATCGGCGGGGTGCCGCGCGGCAGGCTGTTGCGTCGCGAGCGAGTCGCGGGGGCGGTGGTATGAACACGCCCCCGGAAGCGCCGACGCCGCCGGATTCCGCCGGGTCAGAAGTCGCCGCGTCAGAAGTCGCCGCGTCAAGAGTCACTGCGCCGGATCTCACCGCCCTGCCCGACCTGGCCTCCCGCGCCCTCGGCGGTTCGGTGGTGTGGGCGAACGACGAGTTCTTCGGCGAGAAGGAGAACTTGATCGAGCCGCATCCGCCCACGTTCGCGCCGGGCAGCTTCACCCACAAGGGCCAGCGCTACGACGGATGGGAGACCCGGCGCCGCCGCCCCGACGCACCGGGAGTAAGCGGCACCGACCACGACAGCGCGATCGTCCGGCTCGGCGCACCCGGCGTCATCCGCTGCGTCGTCATCGACACCGCGCACTTCCTCGGCAACTACCCGCCGCAGTGCTCGCTGGAGGCGACCTGGTGCGACGGATATCCTTCGCCGAAGAAACTCGCCAGGGCCGACTGGCAGCTGATCGTCCCGCCGCACCCGCTCGGCGGCGGCGCGCTCCACCCGATCCCCGTAGACACCGAACACCGCTTCACCCACGTGCGGCTCAACATGATCCCGGACGGCGGAATCGCCCGCCTGCGCGTGCACGGCGAACCGGTGGCCGACCCCGACTTCCTCGTCGGCGTGACCGTCAACCTGGCCGCGCTCAGCGACGGGGCGCGCAT
>NZ_DASZGI010000274.1:0-8607 GCF_035938995.1 Actinocrinis sp.
GGTCATCCGGGACATCTTCAACGAGGACTTCACCAAGCTCATCGTCTCGGGCGACGAAGCCTACAAGGAGATCCACGAGTACCTCAGCGGCGTGGCGCCGGAGCTGGCCGAGCGGGTCGAGCACTGGACCAGCGAGACCGATGTGTTCTCGGTCCACCGGGTCGACGAGCAGCTGGCCAAGGCGCTGGACCGCAAGGTCTGGCTGCCCAGCGGCGGCTCGCTGGTGATCGACCGGACCGAGGCGATGGTCGTCATCGACGTCAACACCGGCAAGTTCACCGGGCAGGGCAGCAACTCCCTGGAGGAGACGGTCACCCGCAACAACCTGGAGGCGGCCGAGGAGATCGTCCGGCAGCTGCGGCTGCGCGACCTCGGCGGCATCATCGTGATCGACTTCATCGACATGGTGCTGGAGTCGAACCGGGAGCTGGTGCTGCGGCGGCTGCTCGAATGCCTCGGCCGGGACCGGACCAAGCACCAGGTGGCCGAGGTCACCTCGCTCGGCCTGGTGCAGATGACCCGCAAGCGGGTCGGCCAGGGCCTGCTGGAGGCGTTCTCGGAGACCTGCGACCACTGCAACGGCCGCGGCGTGATCATCCACCTCGACCCGGCCGAGCCGCACGGACGCCGCGGCGGCGACCGCTCTGCCCGGACCGAGGACAACGGCGCGGCCGAGTTCGAGCACGAAGCCCCGGCCGAGCACGCGACAAGTGCGGCGGAGAGCCGGGCGAGCAGGCGGCGCAAGCGCAAGGGCAAGCACCACGACGGTGAGGACGCGGCGATCGGCGGCGCCACGTCCGCTGACACGCCCGAACCCGACGAGGTGCCCGTCAGCTCTGCGGAACCGCTCAACCTGCGCGCGCACGAGGACGACCCGGACGCGGCAGTCGCGTCCGAAGACCTCGGCACGGCCCTCTCGGACACCGGGCGCCCGCGCCGCAGGCGGCGCGCGGCCAGTCGGCCCGCGGGTCCGGCCAGCGCCGCCGAGGCTTCCTAGCGCCGCCGGCTGCGGACCCTGCTAAGCCGGTGCGGTCTCGGTTTGACCGCACCGGTACCTGGTCCGTACGCTTGCTTTTCGGCGTGTTTCCCGACCCGCCCCGAGTCCCGCGGCCCGTCCGCGCCGGACCCTCTGGTTGTAATCGACAGTTTCGGCTTGTCGCGGCGATGACGTATGAGTTCTCCGCGCGCAGGCGGATAAATCGTAGGAGTAGCGGTGTACGCGATCGTCCGCAGCGGCGGAAGGCAGCACAAGGTCGCCGTCGGCGACGTCGTCCAGGTGGACCGGATCCCCGGGAAGCCCGCCGGGACCGCCGTCGAGCTGCAGGCGCTGCTCGTGGTGGACGGCGACTCGGTCACGTCCGACTCGTGGGTGCTCGAGGGTGTCAAGGTCCACGCCGAGATCGTGGCCGAGGTCAAGGCGAAGAAGATCGACATCCTCAAGTACAAGAACAAGACCGGCTACCGGGTGCGCCAGGGCCACCGCCAGAAGTACACCCAGGTCAAGGTCACGTCCATCGACACCGGGAAGAAGTAACCCGACATGGCACACAAGAAGGGCGCCTCTTCCAGCAAGAACGGGCGCGACTCGAATGCCCAGCGGCTCGGCGTGAAGCGCTTCGGCGGCCAGCGGGTCAACGCCGGCGAGATCCTGCTGCGCCAGCGCGGCACCCACTTCCACCCGGGCGAGAACGTGGGCATCGGCAAGGACGACACCCTGTTCGCGCTGGCCGCGGGCGCGGTGCAGTTCGGCACCCGGCGGGGCCGCCGGGTCATCAACATCGTCACCGCCGACGCCTGACGCGTCGCACGCGACTTCCCAGTACGCCGGGTCCTGGTGGATCCGGCGTACTGTCTTTTGCGCACCCCTGATACTCAAGGAGCACCGGCCATGGCCACCTTCGTAGATCGCGTGGTCTTGCACGTCGCGGCCGGCAGGGGCGGCCACGGCTGCGCGTCGGTCCACCGGGAGAAGTTCAAGCCGCTCGGCGGCCCGGACGGGGCCAACGGCGGACGCGGCGGGGACGTGATCCTCCTCGTCGACCCGGGGGTGACCTCGCTGATCGATTTCCACTACGCACCGCACCGCAGCGCGGGCAACGGCAAGCCGGGCGCGGGCGGCCTGCGGCAGGGGTCCAACGGAGCCGACGTGGTCCTGCCCGTTCCCAGCGGCACGGTGGTGCGCACCAAGAGCGGCGAGCTGGTGGCCGACCTGATCGGCGCCGGTACCCAACTGGTGCTGGCCAAGGGCGGCCCGGGAGGTCTGGGCAACGCGGCGCTGGCCTCGACGAAGCGCAAGGCCCCGGGCTTCGCGCTGCTCGGCGAGCCGGGCGAGGAGGGCGACTTCGTCCTCGAGCTGAAGTCCGTGGCCGACGTGGCGCTGATCGGTTACCCGAGCGCCGGAAAGTCCTCGCTGATCGCGGCGATGTCGGCGGCCAAGCCGAAGATCGCCGACTATCCGTTCACCACGCTCGTGCCGAACCTCGGCGTGATCACCGCCGACGAGCACGTGTTCACGATGGCGGATGTGCCGGGCCTGATCCCCGGCGCCAGCCAGGGCAAGGGCCTCGGCCACGAGTTCCTGCGGCACATCGAGCGCTGCGCCGTGCTCGTGCACGTGCTGGACTGCGCGACGCTCGAGCCGGACCGCGACCCGCTCAGCGACCTGGACGTCATCGAGGCCGAGCTCGCGGCTTACGAGGCAGACATCCCGGACGGCCAGCACGGCGCCTACGGCAAGCTCTCCGACCGTCCCCGCCTCGTGGTCCTCAACAAGACCGACATCCCCGAGGGCAAGGAGCTGGCCGAGCTGGTCCGCCCCGACCTCGAGGCGCGCGGCCTGCGGGTCTTCGAGGTCTCCGCGGTCAGCCGCCAGGGCCTGCGCGAGCTGGCGTTCGCGCTGGCCGAGATCGTCGAGCAGGCCCGCGCGGCCCGTCCGCCGGAGCAGCCGGTGCGCACGGTGATCCGCCCCAAGGCCGTCGACGAAGTCCCGTTCACCCTCACTTTCGAGGACGAGCATTACGTCGTGCGCGGGACGAAGCCGGAGCGCTGGGTGCGGCAGACCGACTTCTCGATCGACGAGGCCGTGGGCTACCTCGCCGACCGGCTGAACCGGCTCGGCGTGGAGCAGGCGCTGCTGGAGATGGGCGCGCACGAGGGCGACGAGGTCGTGATCGGGGACGGGGACGACGCGGTGGTCTTCGACTGGCGCCCGACCCTGTCCACCGGCGCCGAGCACCTGGGTCCGCGCGGCTCCGACGACCGCCTGTACGAGTGACCGGCCCGTCCACAGGACGATATTGCCCGGCGGCCCCCGCGCCGCCGAACGTATCCTGACCACGTGAGCGACCACGACACCACGGACACCCGCAAGGATGTCGCCTCCGCGCGACGGATCGTGGTCAAGGTCGGCTCCTCCTCGCTGACCACCGCGGCCGGAGGGCTCGATGGCAGCCGGGTGGACGCCCTGGTCGACGCGCTGCATGAGTCGGTGTTCCGGGCCAAAGGCGCCGGGGCGCAGGTGCTGCTGGTCTCCTCCGGCGCCATCGCCGCCGGGCTCGCCCCGCTCGGCTTGGCCCACCGCCCGCGCGACCTGGCGATGCAGCAGGCGGCGGCGAGCGTCGGCCAGGGGTTGCTGATCGCCCGGTACACGCAGTCCTTCGCTCGCCATGGCCACGGCGTCGGCCAGGTTCTGCTCACCGCCGACGACCTGACCCGCCGCGCGCACTACCGCAACGCGCTGCAGACCCTCGGGCGCCTGCTGGAGCTCGGCTTCGTGCCGATCGTCAACGAGAACGACACCGTCGCCACGCAGGAGATCCGGTTCGGCGACAACGACCGCCTCGCCGCGCTCGTCGCCCATCTCGTCGATGCCGACCTGCTGGTCATGCTCTCCGACGTGGACGCGCTCTACGACGGCGATCCCCGCAAACCCGGCGCGCGCCCGGTGACCGACGTGTATGGCCCCCAAGACCTGGAGAAGATCGAGATCGGCTCGACCGGACGGGCGGGAGTGGGCACCGGCGGCATGGTCACCAAGGTCGAGGCGGCCCGGATCGCGACCGAGGCCGGGATACCGGTCGTCCTCACCACGGCCGCGTACGCCGCGCGAGCACTCGCTGGCGAGCCTGTGGGCACCCTCTTCCACCGCACCGGGACGCGCTCGACGGCCCGCCTGCTCTGGCTGGCCCACGCCACCGCCCCACGCGGCAACCTCACCCTCGACGCCGGGGCGGTCGACGCCATCGTCCGCCGCCGGCTCTCCCTCCTTCCTGCCGGAATCACCGCCGTCTCCGGCACGTTCGTCGCTGGGGACCCAGTGGATCTCGTCGACCCCGATGGCCGCCCCGTCGCCCGGGGACTGGTGAACTACGACGCCGCCGAGCTGCCCGCACTGCTCGGCCGATCCACCCGCGACTTGGCCGCCGCGCTGGGTCCGCAGTACGAGCGGGAGGTCGTGCACCGCGACGACCTGGCCGTTCTGGCGAAAGCCCAGGATTAGGATGGACGACATGACGACGCAGACCGCATCGACCCAGTCAGAGGTCGTACGCGCGGCGCGGCGGGCCCGCACGGCCGCGGCCGAGCTGGCGGTGCTCACCCGCGCGCAGAAGGACCAGGCGCTGCATGCGCTCGCCGACGCGCTGGTGGCCGAGGCCCCGCGGATCGTCGCCGCAAACGCCGAAGACGTCGCCCGGGCCCGGGAGAACGGCACGTCGGAAGGCATCGTCGACCGGCTCACCCTGACCGATGCCCGGATCGCAAATATCGCCGACGCGCTGCGCGACATGACTGCGCTGCCGGACCCGGTCGGCGAGGTCGTGCGCGGCTCGACCCTCCCGAACGGCCTGGAGCTAAGGCAGGTGCGGGTGCCCCTAGGCGTCGTCGGCATCATCTACGAGGCAAGGCCGAACGTCACGGTCGATGCGGCGGGCCTCTGCCTGAAGTCCGGCAACGCGGCCCTGCTGCGCGGCTCGTCCTCAGCGAAGGCATCGAACACCGCACTGGTCGACGTGATGCGCAAGGCCCTGTCCGGTACCGCGGTGCCTATGGACGCCGTGCAACTCGTCCCCGGCGACACCCACGATTCCGTCAAGGAACTGATGCAGGCGCGCGGACTTGTGGATGTGATCATCCCGCGTGGCGGAGCGAGCCTGATCGAGTCGGTGGTCACCGGCTCAACGGTGCCGGTGATCGAGACCGGAGTCGGCAACTGCCACGTGTATGTGGACGCCGACGCGGACGTGGATCTGGCGGTCGAGCTGCTGATCGACTCGAAGGCGCAGCGGTACAGCGTGTGCAACTCGGCCGAGACGGTGCTCGTCCACAAGGACATCGCCGATGCGTTCGTGCCCAAGGCCCTCAAGGCGCTCAAGCAGGCCGGCGTGAAGGTACACGGCGACGAACGCATCGTGAGCTACAGCATCAGCGGCAGCGACAACAACGGCGACGGCGGCGATGTCGACGGCGACATCGTGGCAGCGACCGAGGACAACGGCGATGTCGTAGCAGCGACCGACGACGATTTCCGCACCGAATACCTCTCGCTCGACATCGCCGCAGCCATGGTCGACTCGCTCGACGCGGCGGTGAAGCACATCCGCGAGTACTCCAGCGCACACACCGAATCGATCATCACAAAGTCGCAGGCGGCGGCCCGCGCCTTCACGTCGAAGGTGGACGCGGCCGCAGTGGTGGTCAACGCGTCTACCCGCTTCACCGACGGCGGCGAGTTCGGCTTCGGCGCGGAAATCGGCATCTCCACCCAGAAACTGCACGCCCGCGGCCCGATGGGACTGCCCGAACTCACCTCTACCAAGTACATCGTGATCGGCGACGGCCAGACCAAGGCCCGCAACTCGAACCTCTGACCGCTCCCCAAGCAAGCTCAGCGCAACGGGGGGAGTTCCCGCCGAACGGGACTGCGGTTGCCGGGTGTGGTTTGTGTGGGTGGTGAAAGGCGCGGCGACGAGGAAGTGCCGCTGTACCGGGTTGGGTCGTCGGCTGCCGGTGTTGGGGGTGAGGGTGGGGGCAGCGAGTAGTCGCGGCGTGGCTGGGTGTGGCGTGGCTAGGTGTCGCGTGGCTGGGTGTGGTGCCGCGGGTCGCGGACGCGCGTCAGCAGCACAGGGCGCGCAGGTTCGGGGCGCACCGAAGTCACGGAGCACGCGAAGGTTCGGGGGACGCGAAGGTTCGGGGGACGCGAAGGTTCGGGTATGCCGCTGGTTCGGGGTGCGCCGTTGGTTGTTGGCGCGTCGTGGGTCTGGGAGGTGGTGGCGGTGGCGCCGGTTTCGCGGTGGCGGCTTGAGGGTGGTGTGTCGGGGGTGGTGGTGGTTTCCTGAACCGACCCTGGGATTCAAATCAGTGTCCTGTTGTCCGTGTCAGGCGGACATCATTCCGTGTGGGGCGGACATTAGGTGGCGTGGGTGTGGGGGGTGGTGGTGTAGGTGTGTCCGGTGGGTGCGGTCCACTGCAGGGTGCCGGTGGTGTCTGCGGGGTGTGCGGTCCATTGGCGGCGGGTTTTGAGTTGGTGGTGGTGGCGGCACAGGGGGTGCAGGTTGTCGGGGGTGGTGGGTCCGCCTGCGTTGAAGGGGACGGTGTGGTCCAGGTCGCAGCGGGTGGCGGGCATGTGGCAGTGGGGGAAGGCGCAGGTCTTATCGCGTAGGCGTACGAAGCGGGCGACGGCCCGGGTGGGGGTGTAGGTGTTCGGGGAGGCGTGGATGAGGGTGCCGTCTTTGGCGGCGAGCAGCCAGCGCCATTGGGAGCCGGGGGCGAACGCCAACTGGCGGGCGTGGGTGGCGGTGATCGGTCCGTGGCCGGAGAGCTCGGCGGGTTCGTGGCCGCCGCGAAGGAGGGTGTCGGCGGACACGACGACGTGTACCAGCGTGGGGATTGAGGGTTGTGATGTCCGTGTGGCGCGGACACCGGCGGCGGCCAGGACCAGGGCGGCGAGGGTGTCGGCGCGGCGCTGGTCCAGGGTGCGGGTGTCGCCCTCGGCGCGCTGGCCGGCGAGGCGGGTGAGGGTGGCGGCCATCGCGGCGACGGTGTCCGCGGCTGCGTAGAGCTCCAGGGTGGCCATGCCGTCGGGCTCGGGGCGCACCTGGACCCGGCGGCGGGCCCGCTCGTGCTGATGCCGGGCGGCCATGTTGTCGGGGTCGATGCGGCAGATGGCGCGGCGTACCGCCCGGCGGGTGGAGGCGGTGGTCTGGGCGGGCATCAGGGGCAGCACCCGGGCCTGCACCTGGCGGGCGGCCTGGTCGTCGAGGGTGGCGGTGGCCTCGGCCAGGACCCGCGCCTGCTCGAACCACACCTCGCCCTGCGCCACCGCGTGCAGGGTCTCGGGGAACAGCCGGGTCAGCGCCCCGGCCTCGGCCAACCGGTCCTGCGCGACACTGGGGGCCCAGCGCAACGCCACCGCGACCTCCACGTCCGTGCAGTCCACCGGCTCGCCGCCGCGGGCGGTGTCCAGCGCGCCCAGGGCGCGCACCATCAGGGCGTGTGCGCGGGATAGGTGCCGGGCGCAGGCGACCACCGCGTCGATCCTCCCCGCCGCCGACAACCGAGCGAAGTCCACCCCGTCCAACAATCCGCCGCTGGGCGCCGCGACCGCCAACCGGGCAGCCAGCGCATCCACCCCCGGCGTATCCGTGCCCAAGTTCGTGTGCGCGTCCATCCCCAACACCCCATCCCGTGAATACTGTTCGCGCAGGCCACCGGCCTGCTCCCGTACCCCGATTCTATCGCAGATGATGGATATAAGGGGTGGATGTGGGCGGATTCCCATAAGTCGTACAAACAGGGCACGAGCGCACCCGAGCGCGCTGGGACGGGCGGGCGCGCGCCGCGGTCGCAGCCGCGACAGCAGGGCGGCGGAAGCAGCGGATGAGAAGGGCAAGGGGTGGGAACGGTACAGGCAGCCGACAGGCGCGGCAGCGCAGGGGATGCGAGTGCGGGTGGAGGCAGAGGCGCAGTGCCACCGGCGGCCGCGCGCACGACGAGAGCGCCGACAGACCCGTGTCGTCGCCGCCTCCCGCACCACCCAGCAACCGGCAGCCCCCAGGCACGCCGATAGACCGGGCCAACCCGCGGAGAACCCAGCGGCGGGCGGCCCCGGAGCCAAAGGGGCGTCTAGCCCCGACGCGAGGAGCCGCCCGCCGCGTACCAGGCCGCGGAGCGGAGGGCGGGCGGGCGGGGCCCAGTACCGGCGAACGCCGGCCCAGTCGCAGCCGACAGCGAAGCGACAGCGCGAGTGGGACGGCCGAGCACCAGTGAGGCAGGAGCACGGGCGTCGAAACAGACCGGGGCACGTGGAGCGCGCGTCGAGCATGCCGGCGCACGTGGAGCGCGTGCGTCGAAACAGACCGGAGCACGGAGCACACCGTCGGAAACTGAGCGTGCGATGGGAGGCGGACGCGGCACAAATTGCGGCTCGCGTCCAGCGAAGGTAGGCGATCAGAGCCTTCGATGCGGCTCATCGCCAAGGAGGCGTAAACAATCCTGAGGGTTCCCTCTGAAGAACGTCAGGCCCCTACTCTCGCGGCAACAAATCGGATAAATTGCGCGGGTGACTGAGCGCTTCCCCGAACAGCGCGATCGGCGGTCGGAGCAGCCCGT
>NZ_DASZGI010000275.1:0-21380 GCF_035938995.1 Actinocrinis sp.
CCGCCGGTTCACCGACCCGGTTGTGATCGACGACGCGGTGCTCGCGGCGATCAGCGACCTTGCTCCACTCGCGCCGCTGCACATCCCGGCGAACGTCGAGGCGATCCGTGTCGCGCGCCACGCCTTCCCGGACGTGCCGCACGTCGCGGTCTTCGACACAGCGTTCCACCGCACCCTGCCGCCGCACGCGCTCACCTACGCCGTGCCGCGCGAATGGCGCGAGCGCCACGGGGTGCGGCGCTACGGCTTCCACGGCATCTCGTACCAGTACGTTGCGCGGCAGGCGGCACGGTTCCTGGGCCGCGCCCCGGCCGACGTGAACCTGATCATCCTGCACCTGGGCAACGGAGCGAGTGTCTGCGCCGTCGAGGGCGGACGCAGCGTCGAGACCTCCATGGGCCTGACGCCCTTGGAAGGCCTGGTCATGGGCTCCCGCAGCGGGGACGTCGACCCTGCTCTGCCCGCGTACATGCAGCGCGTCGCGGGATTGGACGGCGCGGCGGTCGATGCTGCCCTCAACCAGGAAAGCGGTCTGCTCGGACTGGCGGGAAGCAACGACCTGCGTGACGTGCGGGAGGCCGTCGAGCGCGGCGACTCGCACGCGCGGCTGGCGATCGACGTGTACTGCCACCGCATCCGCAAGTACGTCGGCGCCTATTACGCGGTTCTCGGCAGGGTCGACGCGGTCGTGTTCACCGCCGGTGTCGGCGAACACGACGCGAGGGTCCGGGAGCTCGCGCTGACCGGGCTCGATCGGCTCGGCGTCGCGGTCGATCCCGAGCGCAACACGGCGGCGGCCAGTGGCTCACGCTCGGTCTCGCCGGACGGTGCCGAGGTGCCCGTGCTGGTCGTCCCGACCGACGAGGAACTCGAGATCGCCGACCAGACGCTCGGCCTGATCCGGGTCCGCGCGAGGGGCCCGGCAGCGTGACGGGGATCCCACGCCCTGATCCGGACCGCCTACCGTCGCCAACGGCCGATCTTCCGCGTGCTCGGCATCAGACGGTTTCTCTTGCTCGAACCCGCACCGCCGCGCTGACTCGGCAAGGCCGACACAGCCACCTTCGCCGCGAGAACCAGAGGCCCCGCCGTCTGCCGCTATCGCCGTTGGTTCATCGATGAGGGTGCCATCGCACCCGAGAGCGGAATAACCCGCCTTGGGCTGCAGCGCAGCAAACTCCATGCTCCCACCGTGCCACCGCGGTGTCACACGCACGCATCACCAACCGCGCGTCACGATCCGCCCGCGTGAGCCCCGCGGCACGGTCTCCTAAGCCGCCAGTCGATGACTACAGGTGTTCGGATAGTGATCTCCCGCAGATGCGAGGATTACAGTCTTATTGCGTTCGCCGGTCCCATGGCTGCGCGGTGATTGGGCTGGCATCCGCCGGGTTATCGTGTTGACGTGCCGACGTTTGGGATCAGCGAGTCCGCCGAGTTGCTCGGGGTCAGTGCGGACACCGTGCGCCGCTGGATCGACGCCGGGAAGCTGCCCGCGGAGCGCGAGCCGAACGGACACCGGCGGGTCGAGGGAACGAACCTGGCCGCGTTCGCCGCGTCCCTGGGCGACACCGCGGAACAGGAGCGGGCCGGCGGTACCTCCTCGGCGCGCAATCGGTTCCGCGGAATCGTCACCCGCGTGGTGCGCGACGGGGTGATGGCGCAGGTCGAGATCCAGGCCGGGCCGCACCGGGTGGTCTCGCTGATGAGCCGCGAGGCCGCCGACCAACTCGACCTGCAAGTCGGCACGGTGGCGGTCGCGGTCGTCAAGTCCACCAACGTCGTCGTGGAGCTCTAGAAGCCCGGCCGCGCCGCGGCCCCTGACCACCAGGAGTGATCATGAACTTCGCGCTGCCCGGCCGCCGTCCCGCCACCGCTCTGGCCCTGGCCCTGGCGGTGGCGCTGGCCGCCGCGGCCGGATGCTCCAGCTCCGGCGGCAACGCCGCCGCGTCCTCCTCATCATCCGGCACCTCGGCATCGGCCAGTCCGCTGTCGGGGACCGTGACCGTCTTCGCCGCCTCGTCGCTGACCGGCACGTTCACCCAGCTGGGTAAGGATTTCGAGGCCGCGCACCCGGGCGTCACCGTCAAGTTCAACTTCGGCGGGTCGGACACGCTCGCCGCCAGCATCGTCTCCGGCGCGCCCGCGGACGTCTTCGCGGCGGCCAGCACGACGACCATGGACACGGTCACCAAGGCCGGCGACGCGTCCGGCACCCCGACCGTGTTCGTGCGCAACCAACTGGAGATCGCGGTGCCGCCGGGCGACCCGAAGGGCATCCACACCCTCGCTGATCTGACCAAGCCGGGGATCAAGGTCGCGCTGTGCGCCACGAGCGTGCCGTGCGGCGCGGCCGCGGTGAAGGCCGAGGGTATAGGCAACGTCAAGATCACTCCGGTCACCCTGGAGACCGACGTCAAGTCCGCGCTGACCAAGGTGGAGCTCGGCGAGGTCGACGCGGCGATCGTGTACCAGACCGACGTGAAGGCGGCCGGCGGCAAGGTGCAGGGAGTGGACTTCGCCGAGGCCGCACAGGCGATCAACACCTATCCGATCGCGGTGCTCACGGGCGCCCCCGACGCGACCGCGGCGCAGGCGTTCGTCGCGTTCGTGCTGTCCGCACACGGCCGCGACGTGCTCAGCGCGGCCGGTTTCCAGAACCCGTGACCCTGAAGCTCAGGTCCCGAACGGGGCGCGCCGCGCGCCCGCGGCGCGCGCCGCGCACCACCGCGGCCCGGCACGTGCCGCTCCCGCTGCTGCTGCCCGCGCTGCTCGGGGTGGCGTTCCTGACCCTGCCGCTGCTCGGGCTGCTGGTGCGCACCCCGTGGAGCGATCTGGCCGGGGAGCTTCGCGGCACGCAGGTCCTGCAGGCGCTGCGCCTTTCCTTGATCACCGCCAGCCTCGCCACCGTGCTGTCCCTCGTGCTGGGCGTCCCCCTCGCCTGGCTGCTGGCCCGCGCCTCCTTTCCCGGGCGTCGGCTGCTCCGCGCCCTGATCACCGTCCCGCTGGTTCTGCCTCCGGTCGTCGGCGGCGTCGCGCTGCTGCTCGCGCTGGGCCGACGCGGGATCCTCGGCCAGTACCTCGACTCCTGGTTCGGCGTCACGCTGCCGTTCACCACCGCCGGGGTCGTGGTCGCCGAGGCGTTCGTCGCGATGCCGTTCCTCGTGCTCAGCGTCGAGGGGGCACTGCGCGCGGCCGACCCCCGGTTCGAGGACGCCGCCGCGACCCTGGGCGCCTCCGGCTGGACCACGTTCCGCCGCGTCACTCTGCCCCTGGTCGCGCCGGGCGTCGCCGCCGGATCGGTGCTGGCCTGGGCCCGCGCCCTGGGCGAGTTCGGCGCCACCATCACCTTCGCCGGCAACTTTCCCGGCACCACCCAGACGATGCCGCTGGCCGTCTACCTCGCCCTCCAGGACGACCCACAGGCCGCCATCGTGCTGAGCCTGGTCCTGCTCGCGGTGTCCATCACGGTCCTGGCCGCGCTGCGCGAACGCTGGATGACCGCTGTATGAGTACGGACACCGCATGAGCATGGACACCCGCATGAGCCCGGACACCGCATGACTCTGGACGCGAACCTGCGGGTCGACCGCCCCGGCTTCACCCTCGACCTCGACCTGCACATCGACTCGGGGGAAGTGGTCGCCCTGCTCGGCCCGAACGGCGCGGGCAAGACCACGACCCTGCGCGCCTTAGCCGGGCTCACCCCGCTCACCGCCGGACGCATCGAGATCGACGGCACAACGGTCGAGGACACCACGATGGGGCGGCGCACCCCGACCGAACGGCGCCGCACCGGCCTGCTCTTCCAGGACTACCTGCTCTTCCCGCACCTCTCAGCCCTCGACAACATCGCCTTCGGGCTGCGCTGCCAGGGCCGATCCAAGGCCGACGCCCGGGGCGAAGCGGCCGCCTGGCTCGACCGCGTCGGCCTGGCCGACCACGCAGCCGCCCGCCCGGGCGCCCTCTCCGGCGGCCAAGCCCAGCGCGTCGCCCTCGCCCGCGCCCTCGCGCCCTCCCCACGACTGCTGCTGCTCGACGAGCCGCTCGCCGCCCTCGACGCCCACACCCGCCTGGACATCCGCACCCGGCTGGGACACCACCTCGCCGACTTCGACGGCGCCACCCTGCTGGTCACCCACGACCCCCTGGACGCGATGATCCTCGCCGACCGCCTCGTCGTGATCGAACACGGACACCTGGTGCAGACCGGGCCGCCCGCCGAGATCGCCCGCCACCCGCGCACCGACTACATCGCCCGCCTGGTCGGCCTGAATCTCTACCACGGCGCCGCCGACGACCACCGGGTGCGCCTCGCCGACGGCGCCGAGATCACCACCGCGGAACCCCACCACGGACCGGTGTTCGTGGCCTTCCGCCCCACCGCCGTCGCCCTCTACCGCACCCGCCCCGACGGCACACCGCGCAACCAGTGGCCGGTCACCGTCACAGGCATCGAACGACGCGGCGACCACGTGCGCATCGACCTGACCGGCCCACTGCACCTGGCCGCCGACATCACCCCCGCCGCGCTCGCCGACCTCGACCTGACCCCCGGCACCCAAGTCTGGGCGACCGTCAAAGCCACCGAGACCGACACCTACCCCGCCTAAGCCCCTTCCGCTGCGCCTTACCGCATCCGCAAGCTTCTGAGGCTTTAGTTCCTCTGATTCACCGCGCTATTTGGAGCGGTCACGTCGCAACTGCATCATGGGAGCATGACCGTCGACGCGCGGCACGAGACGCCCCTGCCCGACTGGCAGCAGATGACCGACGTGCAGCGGGACCGGTGGGCCACCGTCCTGGGCACACTCGCCGCCACGGTCCCCGCCGGGGCCGTGGGCCTCGTGATCGACGGGCGCGACGCCGCGGCCGTGGCCGACCGTCTCGCCGAGACGCTGCTCTCCGCTGGCCGCCCCTGCATCCGGCTGACCGACGCGACTCCGCTGGCCGACGAGGACAGGTGGTTCATCGAGCGCACCCCGAGCACCGTGGCCCTGGCCGACGGCCCACGTTGGCGCGCCGAACCCCCGGCCGCCGCATGGGACCTGGTGATCTGGCTGCGCACCCGGGAACCCCAGCCGCGCCAGGAGACCTCCGACGACGCGGACATCGTCGTCGACCTCGCCGACCCGGCCTGGCCGATCATCCGCCGGATCCACCGGCGGGTCGCCACCCCGGACCACTGGTACGTCACCGAGAGCCAGGCGTTCTTCGCGCTGCGCGCCGCCACCTGGGACACCAAATTCGGCGACGACCTTCCCGCCTATGCCGCCGCCGTCGCCCAACTCGACCCACCGCCCGGAGGTACCGCCCTGGACCTGGGCTGCGGCACCGGACGCGCCCTACCGGCCTTGCGTAAGGCCGTCGGCCCCGCCGGCAGCGTGATCGCCCTCGACCTCACGCCCGACATGCTGCGCGCCGCCCGCGCCGCCGACCGCGCCCACCATGCCGCACTCATCCTCGCCGACGCCCACCACCTGCCACTGGCCGACGCCACCGTCCACACTGTCTTCGCCGCCGGCCTGCTCAACCACCTGCACGACCTGCACACCGGCCTGCGCGAACTCACCCGCGTCACCCGTCCCGCCGCCCGCCTGGCCATCTTCCACCCGAGCGGCCGCGCCGCCCTGGCCGCCCGCCACGGCCGCACCCTGCGCCCCGACGAACCCCTCTCCGAACAACGACTACGTCACAGCCTCAACGCGACCGGCTGGGCCCTGACCGCCTACGACGACTCCCCGCACCGCTTCTTCGCCCTCGCCATCCGCTCGACGTGACCACTTACGGGAGTGTTAGATCCCTGCGACAGCTCGCGGACCAACCGCGGCGTCCAGATTTGAATGCAATTATGAATTACAGCAAAAATCTCAATGCCGACGAATTCCCTTGCTCTAATGCGGCAACGTGCTCGACGAGATTGAGTCCGTCACTCAGCGTCCCTCCATTATTCAGACGCTCGATCAGCCTGCCCTCGGCGTCTTTAATGGAGGCCGCCGAGGCCAGCAAAGAATCCAGGTCATCCGACGGCGCGACAACGATTCCTTCATCGTCCGCCAGGACGATATCACCTGGATTCACCACCACACCGCCGCAGATAACGGGAACCTGCAGCTGGCCGAGCTTGGATGTGGTTCCAGCAAGTGGCGTTGTAAACCTGCTGTAAATAGGAATCGGGCACGTCGCGATATATCCCAGGTCACGATATCCGGCGTCCACGATAATACCGGCTAGATTACGCGCCAGGGCTCCACGCGCAAAGAGCTCCCCACCAAGCGCGATCTCCTGCGCACCGCCGTCTACAACGATCACATCACCGGCAGAAGCCGACTCAATCGCCCGCAGCACGGCAAGAAAGTCTCCTCGACATCGCACCGTGAATGCTGGAGCGGAAATACGCTTACCCGCTGAGCGAGCCCGAATTCCATGATCCATCACCCGAAGCGTCTTGTCCGCGTCACAAATTGCGGTTGTATCGACTTGTTGGAAGCGATCAGCAAGGTCGGTGAATGTCAATGTGGATCCACGCATCTCTCACGGAAACGAAACCTAGATCGAAGCCTACCGCCTGTGCTGCTGACTGCTGGTGACCGTATGGATAGGTTGGCCGCCATGGTTGTTTCACTGCGTGAAGTCACCGACGACAACCACGACGCCGTTGTGGCGCTTCGCGTGACACCGGAGCAGGAACAGTTCGTCGGGTCGGTGCGCGGCGCGTTGGCGGATGCCGCCGAGATGCCGCACTGCCAGCCGTGGTACCGGGCCGTGTACGCCGACGACAAGCCGGTCGGATTCGTCATGCTCAGTTGGGATATGTGCCCCTACATGTCGGCCCGCTGCCATGAGGCGAGGACCATGGCCCGCTCGGTCGCCGCGAGGTGTGCGGCCGCGGCAAGCCACGCTTTCGCGTAGCCGTCCGGGTCGGGGTCGGTGAGTCGGCCGAAGACGTCGCGGTCGCGGCGGTCGGCCTCCCGCACGAGTCGCGTCGCGAGGTCGGCGGCGGCGTTGAAGCCTGCCGCACGCAGCGGGGCGAAGGCCTCGCCGACTCGTCGTGTGTGGTCCGTGCGGTCCGCTCGGCGGACGGATTCAGCGACTGTCCTCCTACCGCCTGAGACGGCGAGTTCCACCAGGTGCCGGTAGCGCCACAGGGGCGAGTCGGCCATCGGGTCGAGTGGCACCGCGACCGGCTCAGGGGCCGGACATGCCGACAGCGGGGGCAGGTGCGAGCCCTGGAGCCGGTCGTATCCGAGGTCTGCTCGGCCGAGCCACTCCTCCGGGAGCCGGAGCGTGGCCTCGGTGCTCGGGACCGGACCTGCGGCGAGCGGGCGCATGGTCGCGGCGCGGTCGGGGTCGAGCCGTCCGACGAGGCGGATCCGCAGCCCGGGACGCGACGCGAGTTGGCGCAGGTTGGAGGTGTACGCGAGGTCGGCGTGCGCGTCGGCCGGGATGAGGCGGATCAGTGTGCTGGAGGCCAATTCCCGCACGAGCAGATGGTCCCCTTGGCCCGAGAGGATTTCCACGTCGCAGGCCATGAGTTCGCGGGTCGCCTCGGTTCTTGCCTCGTCGTCGGCTGGTGTCACGGCGAGGCGCTGGGCTGCGATGTCCGCGAGCGGGCGGTCGAGCAGGGAGCTGATCGGTCCGGCGGACCATGGCAGTCCGCTGAGCGGTGTGGCCCTGACCTCCTTGCCGGAGCCGAGGCGGCCGTCCGGGGACACGGTCGCGCCGTTGATCAGCAGTCCGCCGCGGGCCAGCTGTCCGTGATCGAGGCCGGCGGCCCCGATCGCGACCGGGGCCGTGGCCGCCGCGCGGGCCCGGCCCGGGCCGCCCGGCTTGACGTCAGAGGCCGAGTACCAGCGCCCGTCCTCGGCGAGCAGGTGCGTGACGACGCCGGCGTATCCGGTGGCGCTGATCACCGGCTCGCGGCAGACGCCGTGCACGCGCAGGGCTCCGCCGGGCTGGTAGGCGCGGCGGGCGACGCCGATCAGCGAGGGCTCGGTGTCGACCGCCGCGAGGAGCACGGTGGTGAGCAGGAGTTCGCGCAGCGCGGCGACGAGGTCGGCGAGGCGGTGTTCGGCGCGGCGGGCGCGTGCGCTGCGCAGACCGTTGACGACGCGCAGCGCTGCGGCTTCGGCCCGGTGGAGGCCCGCGAGCCTCGCGGTGTGCGCGGCGCGCAGGAGCTCCGCTTGGGGCATTGCTCCGGCTGCGGGGATTCCTCCGGTGAGCACGGCTGCGGCGGCGGACCACAGCCCCGCTGCGGCAGAGATTTGAGCCGGGGTGACCTCAGACGCGGGAGGTGTCGGGGTAAGGGTGTCGGGGGTTTCGGGATCGGTTGCCGTGAGGGGGGCGGCGGCGGTAGGGGCAGAGGTGTGAGATTCGGGTTCTGCGATGTTTGACGCGACCGGGCAGGCGCCGAGGACGGCCGCGCGATGCAGGCAGCGCGGCGCGAGCAGGCAGGTGCAAGTCGCCTGATCGGCTTGCGTCACCGCGCCTTCGGGTCCGGGAGCGAGCGTGACGACGGCGTCCTCGCCGCAGGACACGCTGAATGTCCCGGCGTTGACGGCGACGGGTTCGGCGGCGTACTGCTCCGTCGCGGCGTCGAGTTTCTTGCGCAGGCGCGGGGACAGGCTTTCGATGGCGGCGGCGACCACGTCCGGGGCCGCTGGGGGGAGCGCGGCCGACGCGGCATCCGGGGCGGCTGGCGCGGCGGCGGCGGTCATGGGCGTTCTCCGCGCAAACGGTCGCCGACCCAGCGGGCCAGGGCGAGGGGGCTGAGTGCGGCCACCGGCATTCCGGCCGCGACGAGCTGTTGGGCGACCGGTACCGAATAGCGCGGCGTGCCGGCGTCGTCGAGGGCTGCGCAGCCCATCAGGTGCACGCCGGATCCGGCCAGGGCGCGGACCTCGGCGAGCAGGCCGCCGAGCGGGAAGCCTTCTTCGAAGTCGCTGACCACCGCGATGAGGGTCCGGCTGGGCACGGTGACGAGTTCGCGGGCGCGCGCGAGCCCGGCGGCGATGTGCGTGCCGCCGCCGACCCGCACTTCCAGCAGCAGGGACAGCGGATCGCTGACGCGGTCGGTCAGGTCGATGACCTCGGTGGAGAAGGCGAGGAAGTGCGTGGAGAGGGTCGGCACGCCGCCGAGCACCGCAGCGGTGAGCGCGGACCAGACCACGGACGCCTCCATCGATCCGGAGACGTCGACCACCAGGATCAGCCGCCAGTCGGCCTCGCGGCGGGCCCGGGTGCTGAACACCGGCCGTTCGGGGACGACGACGGTGCGCCCGTCGTCGAAGCGGCGGGTGTGCACGAGGTTGGCGCGCAGGGTGCGCGGCAGGTCGAGGCGGCCGCCGGGACGCCGGGTCGGGCGCGGGGTGGCCAGTCCGGTCAGCGCGGGCCGCAGCCTGGTGGCCAGCTCGCGGGCGAGTTCGTCGACGAGGCGGCGCACCAGCGGGCGCAGCTTGGCGAGCTGCTGCTCGGGCATGCCTCCCGCGAGGGAGAGGACGGCGGTGAGCAGCTCGACGGAGGGGCGGACCGAGGCGGGGTCGAGTTCGGCGAGCACGTCGCCGCGGCCTGATTCGGCGGCGCGGCCCAGCACCTCTTCGCGGACCTCCGCGCCGAAGAGCGCGTCCAGCTCCTGCGCCCACTCGCGTGCGGTGGGGAAGGACGCTTCCTGACCGGCGCCGTGCGGATCGCTCGCGCCGCCGCCGATCCCGTCGGCGCCTTCGCCGCTGCCCGCGCCGTACAACTCGTCGAGCGCGTGGGCGTAGCGGCGGGCGCCATCGGGGAGTCGGGAGGATTCGCGGCCGAGCAGAAGACGCCACCGGTCCGCGGGGGAAAGGCGGTGCGTGGGTGATGTCCGGTTCATGCGGACGTCCGATTCAGGGGCCGATGTCTCGCCGGATGCGCCGTCGGGGATGGGGGGCGGGCCGACGGCGAGGCTCTCGGGGAGCGGGATCCGCAGCGCGCGCAGCACGGCGAGGCCGGCCGCATCGGCCGCCGCCCATATGGCCAGCAGCTCGGGTGACGCCGCGAGGGTGAGGTCGAGGCGGTCGCCGAGGCGCTCGGTCACCGTGCTCAGCAGCCGGTCGCGGGCGGCCGGGGCGAGGGTGCCGAATCCGCCGCGCAGCGCGGGGAGCCGGGCGAGGAACTCGTCATCGGTCAGGGCGTCGACCCGGTCCAGCACGTGGTCGAGGGCGGCCGGTGCCGACTGCAACAGCGGTCCGGCGGCCGACAGGAGGCCGGTGAGCAGCCGATAGAGCCGGCGGCGGGCGTCGATCCCGGTGGCCGCGTCGACCCAGCCGGCCGCGCGGATGCCGAGTTCGTCCGCGGCGTCCAGGTCGAGCAGGACTCTGACCGCGAGCGCGGCGCCCTGGATCAACGGGGAGCCGGTGTGCGCGAGCCGGCCCAGGGCGTCGTCGAGGCGCAGGCCCAGTCGTTGTTCGGCGGCGCGTCCGGCTAGGACGACGAGGGCGGCGGCGTCGGCGGGGTCGTCGCTTCCGGCCAGGCCGGGCAGCATGCGGACGGCGGCCTCGAGGAGCGTGTCGGTGAGCGTGGCGGCCTGATCGCGGCTCTGTTCGGTGGTGCCGGGCAGGTGCCGTCTGCGCAGTGCGTCCATCAGATCCAGCGCGCCGAGCAGTTCCGGCAGCGTCGCGCTCGCCGGAAGGATCTCGGCGGCATCGGCGAGTCGATCCGTGACCAGTTCGGGCAGGTCGCAGCGGGCCGCGGCCTGCAGGTTGCCCAGAACCAGCGCGCAGGTCGCGCCGCCGTCGGCGGATTCGCGGCGGAACTGTTCGCGCAGCGTCCCGGCCGCCGCCTGGGCCGCGGTGACGCCGCGCACGCCCGCCAGGTCGAGCCGCGCGGGCACGGCCGGGCTCCAGGCGAGCCGCCACCGGGTGGTCAGCGCGGTCCCGTCGCCGGTCCCGGCCACCTCGGTCGGCTCGCCGTACCCGGCGCCGCAGATCAGCAGGCGTTGCAGCAGGACCTCGCGGCGCGCGTCGAGTGCGGAGCGCAGCGGGTCGAGCCGGACCTCGCGCGCTGCCGGGTCGCCTGGGTCCGGCAGGCGCAGTTCGGTGAGTTCGGTCTCGACCGCGGGGCCGAGGCCGGAGCGGGGTGTGCCTGGAGCCGTTCTGCCGCGGCCCGATCCGACCATCACGGCGTCGAGGGCGCGGGCGAGGGCGCGGCCCCGGCCCAGCGGTTCCCCCTGGCCGAGCACGGTGGTGACGGCCTCGAGCAGTTCGCCGCGTCCGGGCGCGGGCAGCGTGCGCAGCCGGGCCAGGTCGCAGGCGGTCCGCAGTGTCTCGGCGGCTTCGCCGGTACCGGCGGTGTGTCCGGCCGCGCGCAGCGCCCGGCAGAGTTCTGTGATGGCGGTCGCGGCGGCGTCGCCGACGTGATCCGGGTCGCCTCCGGCAGCGAAGACGGCCTGCTGCCATCGTGGATCCCTGATGCCGGCCGGATATCCGGAGCGGGAGTCCAGCAGGTCGAAGGCATAAGGGACCAGCGATGTGACGAGCGGCGCGGCTGCGGGACCGGGCTCTGCCTCGGGATCGGTCGGCGTGTCAGGGATCGCGGCCAGCGCAGAGGCGTGGAAGGACCCGATGACGGCGGCGATGCGCCGTCCCCCTGCCGAGGCCGCCGCGATCACCTTCCGCATGTGTGCTTCGCGGGCCAGATCCCGCGCCTCGACGCCGTTCCGGTTCGTCGCGTCCTGACGCAGCGCCCAGCCGACGCCGAGCGCCGCACGGCGGACCGCTTCGGGGGCGCAGCCGGGCGCGAGGACCTCGACCGAGCGGTCCCACAGGTCGTCGCCGTCGCGGCCGGTGCCCGCTCCGGACAGGCCGTCGGCGTATGCGGTGCTGAGGCCGGTGCTAGCGGGCGACTGGTCTTGGGACGGCGGCTCGTCGGCGGCGGTGTCGGTGTCTGGGGCGGACCATGCGCGGTCTGACATCGGCAGGTCGCAGCACAGTACCTCGACGCCGCGATCCCGGGCCCAGCGCACCGCCGCCAGTTCGGGCGAGAAGTCGGCGAACGGGTAGAAGGCCAGTCGTCCGTCCTCGTCCGCCCCGGCCAAAGCGACCGGGGCGATGGTGTCCGGATGGGCCAGGTGCGGCAGCCAGTGCTGGAAGTCGGTCGGCAGCTCAACGCAGACCACCTCGGCCCCCGACGCGTCCAGGAGGGCCGGGACGACGGCGGCGAGAGCCGGGCTGTGGTGCCGTACCCCGAGCAGGTAGGGCCGGGTGCAGGCGGCTAGATCGTCGACCGCGCCGCGCGGATCGGCCCGCAGCCCTGTCGACTCGGTGTTCGATGGCCGAGCGGTGTACGTCGGCGACAGAACGGCGGTCAACTCAGCGTCTCCCGCAGATCCCACAGCCGCCGCCACAGCGCCGAGCCGTCCTGCGCGCGGCGGCGCACCGGCCCGTCCCAGTAGCCGAGCAGCCGCCCGTGGTCGGCCGGGTCGTCCTTGCGGACCACGCCGAGCAGGTGGCCGGGCACGAGGTCGAGCACGTCCCCGGCGGACAGGTACGCGGCGGCGAGCCCGAGCGACGCGGTGACCTGGACCGCCTCCGCCGTGGACATGACGGTTCCCGGCCGCTCGACGTCCCAGCCCTCCGCCGACCGGCCCTCGCGCAGATCGCGGAAGACGGTGACCAGCGCGTCGAGCACCGAGTCGTCGACCGAGTACCCGGCGCCTGCCCGCTCGACCGCCGCCGTGGCCTGGCGGCGCACCAGTTCGGTTTCCGCCGCGGCGTCGGCGATCGGGTGGATGGTCTCGAAGTTGAAGCGCCGCTTGAGGGCGGCGGACATCTCGGAGACGCCCCGGTCGCGCAGGTTCGCGGTCGCGATCACGGTGAAGCCGGGGACGGCGGCGACCGAGCCCTGGCCGTCCTCGCCGCCGTTGAGCTCGGGGATGCTGACCCGCCGGTCGGACAGGATCGAGACGAGTGCGTCCTGCACTTCGGGCAGGCAGCGGGTGATCTCCTCCACCCGGGCTGCCCGCCCGGTGCGCATCGCCGTGAGCACCGGCGAGTCGACCAGCGCCTGCGGGGTCGGGCCCTGGGCGAGCAGCAGCGCGTAGTTCCAGCCGTAGCGGAAGGCGTCCTCGGTGGTGCCCGCGGTGCCCTGGACGGTCAGGGCACTGGTTCCGCAGACGGCCGCCGCGAGCAGTTCGGACACCATCGACTTGGCGGTGCCGGGCTCGCCGACCAGCAGCAGGCCGCGCTCCCCGGCGAGGGTGACGACGCACCGCTCGACCAGGGCGCGCTCGCCGACGAACTTGACCGGGATGGTCATCCGCTCGGGCAGCGTCTCGTGCGGCTTGGGCAGCTTCAGCGCCTCGCCGCCGCTGCCGCAGATGAAGGTGACGACAGCGCGCGGGGTCAGCGCCCAGCGGGGCGGGCGTGGACCGTCGTCGTAGGCTGCCAGGAACGCCAGTTCGTCGGCGTACCGCTCCTCGGCCGACAATATCTGCCGGGCGGCGTGGGCACCCGTCTCACGGGTGGGGGGCATCGGTTTGTCCTCTTCCAGGAGTTCGTCAGGGCCGGATGCGCTGCGGCTCAGCGGCGGCGGGTGCGGGCGCGGGAGACTTTGAGCTCTTCGAAGCGCGGGCCGTCGCCCTCCCGGACGCGCTGCCAGGCCCGCCGGTAGAGCTGTGCGGCCGGCTCGGTCGGCACGAGCGCGCCGAGCACCGGCCAGTTCTCGTCGACCAGCGCGCCGAAGAAGGGCGTCTTCCACTGTTCGATCGGGAGGTGCGGCGCCTTGAGCGCGGTCCAGCCGCCGGGCAGGAACAGCGAGCGTCCGGCGCGCGGCCGGGTCGCCTCCACCACCAGGTCCGTCGCGGCCAGTTCGGTGCGCGCCGCCGCCAGCCGCGCGGGCTTCCAGCCGGTCCATCGGGCGACGTTGCGATCGGTCGGGTCCGGCATCGCCAGCAGCATCAGGTACAGCGCGGCGGCATCCTCGCCGAGTCCGTACTCCTTCGCCGCCTCGGCGACCGTGTCGGGCACCGAACGCGTCGGATCCTGCGGCGACCAGGTGCCGTCCTTGTCCCGTTCCCCCGCGACCGGGTCGCCCGGGTCGGCCAGCAGCGCCGCGAACTGCGGATCGCGGACGAGCGCGAGTGCGACCTCGAACGGGAATGGCGTCTGGCTGTCGCCGCGCAGGACGGGCAGGTAGGGGTCGCTTCCGGCCGGATCCAGCAGCGACACCCGGACCGCGGGCATCGGCTGCTCGTCATGGGTGGCCAGGATGACCGCGCCGTACCGCTCGAAGTTCTTGCCGACCTCGCTGGGCGCGCCCGCCGCCTCCCGGAATCCGGGCAGATTGACATACCGGCTGAGGCTGATCATCAGCTCGGGGTGCGCCAGGCGGGCGCTCAGGGCGCTGAACGCCGCGGGCAGGCCGGCGCGGATCGGGTCCCCGGCCGGGAGCCGGTGCGCGAGCCAGGCCATCAGTGCCGTGCCGCCCATGAGCGTCGCCGCGGTGAACCCGACCGCGTCCTTCTCGACCGGTTCGACCCGGTCGCCGTGCACCGCCCAGGCCAGGTCCCGGCTCAGCTCCGGGGATGCCGCCGGGTCCAGCAGGGCGGGCAGCGACTGCGGCGGCGCCCAGCCCGTCCGGATCGCGCGGACGGCCTCGGCCAGCAGTGCTTCGGGGACGGCGGTGCGCTTGCCGACCCTGCGGTTCCACACCTCCGCCGCGGCGGCCGCGTCCGGTCCGTGGGTCCACAGCCGGGCGGGGTCGGCGGGCAGCAGCGCGGCGACGACGGCGCGCCGCACCTCGGCGTCGACCCGGCGTAGCTGGTCCCGGGCCACCTTGATCTCGGCGGCCTTCGAGCCGAGCACGGCCCGCGCCTCGGCCGACAGGCTGGTGCGGTCGGTCTCCTCCACGCCCGGCAGTCCGGCCGTCACCAGGCGGGCCTCGGTCAGCGTGGTCCCGGTCAGGCGGGCGAACTGCTCGGCCGCCTCGGAGAACCAGGGTGCCGGGCCGCGCTGCGCCGCCTCGGTGAGGAAGGCGGTGAGCCAGCCGGCCTCGCGCCGCTCGCCGACCGGGTTCGTGCCGCGCAGTTTGTACGGCGCCGGGATGTCGAAGCGGCCGGCCGGGTCGTGGTAGAGCGCGGTGAAGTCGGCGCCGTTGTCGCCCCACTCCGAGCCGACGACGGCGAGCAGGCCGCCGCCCGCCGTCGGGAGCAGCCCCTGCCAGGAGCCCGAACGCCGGTCTCCGTCCGGCGTGTTGAGCAGGCGGTCCGGCAGGAAGACGGCGACCCGGCGCCACGGCGTGCGGTCCGCCGGGACGGCGAGTCCGGCCTCGTCGAAGACCCGCAGCACCTCGCGCAGCGCGTCGGCGACCTCCGGCTCCGTGATCGGGGACGCGGCCCGGAGCGCCAGGGCGGAGCAGCCGTCGAGTAGCGCGAACCACCAGCCGACCGCCGTCGACGGCAGCAGCGGGCCGTCCAGGTGCAGCGGGATCTTCGCGTCAGCCTGTGGCGCCTCGCGCAGCGCCTCGCCGATCAGCCGCAGCTGGCGGAAGACCCCGTCGCCGTTCTTGCCGTGGCTCCAGTACAGCCGGGACGCGCCGAGGCTGAGCAGCGGCTCGGCCAGCACATGATCGTCCGGGCCGAGGGGTCCGGTGTCCCGGCCGCCGCCCGCGAGCGCGCCGTCGAGCCGCGCGGCGACCTGATCGAGCGTCGCCTGCTGCTCGGCCGCGTAGCGCACGACTCCGGTGATCCCGGCGAGCAGTTTGCGCTTGGTGACCTGAGGCAGCAGCTCGGCGATCAGGTCCGCCAGCCGGTCGTGGGCCTTGCTCGCGGTGCGCTGCTCGGTCCCGGCCTTGAGCAGCAGCCCGACCTGGGCGTCGTCGATCCGGCGCAGCAGCGCGGAGCCTTCGGGGTCGCGCGGCCGCATGCAGTGCCAGAACGAGGTCGGCGGCAGGATCCGGGTGCCGCGGCCGAAATCGCCCGGCGCGCCGTCGGTCCTGGCCTCGGCGGTGGTGACGCCGTCCGCGTCGATGATCGCCACCTCGTAGGAGCCGCGCACGAGCGCACTCGGGCGGCCGTCGTCGCCGCCGGGCACCGGCATGGCGCGGACGGGGCGCGGCGAGCCTTTGGGCACCGTGACTTCGATGCCTGTCAGGTTCCGTCCGCGCATCGAGCCGTCGGGAAGGGTCAGGACGCACCAGCCGTGCTGGCCGTCGCCGAGGGGCCGCAGCGTGCCGACATGGAACTTGCTGCCTGGGGGCGCGTCACGGAGGGTGTCGTTGAAGAAGGCGGGATTGCTTCTGCGGCCGCGCTGCCCGGTTGAGGGGTCGTATTCGAACCAGCCGTTGCTGCCGTTGTCCGAAGTGTCCGGGCCCCACACCCAATAGGAGGTGCCGTCGCTCAGGACTGCGGCTTCCCTCGGGACGACGGTGTCGCCGCGGTGCAGCACTCCCCCGCCGACCGCCCGGCCGCCGCCGGGCAGCGGCACGGTGGGGTTGAGGCTGTGGTACCAGTCCATGCGGATGCCGTGGGTGGACTGCGCCTCGATGGTCTGGATCCGGTCCGCCGAGCCGTGCCAGTACCCGCGCAACTCGCGACCCGCGGAGCGCGAGTTCCAGTAGACGAGCAGTTCGCCGTCCACGTAGTGGAAGCCGGGGTCCGAGTAGTTGTCCTTGTGGGGGATGCGCAGGTCGTGGCTGAGCACGGTGCCTTCGGCGTCGATCACCCGGACCTGCGTCGGGCCCGCGACGATCAGGTAGGGCCAGGCGTCCGCGACGACGAGGTCGTCCACGTCCTTGCGGGGGACCAGCTCCTTCGCCGCCTGCTCCCAGGCGGGCCAGGTCAGCTCGTCGAACAACCCCGCGCGCAGGGTGCGGGACAGGACGGGGGCCAGGTCGGTCGCGACGGCCGCGCGCACCTCCTGCTCGGCCAGCGCGAGCGCCTCGCCGGGCAGCCAGGACAGCCGCTCGATCGCGTTCGGCAGTTGCGGGAGCCCGACCGCGGAGAATCGCTGGGCGATCGCGCGCACCCATGCGGAAAGCATCGATCGGCCGCCGGAGCACGCCACCAGGGCGCTGATGGCGCGCAGGCCGTCGTCGTCGCTGAACCGGTTGGCGCCGCGGTTGAAGGCGCGACGGAAGCGCGGGTCGGCGGCGAGCGCGACCAGATCGCGGTGTCCCTCGCCCTCGGACCAGCGCTCCAGATTCAGCGTTTCGTCGTCGTCGGGGTCGGCGACTGGGAGGTCGAGGGAGAGGAGCAGGTCCAGCAGGTCGACGTCGTCGGGCACGTCGAGCGGTGCCGCGCCGTCGGCGGACAGCTCGGCGCGCAGCCGGTCCGCACAGCGCTCGACCAGCGGATACAGCTGCGGCAGGCGGCAGGCGTTGCGCCACCAGCCTCCGGATTCGCGCATCCGCTGGAAGCGGCGCAGCCATCCGGCGGTGCCGTCGGCCGGACGCAGCTCCGGCGCGGCCGCCGGGTCGTGCAGCGCGTCGGCGGCCCCTGATTCGAGCAGCACGCCGAGCCAGAGGCCGTCCATTTCGGCGTCGCCGCCGGCCGGCATGGCGTCGAGCAGCGCGCGCCGGGCGGTCGGCTCCTGCCGGGCCAGCGCGATCAGGCTCGCGCGGTGTGCCTTCCACCAGCCGAGGGCCGCGCGCAGGGTGGCGGGCAGCGCGAGCAGTTCGACCAGGAAGTCCCGCTCGACGGCGTCAGGGTTCGCACCCGCGGCTTTGGCCAGCTTGCGCAGCTCGGTGGTCATCTGCGCGGACGGCGGGAGTCCGCCTGCGGTGCGCCGGACGCATAGCCGGGTGAAGCGGTCCAGCGCCTCCTGTCCAGGCAGGCGCGCCGCAAGTTCCTTGCCGTAGCCCGCGAGCACCTTCACCGGCAGCGCCCCGGCGAGGGCGAACTCGAGGAAGACCGCGTCGAGCCGTTCCTCGTCGAGGCGAAGTCCGTGCTCGGCTTCGGCAGCGCGCGCCTTGGTGAACATCTGCGCGGCGTACACCGGGTTCTCGACCGTGACGAACACCCGGCCGGCCTGTTCGTAGAACGTGGGCAGGAAGTGCGGGACGGCGGCGGCCAGCCGTCCGGCCAGCTCCAGGTAGGCGTCCAGGGCGGCCTTGGGCTTGGTCTTGGCCTGCCGTGCGGCCCGCTCCAGCTCCGGGACGACGCCGAGCGCGTGGTGCCCGTCCTTCGGGTAGTGCACGAGCACCCATTCGGGGAAGCCGAGGGACTGGCGCAGCCCGAGGCCGACCACGGCCGGCTCGGCCGCGGACTCGAGGCCGAGGAATCCGGCTGCGGCGTCCTCGGCGACGCCCAGTTCGGCGGGTACCAGCCGGACCACGAGCCGGCCCTCGAGGCCAGGGTGCTGATAGGAGCGGGCGGTCAGCGGCACCGCCCGCTCGCCCGCGTCCGCGGTGTCCGGGGGCAGGATCGCCCCGGCCGCCAGAAGCTCGGCCGCCGTCGGCGTGCCGGTCTCGGAGCCTGTCTCAGCGCCGCTCTGCTCGCCGCTCATGCGTTCGCCCCCTCTTCGATCACGCGTCCGGCGTACAGCGCCGCCGCCATCCGCATCCCCTCCGACCACGCCACCGGGCCGACCTCGCGCAGCGCCAGGCCGCGGCCCTCCGGTCCGCTCCAGCTCAGGCCGCCGGTCTCGGTGTCGCCGTCCCAGTACGGTTCGCCGATCCAGACCGACGCCTCGACGGTCCGTCCGCCGTCGCGCACCCGGCAGGTGGCGTAACCGCCGGAGACGCGGTAGCCCAGCGAGGTGGCGCGGGCCGCGAGGCCGAAACGGCTCGCGTACTTGCCGCCCGCGAACTGCTTGACCTCGGTCGCGTCCGCGCCCAGGTCGCCCGGCTTCGCCCAGGTCGCCCGGTGGATCTGCTCGACCCGCTGGACGACCCCCAGCTCGGCCGCGAACTCCCGCAGCTCGTCCAGGTCGGACAGCAGCACGGGATGCGGGAGCGTCACCGTCTCCGGGCGCAGCCGGACCGTCTCGCCGTCCAGGTCCACGACCCGCAGCTCGCCCGAGTCCGAGGCGTCGCGCAGGAAGCCGGCCCGGTCGGGGTCGTCGCCGACGACCACCAGATCGCGCAGCGCGACCCGCCACGCCTCGTCCGCCCACACCCGCGCCAGCAGCCCGGTCGGCACCGGCAGCGAGGAGACCATCCAGGCGTCGACCTGCGCGAGGCAGGCGGCCGCGTGCCGGTCGAGCCACTCGGCCAGCCGCCGCAGCCGCTCGATCTCAGGATGTTCCTTCAACGCCTTCGGCAGCGTCTTGAGCTGCCGTCCCGCCGCCCGGCCGCCGGTGGCCCGCGCGGCCACCCGCCCGTCCACCAGCGCGACTTCGTACCCATCGCCCGCGGGCAACCAACCCATCGGCCCTGACCCCCACACGCTTCACGACTCGTCGAAGGAAGACAATTAAGGAGACGAATACCGGCCGCAAAGGGGCCGGTGTCGTCGAGTGCTGGCGGGAAGGCTACCGACCCTCACCGACAACAGTCGCACGGGGGCGGATCGTGCAACGCCAGTTCGGCCGCAGCGCGTATGGTTCACCTCGGGCGACGAGCCACATGATCACGCCGATTGAGTGCGGTCCCGCCAGGTAGCTCGCGGGCGGCTCGTCGAACCGGCTGGCCGGGCCCCGCCATGCGTTGATCTGCCGGACGCGGCATTCCACGAGTCCAGTACGGACGTGGTCCTCCGCTGTTGACATCGATGTCGGACCGCGACGAGTTGACGGCTTTGAAACAACCGTGCCCTACGTTCTGGACATGGCGGACGTTTTCGATGCGTATACGCTTTCCGCGGCCTGGGATGAGATGTTCGAGGCGCCCGGGGTACCGCGGCACGCCTACGAACCGGTGTTCGCGACTCTGGAGCATCTGGACCCTGCGGAGTTGCGCTTCCGGGTGGACCAGGTGGCGCGGGCCTTCACCGACCGGGGGGTGACCTTCGCGCTCGGCGGAGAGGAGCGCCCCTTCCCGTTGGACCTGGTGCCGCGGGTGATCGCGGCGGCGGAGTGGAACGTCATCGACCGGGGAGTGCGCCAGCGGGTCCGGGCGCTGGAGGCGTTCCTGGCCGACATGTACGGCGCGGGGGCGGTGTTCGCCGAGGGGATCGTGCCGCGCTCGGTGGTGCTGACCGGGGGCGGCTTCCACCGGGCCGCCCACGGGGTCGAGCCGGTGAACGGGGTGCGGGTGCACGTGGCGGGGATCGACCTGGTGCGCGACACCGACGGCCGGTTCCGGGTGCTGGAGGACAACGCGCGGGTGCCGTCCGGGGTCAGCTACGTGATGGAGAACCGGCGCATCATGACCCGTACTTTCCCGGGGCTCTTCGCCGAGCACCGGGTGCGGCCGGTGGACGAATACCCGGCCCGGCTGCTGGCCGCGCTGCGGGCTGCGGCGCCGACCGGGGTCACCGACCCGGTGATCGTGGTGCTCACCCCGGGCGTGGCGAACTCCGCCTACTTCGAGCACGCACTGCTGGCCCGGCTGATGGGGGTCGAACTGGTCGAGGGCAGGGACCTGATCTGCTCGGGCAACCGGGTGCGGATGCGCACCACGGCGGGCGAGCAGCCGGTGCACGTGGTCTACCGCCGGATCGACGACGAGTTCCTCGACCCGCTGCACTTCCGCCCGGACTCGGTGATCGGCTGCCCCGGCATTCTCAACGCGGCCAGGGCCGGGCGGGTGACGATCGCCAACGCGGTCGGCTGCGGCGCCGCCGATGACAAGCTGATCTACACGTACATACCGGAGCTGATCAGGTACTACCTGGACGAGGATCCGGTCCTGGAGAACGTCGAGACGCATCGCCTCGACGACCCGGACCGCCTGGCCTGGGTGCTCGACTCGCTCGACACGCTCGTGCTCAAGCCCGTGGACGGGGCCGGCGGCAAGGGCATCGTGATCGGCCCGCAGGCGGACGAATGGACGCTGAAGAAGCTGCACGCGACGGTGAAAGCCAATCCGCGCGGGTGGATCGCCCAGCGGCCGGTGGCCCTGTCCACCTCGCCGACCTTCGTGGACGAGCGGTTCGCGCCGCGCCATATCGACCTGCGCCCCTTCGCCGTCAACGACGGGAACGACGTCTGGGTGCTGCCGGGCGGGCTGACCCGGGTGGCGCTGCCTGAGGGGGCGCTGGTGGTGAACTCCAGCCAGGGCGGCGGCTCGAAGGACACCTGGGTGCTGGCGGACCGCCGGCTCGAGCCGAGCGACGGGCTCCGGCCGCCGGTGTACGGGCCGCCACCGACCGACGTGCGCCAATCCGTGGCCGACCGGCAGACCGGCCCCGCCACCGAGCAGCAGCAACAGCAGTAGAGAAGGGAGGCAGCCGCCATGCTCAGCCGTATCGCCGAGGCCCTGTTCTGGCTCGGCCGCTACATCGAACGCGCGGACGACACCGCGCGCATCCTCGA
>NZ_DASZGI010000276.1:0-17559 GCF_035938995.1 Actinocrinis sp.
GACGGTCTGCCCCACGGCGATCGGCAGCTCGACGGTGTTCTCGCCCGTCTGCACCCAACGGCGCTCGAACGCCTCCTTGTTCGACAGCACCTTGATCGCGGCAGCATACCGCTGGGTCTGGCGCGCGCGGTTCAGCTCGTCCTCGCGGCGAAGCCACATGGGGACGAGGTACACCGCCCAGGCGCCGACGATGGCTGCATAGATAAGCCCGCTGCTGCTCATAACGCAACGGTAGGGGCAAGAGCCCTGCTACGACGGCTGATTATCGCGTGTCGGGCGTAAAACATCCGATTGATCGGACTACTCCGATATTAGGGATAGCCATGTACCCATCTGGGGGAAATTCCATGCCGGTCGGGGTGGAAATCGTTCGATCGGGTTGGGGCGGGGGTGAGGAGAGGGTGAAATCGCCCGATTCGGGAGTGGAGCGTGGGCGGGGCTCGCTCAGACAGCTCAGACGGCTCATACAGCTCTGACAGCTCAGACGGAGTGGGCGGACTGGATGCGGCGCCATCGGTTGACCATCCCCTCCGGTACCTCAGGTACCGTCAACGCGTAGGCGATGTGGTCACGCCATCCGCCGTCGATGTGCAGGTAGGCCAGGCGGAGGCCCTCCTCCCGAAAGCCGAGCTTCTCGGCCACTCGGCGGCTCGGGGCGTTCTCGGGGCGGATGTTCACCTCGATTCGGTGCAGGCCGACGACTTGGAAACAGTGGTCCACCGCGAGTGCGAGCGCGGTCGGGATGATTCCGCGGCCAGCCACCCGCTCGTCCACCCAATAGCCGATGTTCGCCGAGCAGAGCGAGCCCCAGGAGATTCCGGCGACGTTGAGCTGGCCGACCATCCGCGCGGACTCCTGGGTGGTGGGATCGGCGAACCAGACGTTGAACGGCATCATCCGGCCCGCGGAGGCTTCCCGGCGACCGCGGCGGACCAATTCCCGATAGGTGAGCCTGCGCGTGTACGGGTTTTCCGGGGGGACTGTTGCCTCCCACCGGGAAAGCCACGCCCGGTTGCGCGTCTGCAACTCCTGCCACGCCCGGGCGTCGCGCGGAGAGGGAGGGCGCAGGCTCACCGCCCCCTCGGCAAGCGTTACCGGGTATCCGCGCACCTGTTTCACACCCCGCCACCGGGTTTGTGATCGCCGCCGGCAAGCTGGTCGAGGGCGTGTTGCAGAAGAGGGAGGAGAACGGAAAGCCCGTCTTTGACGCCGCCGGACGAACCGGGAAGGTTCACAATCAGCGCGCGGCCCGAGACGCCGGCGAGACCACGGGACAGGGCAGACGTGGGTGCCTTAGCGCGCCCTTCCGCTCTAATGGCTTCGGCGATGCCGGGAACCTCGTAGTCCAGCACGCGGCGCGTGGCCTCAGGCGTCCGGTCCGTGGGTGAGATGCCCGTGCCGCCGGTGGTGACGATGAGCGCGGCCCCCTCCGCGAGGGCGTCACGCAGGGCTGACTCGACCGGGTCGCCGTCGGGGACGACGACTGGTCCGCCGACGTCGTGACCGGACTGGACGAGCGCATCAGCGATCAGCGGACCGGTGGTGTCCGCGTAGACCCCAGCCGCCGCCCGGTTGGATACCGTCACGACAACGGCGTACGCCATGAGCGCCCTTCCTCCCCCGGCCTGCAGCGGTCGAACCGCCGTAGTGCTAGCGGGGCAGCTTAGCGCGTCCAATCGCCACTAAGGCCCCCGGTTTTCGATTCGACGCGCACGTCGGTGAGCACTGCGGCCGGATCCACTGCCTTAACCATGTCGACGAGCGCGAGCCCGGCGACCGCGACGGCGGTCAGCGCCTCCATCTCGACGCCGGTGCGGTCGGCGGTCTTGACTCGGGCGCGGATCTCCACCGCATCGTCGGCGACCTCGAAGTCGACCGAGACCCCTGCGATGCCGATCGGGTGACACAGCGGGATCAGCTCGGAGGTGCGTTTAGCGCCCTGGATCCCGGCGATCCGCGCAACCGCGAGGGCATCCCCCTTTGGCAGGCCGACGCCACGGAGGAGCTCGATCACCTGCGCCGATACGACGAGGCGCCCGGAGGCCTCGGCGGTGCGGTCGGTGATCGGTTTCTGCGCGACATCCACCATCCGGGCCGCCCCCGACGCGTCCAGATGGGTGAAGCGGTCGGATTTGCTCACCGGAGTTCCTCCAGGACGACAATCTCGACCGTCTCGCCCGCCTCGACGCCGGTGACGTCCTCCGGCACCGTGATCAGGCAGTTGGCCTGTGCCAACCCGCCCATCAGATGGGAGCCGGCGCCGCCGATCGGCCGGACCTCGATGCGACCGTCCGGCCCCGAGATCTCAGCGTGCCCGCGCAGGAACTGACGGCGGCCGGGCGGGGACTTAAGCGCCTTCAGGCTGACGGCCTGCGCGGTCGGCCGGTGCAGATCCGCGGCGTCGTAGCCGAGCATCCGGCGGATCGCCGGCCGGACGAAGAGCTCGAAGCCGACGTAGGCCGAGACCGGGTTGCCGGGAAGGGTGAAGATGGGGATCTCGTCCGGGCCGACGACGCCGAAGCCCTGCGGCATCCCCGGCTGCATGGCGACCCGCTCGAAGACGACCGTGCCGAGCTTGGAGAGCGCCTCCTTGACCACGTCGTAGGCGCCGACGCTCACTCCGCCGCTGGTGATGACGATATCCGCGCGGACGAGTTGGTCCTCGATGGTGCTCAGCAGTGTCTTGCTCTCGTCCGCGACGACGCCGATCCGGAACGCCGTCGCCCCGGCTTCGCGCGCGGCCGCGGCGAGGGTGAATCCGTTGGACTCCGGGATCTGCCCGGGGCCCGGCTCGACGCCCGGCTCGACCAGCTCAGACCCGGTGGAGATGATAACCACGCGCGGGCTGGGGCGCACCGAGACTAGATCGATGCCGACCGCGGCGAGCAGCCCGATCTGCCGCGCGCCGAGCACGGTTCCGTTGGTGAGCAGGGGCTGCCCCGCACGTACGTCCTCGCCGATGCGGCGGATGTGCTCGCCCGGCTCGGGCGCGCGGTTGATCCGCACGACGCCCTCTGCCGCGCCATCCGTCCACTCGACCGGGACGACTACGTCGGCACCCGGCGGAACCGGCGCGCCGGTCATGATCCGGGCGCAGGAGCCGGGATCGAGCTCCCGGCCGGGCGGCGCGCCGGCCGGGGTTTCGTAGGCGACGGTGAGCAGCGCGGGCCGCTCCTCATCCGCGCCGAGAACGTCGATGCGCCGCACCGCGTATCCGTCCATCGCGGAGTTGTCGAACAGCGGCACGTCCCGCGGGGCAGCGACGTCCTGCACCAGCCGGTGGCCGTGCGCGTCGAGCAGGTGCTGCTCGAACGGCGGCAGCGGCTTGACCCGGCCGAGCACGTCCTCAAGGTGCCGCGAGACGGATTTCATCTGTCCTGATTTCACCTGCGCCGCTTTCAAGTGCGCCGTGCGGTGAAGGCCGTGAGGCTGCCCGGAGCCGGGCTGCGCGCCGCCGTCCACTCGCTCTACCTATCCACTTACCCCGTGTCCAAGGCCTTTTCGGCTTGGTTGGAGCTTAGTGCTCGTCGCGGAGCGTCCGGCGGCGCTCAAAACGCCTCAGTCGGTGAATCCCTTCGCGACGTACCCCTCAAGCCACTCGCGGAAGCCGGGGCCGAGGTCGTCGCGCTCGCAGGCCAGCTTGACGATCGTACGCAGATAGTCGGCGCGGTCGCCGGTGTCGTAGCGGCGGCCGGAGAACAACACGCCGTGCACCGGTCCCCCGATCGAGGGATCGGCGGCCAGGACGCGCAGCGCGTCGGTCAGCTGGATCTCGCCGCCCCGGCCCGGCGGGGTCTCGCGCAGGACGCCGAAGATCTCGGGGGCGAGCACGTAGCGGCCGATGATCGCCAGGTTGGACGGGGCGGACTCGGCGGCCGGCTTCTCCACCAGGTCGGTCACCCGGACCAGGTCGGCCTCGCCGTCGAGGAGGAGGGTGGCGGCGCATCCGTACAGGTGAATCTGGTCCGGGTCGACGGCGATCAGCGCCACGACGGAGCCGCCGAAGTTCTTCTGGACCTCGATCATCCGCGCCAGCAGCGGGTCGCGCGGGTCGATGAGATCGTCGCCGAGCAGCACGGCGAAGGGCTCGGCTCCGACATGCGGCGCCGCGCACAGCACCGCGTGGCCGAGTCCGCGCGGATCCCCCTGCCGGACGTAGTGCACAGCGGCCAGCTCGCTGGACGCGCGGACCGCGGCGAGCCGCTCGGTGTCCCCCTTGGCCTTGAGCGCGCTCTCGAGCTCGTAGGCGCGGTCGAAGTGGTCCTCGACCGGACGCTTGTTGCGGCCGGTGATCATCAGCACGTCGTCGAGGCCCGCCGCGACCGCCTCCTCGACCACGTACTGGATCGCCGGTTTGTCGATGACCGGCAGCATCTCCTTCGGCGTGGCCTTCGTCGCGGGTAGGAAGCGGGTGCCGAGGCCCGCCGCCGGGATCACGGCTTTCCTGAGCCGGGCCGCGGAGTCACCGCGCCCAGCCGCGGAAGCCCAAGAGTCGATAGACATGAGGAGACTTTAGCGGCGCCTCCATCAAAGCGAAGTGGCCTCTGCGTGAAGAGTCACTGAGCTTGGCGCACCGATGACGACCCGAGCGCCCCCACCGGCGCGTTTCGCGTCCGTGAGTGCGCCGTCAGCAGCACGGATGAGGGTCGCGGCATGGTCGGCGGAGTCCGGATAGACGGCGGCGCCGATGGAGATCGTGAGGCGGACGCTCGTATCTGAGCCGCCATCGCCGTTGCCGCCGGTCGCGCCGCCTCCCAGCACGGCGGCGTCGAGCACGAGTTTGCGGGCCACGTAGCAAAGGCGGTCGGCGACCACGGCCGCGCCGTCGGGCCCGGTATCAGGCAAGAGGACGACGAACTCCTCGCCGCCGTAGCGGGCGAAGGTGTCGAAGGAGCGGATCTCCAGGGCGAGGCGCTGGGCCAGCTCGCGCAGCACGGCCGAGCCGACCTGGTGCCCGTGCGCGGCATTGACCTCGCGGAACCGGTCCACATCGCACATCAGCACGGCGAGCGGGCGCTCGACCCGGCGGGCGCGCTCGAGTTCGTGGGCGAGGGTTTCCTGCAGGTAGCGGTGGTTCCAGACACCGGTGACCGGATCGGTCGCGGAGAGGCGCTCCAGGCTGGACCGGCCCTGTTCGAGTCCGGTGAGCTCACGGCGGAGGGCTTCGAGTTCAACGGCGGCGCGGGCGGCCGCGTCACGGAGGCGGGCGGCGAGGCGGGCCACCGCGACGGCGAGCGCGACGCAGACCGCGGCGAGGCACACTAGTCCCCATTGCGTTGCCGTCATGGCCGTCCGGCACCCGTCCCTTCCTTGTCGCGGCTGTCGGTGCGGCAGGCTGGGTCCGGTGAGTGAAACCTCTCCCCCAAAACACCGGCTGGCCACTCTCCGCGGAAGCTGCGGGGCGTGTCCAGCCTGATACACGTTACGGATTCAGGATGCCCGAGCAGGCCAACGACAAAGCCACGGCCAGATCACGTTTCGTAAACGATCGCTGCACGTTAGGTAACCATTCGCGTCGCTGTGAGTCATCGGCGGCGGTCAAACACCTGATGCGCGCCCCAGAGGTGACGAGCGCGAAGACGAAGACGGTGTGCGCGTACGTGTCGTTCGGAACGGAGCCGGAGACGGGGGAACTGTTCGAAGGCTTGGCGGCGAGAGGTGTCACGGTATTGCTACCGGTGCTGCTTCCGGATGCAGACCTCGACTGGGCTCCGTTCGAGCCGGGTCAAGGGTTCGGCGTCGGCCGCCTGGGCCTGCGCGAGCCGACCGGAGAGCGGCGCGGCCCGGAAGCCGTCCGCGGTGTCCAGGTGGTGGTCGTGCCCGCGCTGGCGGTGTCCTCGACTGGTCAGCGCCTAGGCCGTGGGGGCGGATCGTATGACCGCGCGCTCGCCCGTTTGGCCGATCTGGATCTGAAGCGCCGTCCGTGGGTCTGTGCCCTCGTGTACGACCACGAGATCGGCGCAGAGTTCCCCGTCGAGCCGCACGACCAGTCGGTCGACGCGGCGTGCAGCGCGCGCGGCATCGTCAGGTTCGCAGGTGTCGCCGAAGCCTGATCCGATCCGGCGCCTTCTCCCTCCTCCGCCGCCCTCCCACCTCTGCCCTCCCTCTGACCGCCGCCCTCCTCCTCCAACCGCCGCATGCGACCCGTTGATCGCGATCCGACCAGCAGATCATCGTTTCGGTGGGCTGGCTGATGATCGAGGCGAACCGCAGGTGGGCTGACTTACGACGAGGACGGATCGAGGGTGAGCGTCGCGGTCGTCGCTGCCTTCACCGCCGAGCTGCCGTATGCCCAGGGCAACGTTTCCCCGGCGGCCCAGAGCGGTGCTTGGTCGAGATAGTTCGGATCATCGACGTGGCCGGATTCACCCGTTTGGTTGACCCAGCGGGAACGGTCGAAGTCGGCCATGTCGACGACCATCCGCATCGACGGCGCGACCGTGACGTCGAAGGTGCCGGTGGACAGGTCCCAACTCGTCGCGTCGACCACTGAAGAGCCTCCGGCCAACTGCTCCGAAGACCCGTTGAGCAGCCACTTCACGATGGCAGGGCCGCTCGTGCCCAGGGTCTGCTCAGTGGGTGTCAGCGTGTGCAGCCTTCCCCAGGTCCACGTCGAGACGTCCTTGCCGAGCTTCGCGGTGAGATCGAGCCTGGCCTTCTTCAGCGCGGCGGTCAGGATAGTGTCGCGGGTCTCCCGCTTCGGCGTCTTCGGGTTGTCCCACCAGACGCTGTCCGGCTGATCGAGGATCGACTGGACGACCGCGAACCAGCGGTCACCGCCGTCGAAGCCCAGCGTGGACAGATCGACGCCGGCAGGCAGCTTCGTGCCGAAGGCCATCTTCAGGATCTCGGCCCAGACCGCGTTGAAGTACGCCGCCGCTCCCGAAGTTGCCGGCTGCGTGTAGTCCCAGCCCTTGAGCAGGTTTTGGGCCGGTCGGGTGAACGAGTCGGTCGGGAGCTTCAGGAGGTAGGGGACGAGGAGCGCCGCTTCCGGGTTGTAGCTGTCGTTCTGGATGGACTCCATGTCCGCGACGCTCATCTTGTGGCCGTTCGCGGTCAACCGCGTGATATCGTCGATGATGCGCTGCGAGCGGTACCCGTAATCCCAGTCGGTAGTCAGCGTGTACGGATACGTAGGGCCGACCACCGCGTTGTTAGCCGTCACGATGTACCCCTGGGCCGGGTCGTATTCGTTAGGCAGCGCGGAGAACGGGATGTAGCCGGTCCAGTCATACTTGTCGGTCCAGCCCGGCACCGGCCACCGCCCGTCGCCGTTCTTCCGGATCGGAATGCGGCCCGGAGCCTGGTAGCCGATGTTGCCCTCAGTGTCGGCGTAAATCATGTTCTGCGCCGGAACGGAGAAATCCGCGGCGGCGGCCCGGAAATCGGTCCAGTCGGTGGCACGGTCGAGCTCGAACAGCGAGTCCATCGTCGAGTTCGGCTGCAGTGCGGTCCATTGGAGAGCGACGCCGTACTGGATGCCGGGCGCCGCGCCCTCGGTCGGATCGCCGCTGCGCGCAGCCGGGGCCTGCTTCCCGACGAGCTTGTAATCATTTGATACGTCGGAGATCAGCGGGCCGTGGCGAGTGGAGCGGACGGTGATCGTGACGGGCGAGCCGCCGGCCACGTCGATCGTCTCGTTGTGCTGACTGACCGGGTATTCCTGGCCGTCGTAGAGGTAGTCGGACCCGTCGATCTTTTCCAGGTAGAGATCGGTGACGTCTGACGCCTCGTTGGTAAAGCCCCACGAGATGTGCGCGTTGTGTCCGATTATCACGCCGGGCATCCCCGGGAAGGAGTAGCCGGCGACGTCGAACGGGCACTGCGGACTGTCGGCGACGCAGTGCAGCCCGATCTGATACCAGATCGATGGCAGCGACGGCGAGAGGTGCGGATCGTTGGCGAGCAGCGGCTTTCCGGTCGTGGTGAGCGAGCCGGAGACGACCCACGAGTTCGAGCCCACGCCGCTGCCCGACGGATCGGCCGGACCGAGCACGGAGGGGATCTGACCGAGCAGCTGGGAGAGATTGGAAAGCTGTTGCTGCGCAGCCTTGGGGAGGGTGGCAGACGCGGTCGCATTCTGCTCGTACGTTGATCCGACGAGTGCGCCCTGCGTGACGATCGTCGAGTGCTGTGTGTACGGGTACGACGGGTAAAGCTGCTCGATCTGGTCGACCGAGAGCGTCTCGGTAAGCAGCGAGCGGGCCACCTCCTGGTCGACGTTGTCGCGCAGGTCCCAGGCCATCGCCTCGAGCCAGGCCACGGAGTCGACCGGCGTCCACGGCGCCGGGTGGTAGTCGCTGACGGTTCCGACTAAGGGCGCACCGATAAGCGTGTACTCGATGGAAAGCGATGAGCCGCCGTTGTGCGCGGCGAGGTAGTCATTCACACCCTGCGAATAGGCCTGCAGATATTTCTGCGATTCCGGCTTGAGCTGGGAGTACGACTGTGCGGCGACGTTGCGCCAGCCGAGAGTGCGCACAAACTCGTCTGTCTTAAGCGCTGCGCTGCCCAGAAGCGACGCGAGGGTGCCTGAGGTGATATGCCGGTCCACGTCCATCTGCCAGAACCGGTCCTGTGCTTGGACGTAGCCCTCGGCGAGGAAGAGGTCGGCCGAAGTCTGCGCGTAAATCTGCGGGATGCCGTTGCGGTCGCGCTGAACGGTGACCGGCGCGGACAATCCAGCGATTTTGAGGCTGCCCGAGGTCTGCGGATACGAGGCGTGCAACGCGTCGGTGAATGCCCAAGCACCGGCGCCGGTCGCGGCGAGGACCACGAGCACGAAGGTGACGACGGCGGCGAGCAGGATGCGCAGACGGCGGAGGGGGCGCTTCGCCTTCGTGGCGTCGGCGTTCTCGGAAGCACCGGAGGGGGCCGGACTCTCCGGCTCGGCGTGCGTGGCCTGCTCATCTACTTCGTCAGCGTGACTGTCTGCGCCCAACGCGCCACCATCGTCCGGCTCCTGCGCGACGGTGTCAGAATCCTGATCACCGGTTCCGGGCGCCGCGGCGGACGGGACGATCGGCGCGCCGGACTCAGCCGGTTGCGCCGCCGAGGGTTGGGTCGCTGACATGGGCCATTCCTTGCGGGCGGTGCGGCCCGCAGGCCGCGGCTCGTGCTCCGGGGCCACACCCTACGTCCTTCGCGCTCTGGCCGTAACGACCGGCCCCGCGAACGTACGTCGGTCCGGCCCCGGTCGCGCGGCCGGATCCGGGTCCGCGACGGTGCGACTCTTCGAAACTCGCCGGGCTCGATCACGGATGCGAGTGGAGCGACGGCGAATGGAGGCTCCTGCGTTCGATCTTCCGCCACAACGGTGAAGTCTGAAGCGCGAAGATTGATCCAGACCCCGACGAAATGCGATGATCACACCATCCTGCCCGCACGTATCGCCATCCGATCGGCGGCGCACTGCAGGGCCCCGCGAGTGGCACACTGGGTGGGCCGGGCGCGGACGGAAAGGTGGGTCGATGGCGGGTCAGCTGGTAGGCCGACACGACACGCCTGCCCTCGTCGGCGCGGAAGCCTCGCGCGAGCCCGGCACCGGCAACGTGCGCTCGTCCCTGCTCTCCCGCGCCGGGATGCTGCTGGGCACCTCGCTCGACACCGGCCGCACCCTCGCCGCCATCGCCGAACTCCTCGTGCCGTCCTTCGCCGATCAGTGCATCGTCGACCTCCTCGACGACAGCGGGGCACTGCGCCGCGCGGTGACGGTGCGCGTGGATCACAAGCGCAACCGCCGCACGAGCAGCCCGTCCGTCGCAGACCGCCGCGTCGCCTACCCTGACGATCACCCCTGCGCGATCGCACTGAGGACCGGCCGACCGGCCCTCGCCCGTGCTGAGCGCCCCGTTGCGCCGCCTGCGCCGGTGCCGCGCCCCGCCAACGGCAACCATCCGATGCTTATGGACGCGGCCGCCGTGATAGCCGTGCCGCTGCTCGGTCCGCGAGGAATCAAAGGCGTCCTCGCCGTCGCCGCGGACGGGCCCGACGGCGACTTCGACGAAGGGGACGTCGAGCTCGTCGAAGAGGTCGCCGCGCGAGCCGGGTTCGCGCTCGAAAACGCGGCGCTCTACGAGAGCATGCGCTCCCTCGCGCTAGCACTTCAGCATTCGCTGCTGCCGGCGCACCTGCCGTCGATCGACGGCGTCGCAGTGCAGGTGGGATACAACCCCGGCGACGAGTCAGACGTCGGCGGCGACCTGTACGACGTGATGGAGCTTTCGTCCGGCCGGATCGGTATCGCGATCGGTGATGTCCAAGGGCGCGGGGCACATGCCGCCGCCGTCATGGGACAGCTAAGGGCGGCCCTGCGCGCTTATGCCGTGCTGGACCTCGAACCGGCGCAGGTGCTCACCCATCTGGACGACCTGGTGCAGGGCCTCAACGAGGCCCTCTTGGTCACGTGCGTCTACGCGATCTACGACCCGTTCACCCGCGAGTGCGTGCTCGCGAATGCGGGCCATCCGCCGCCCCTGCTCACCGGGGCGCACGGTTGCCACCCGATGGAGGTGCCCCCGGACGTCCCGCTCGGCGTCGGCGGGATCGCGTTCACCGATCACGCCTTCAAGGTCGCGCCAGGGGACACGGTCGTCCTGTACACGGACGGTGTGGTCGAGCGCCGCGACCAGTCGGTCGACCAGGGCGTGCGGGCGTTGTGCGACGCGCTGGAAGCGATCGGCCCGAGCCCGACACCGGCGGCGCTGTGCCGGGCGACCCTGCGCGCCTCGTCGGGGCCGCTGGACGACGACCGCGCCGTGCTCGCCATGCGTACCGACCTCGACCCGCTGCCGCTGTGGCGGATCGACTTGCCCGCGGACCCGGCATCTCCCTCCGTGGCGCGCGCCCACGCCCGCGCGCTGCTGCGTGAATGGTCCGCGGAGAGCTTGGCGGAGACGGTCGAGCTATTGGTGTCGGAACTGGTCACGAACGCCGTGCGGCACGCGTCAGGTCCCGGACCGACGCCTCGCGGACCGGTGTTCGACGCGGACAGCGAGTTCGAACTCGACCGCGCCCAGGACGGGACGCTCGCCGCGGAGGACGGCGAACTCGACCTCGCCGCGCTCGAGCGAGTGCTGCTGGGCGACACCGCTCCGGACGGGCTGCTGGACAACGCGGTGCTGGACGGGGCGGTCGCGGCGCTGCGCAACGACCGCCGGATCGAGGTCGTGATGCGCCGGGGCCGTGCGTCGCTCTGGGTCGAGGTGCACGATCAGGACGTGCGGACGCCGCGGGTGCGTACGGCGTCGGCGAACGACGAGGGCGGCCGCGGGCTGTTCCTGGTGGACCAGCTCTCGCGGCGATGGGGCGTGCGCGCCACGCCGACTGGCAAGGCCGTCTGGTTCCAGCTGCCGTTACGCGGCTAGCCGACGCTGCCAGGAGTATTTGGCGCGGCCGCTGCGGTTCTGACTGATCTTGCGGTGCCAGTGCGATAACGCTGTTTCGTGCGGTGAGTGCTAGAGATACCGTGCGAGCTGGAGAGGGCGAGCGATCAGGCCGCCGCGGAGGACGCCGAGTTGCTGGAGCCGCTGCCGCCGCTACTGCTCGACTTGGTCGAGGATTCGGACGAGCCGGAGGAAGACGGCGACGAGGGGGTCGAGGACGGCGAGTTCGAGCCGTTCGACGACCCGGAGCCGTTGCTCGACGATGAGGAGGACGACCGGCTGTCGGTCCGGTAGAAGCCGGAACCCTTGAAAACGATGCCGACCGCGGAATACACCTTGCGCAGCCTGCCCTCGCAGTTCGGGCACACGGTCAAGGCGTCATCGGTGAACTTCTGCACGACTTCGAGACCTTCACCGCACTCGGTGCACTGGTACTGGTACGTCGGCACGGTCAGCTCCTGGGCTAGCACTCAACCACTACGAGTGCCAATTTTGCGCCATGGCGGCCACACCTGTCCAATGGGCCACTCTTTGGCGCCCTGTGGATAACTCGAAAAAGTGGGACATAACAGCGTTTGATCCCTCACCCTGGAAGCAAGCCACCGGGAACGCCCCCGGACCCGGCCCACCAGGAGAGGACAGCCGCATGAACACGACGAGCGACAGTTTCGCGCCCGCCGCCACTGACCGTGGAATCGCCACGCGCGTCAACGGCTGCGCCGACTTCAGCGGCGCAGCGCCCGGCAAGAATCGCGTTGCGGATCAATCAAGCGTGAACGATCACCGAGGCAACGAACCCAGGGCCGGTGATCACCGCACCGACCACCATGACGGCGACATCCGGCCATTGATCACGCGACATCGACTCCGGCGGCGGCGAAGACGGACCGCCGCGACGCTGCTGGCAGGCGCGTCGATCGCGCTCGGCGCTGCGGCCATGCGGTCGCCGGGTGCTTCAGCTCACGCCCCTGCGGCTACACCGGTTACCGATGCCTCGCCGCACCCAGCGGCAAGCGAGCAGCCGCCACCCGCGTCCATCGCCTCAAGTGCCGCGCCCGCAATCGTGCCGACTGCCGAGCCTTCGATCGGCTCGAGCAGCGAGCCCAAGACGGAGACCTCGACTCTCGAGGCCCCCTCAGCTGGAGATCAGGCGGACGACGACGTGCAGATATCCGGCTGATCGAGTGAAGTCAGTCGCCGTGGTGCGGCGGGCGGTCGCGCAGGAACCGCTCGAGATCGTCGGGATCCCCGTCCGACCCGGACCAGGTGCGCTCGCCCCAGCCGTAGTCGGTGTCGTCGCGTGTTTGCTCGAACCCAGAAGGAGAGGTGAGGACCGGCAGATCGTCGCGGCCCCACGAGTCGTCCAAGTCGTCTTCCCAGTCGCTCATAGCGCCGTCCATCCTATCTGCGGGGATTAAACGTGCGGTGGCGTGCCGGCGGTTTCGCCGTGCCACGAGTCCCACAAACGGGCGTACGCCCCGTTCGCGTCGATCAGCTCGCGGTGCGAGCCGAGCTCGGCGATGCGTCCATCCTCCACCACTGCGACGCGGTCTGCGTCGTGGGCGGTGTGCAGGCGGTGCGCGATCGCGATGACCGTGCGCCCCTCGAGCACGGCCGAGAGCGAACGCTCCAGATGGCGGGCGGCGCGCGGGTCGAGCAGCGATGTGGCTTCGTCCAGGACGAGGACTTTCGGGTCGGCGAGCAGGAGCCGGGCCAGGGCGAGTTGCTGCGCCTGCGGTGCGCTCAGGGCCAGGCCACCGGAGCCGACCGGGGTGTCCAGCCCTTCGGGCAGTGCCGCGGCCCACCCGCCAGCGTCCACGGCGTCCAGGGCCTGCCAGAGCGCTTCATCATCGACCTCGTCGGGCGCGGCGAGGTGCAGATTGTCGCGCAGCGTGCCGGCAAAGACGTGGTGATCCTGAGTGAGGAGGACGACCTCGCCGCGCAGCTCGTCGAGCGGTAGCTCGATCAGCGGCGCCCCGCCGAGCGCCACCGTGCCCGTGCGCGGGCCGTGGATGCCGGCGAGCAGGCGGCCGAGCGTCGACTTGCCGGCGCCGGAGGGTCCGACCATGGCGAACCGCTCGCCCGGACGGACCGTCAGGTCGACGCCGTGCAGGACGTCGTGCCCGCCGACGTAGGCGAAGCGCACGTCGGTGCCGGCCAGCTCGCGCGGGTCGGCGACGGCGCGTGCTCCGGCCGTGCGGTCGGGCGGCACCTGTGCGACGCCGAGCAGCCTGGCCAGTGAAGCACCGCCGACCTGGAGTGTGTCGAGCCAGTCGAGCAGCACTTCGAGCGGGATCATGAGTTGCTGGATGTACAGCGTGACGGCCGTCACCTGCGCCAGACTGGCCCAGCCTCTGGTATAGGCGTAACCGCCGAGCAGTAGCGCCCCCGCGACCGGGACGACATAACAGAATTCCTGAACCGGCCAGAGGACCGTGCGCAGGCTGAGGGTGTAGCGCTCGGCTCGGTACGACCCGGCGAGTTCGTCGTCGGCGGACTCGATCCGACGCTGCTGAAGCCCGAACGCCTCGATGGTCGCTGCCCCGGCGACAGTCGCGCCGAGGCCGTCGACGTAGCGTGCCGCTGCGGCATTCTCTCGCAGATAACCGTCGGTGGCCCGCCGCAAGTACCACCGCGTTACGGCGAACAGCGGCGGAATCACGATCAGTACGGAAAGGAACAGCAGCGGGGATACGAGCACTGTCGCGATCACGGTGAGCGCGATCGTGACGATGGCGACGAGGGTCTCCGGCGCGGCCATCTGCGCGGAACGGCGCAGCGCGTCCACATCGCGGGAGGCCCGGGTCACCAGGTCGCCGCTGCCCGCGTTCTCCACGGTCGACAGCGGGAGGGCCAGCACCTTCTCGACGAACTCCTCGCGCAGTTCGGCGAGGATGATCGTGCCGAAGCGTCCGGCGGACACATACGCGTAGCGAGTCAGCGTCGTCTGGAGGAGGACGAACGCGGCGAGCGCGCCCGCGAGGGCGTTGATGTGTCCGATGGTGGCGTGCTGTTGGACGGCCTGGACGATGTCTCCGAGGAGACGCGGCCCGGCCAGCCCGGCAACCGCCGCGAGAGTATAGAGGGCGATGGTCGTCGCGAAAGTTCTCGGGTGACGCGCGATCAGCTCGCGGACGTACCGCCGAACCTGCCGCGAGTCGGCCACTGGAAGGATCCGCGCCGTCACGCTCCCCCTCCCAACCCGCTTACGGCTCGCCCCATCCGCCCTGAGCCACCCACCGCGACATTCCAGCCCGTCACGCCGCCTCCTCTATGTCCTCGCCGCGGGTCACGACGGCGGCGTAGCGGGGTTCGGACGCGAGCAGTTCGCGATGCGTACCGACCGCGACGACACGCCCGTCCTCCACGTAGGCGACGCGATGGGCGCTGTCGAGGAGCAGAGGACTCGTCGTGAACAGGATCGTTGTGGTCTGAGGCTCAGCCTCGATGCCCACGGCCGCCACGTGCGACGACAGTGATGAAACTTTCATCGCGACGACCGTTCCCGCATGAACCGCCACGAGCGCCGCACCGCGCGTCGCAGGCGCGTGAGACTCGGCCAAACGCGCCGCGATGCGCGCCTCCGTGTGCGCATCCACCGCGCTCGTGGGTTCAACCAGCACTGTCACTTCCCGCCGCGCGAGCAAGGCCCGCACGAGGCGCAGTCGTTGCAACTGCCCTCCCGAGAACTCCCGGCCGCCGTCCGTCATCTCGGTGTCCAACCCTTCCGGCAGTGCGTCCAGGATGTCCTGAGCCGAGGCCACCCTGATCGCCGTCCGGATCTCCTCATCTGCACGCCGGCCGGTCGGATCAAGCTCGGACCGCAGCCCTCCATTGAAGAACTTGTCACTGTTGCGCGCCAACAAGATCCGCTCCCTGACCTGACGCAGCGGCATCTCCCTGAGCGGCACATCGCCGAGCATCGGGCGTCCGCTGTCCTCGAAGCGCGCAAGCCTCTCGGCGAGCAGATCCGCTTCAGCCGGTTCCGCGCACGCGACGGCGAAAAGCTCGCCCGCCTCGACCTCGAGCCCTGACTCCTCGTCGACCAGCGTGCTTCCACGCCCCGACACGAGGACCGCACCCTCGGTCCCGCCTGCGCCCTCCACGTCCCGAATCCCAGGCTCCACGTTCAAGATGCGCACGACGCGCCGCGCCGCCACATGCCCTCTCGTGATCAGGTCCGCGCCTTCCATCAACGTCCGTAGAGGTGCCGCTAGGAAGGTCGCATAACCGTAGAAGGCGACTAGCTGACCGATCGTCAGGTGTCCGTCCAGCGCGAACCGCGCAGCGACGAACGTCACCCCCGCGGTGATCAAGCCAGGCAGCATGATCTCCGCCGCGGCCAGGCCGGACTCGACGCGCGTCACCGCGAACGCCGCGTGCCTAAGCTCCTGTGACTCCCGGCGGTAGCGCCCGGCGAATGCCGGCTCGCCACCGATGCCCCGCAATACCCGCAGTCCGGCCGCGATATCGACGGCACGCCCGGTCAGCTCGCCCTGAAGCACCCGGTAGGTGCGCTGCCTGTCGTGCAACGGCTTCAGCAGCAAGCCGGTCAAGCCGGTCAGCACCGGCACACCGATGAGGACGATCAGACCGAGCGGCACCGACTCGGCGAGCATGATCGCGGCAACCGTCCCGATCGCGACGATCGCGCCGGTCAGCCGCGCCGTGATGTCGAGGGCGTGCCCGATCTCGTTGATGTCCGACGTACCCACCGCCACCACGTCCCCGGCGGCGACCCGCTTCGGGAGCGTGGCGCCCAACGCCACTGTCTTGCGCGTGATGACTTGGACCGTCGTGTACGCGGCCGCCAGAAAGTTGCTCAGCGCGTTGCGGTGGCGCAGGATCCCCGAAGCCGCCTTCGCCAGCGCGAGGCCGACCACCACCAGGGCCCAGCGGATCAGCTCGGCAGAGTTCTTCGTGGTGACGCCGGCGTCGATGGTGCGGCCCACCGCCGCCGGGAGCACCGCCTGCGAGACCATCCACATGATCCCGAAGAACATGCCTCCGACAATGGTGCGCTTCTGACTACGGGCGAGCCAGAGAAGGTAGCGGGTCGGGGATCTTGAATCAGGTGTGCCGGGTTCCGGCCGGGGGAGGCGTCGCATGGCCCATTCACCGTAGGCTGCCCTCCGGCACCATCGCATCCGAATTACACCCGCCCCACCGACATCACGTCGGCGCGGCGGCCGAGTGTTGGAGGGGGCACCGTCGTGCAGCGCATCGAACTGACCGGCCGCGCGATGCGGCCGGGTGATGTCGCGCAGCTCGGCCACGGCGACGCATGGGGCGACATCGCACCCGAAGGCCTCGCGCGGGCGCAGACGGCGGCGCAGGTGGCCGACCGGGTCGCGGCGCGCCAACAGGTGTACGGCCGCAACACGGGCGTCGGTGCCAACCGCACACAGGCTGTGGAACCGGGTGACACCGATCACGGGCTGCGGCTCCTACGCAGTCACGCAGGCGGCATAGGCGCACCGGTCGCCGCCGAAGGCATACGCGCGATGCTTGCCGTGCGGGCGAACCAGCTGCTGGCCGGAGGAGCCGGCGTCAGCCCGCGCATCATCGAGGCCATCGTCACCGCGCTCAACGCCAACGCGCTGCCCGAGATCCACGAGTACGGCGCCGTGGGCACGGCCGACCTGACCGCTCTGGCAGAGCTCGGCCTGACGCTGCTCGGCGAGGCGCCCTGGACCGGCGCCGGACCCGCGCCCGTCGAATTCGGCCCCGGAGACGCGGTCGCCCTGATGAGCAGCAGCGCACTGACCATCGGACAGGCGTGCCTCGCCTGGTCAGAAGCGACCCGATGGCTCGATGCCGCACACGCGGTCTCCGCGCTCACCTTCATCGCCGTCGACGGATCGATGGAGCCCTACGCCCAGGCCGTGCACGAGCGCAAGCCCCATCTCGGCGTAGTCGCATCTGCAAGGTTCCTCCGCGCGCTGCTGGATGGCCAGAGCGTCAAGGCCGCGCGCCTCCAGGACCCGTACGCGGTACGCTGCGTGCCCCAAATCCACGGAGCCGCACTCGCAGCACTCGACAACACGGAGCGCATCCTCGCGGTCGAGATCAACGCGGCAGCCGAGAACCCGCTGGTCAGCGCGACGGAAGAGGCAGTCTTCCACCACGGCGGCTTCCACCAGGTACAGCTGACCCAAGTGATGGACGCGCTGAA
>NZ_DASZGI010000277.1:0-13140 GCF_035938995.1 Actinocrinis sp.
GACTTGAACCCCGAACCCGCTGATTAAGAGTCAGCTGCTCTGCCTATTGAGCTAACGGCGCGCGTTGCGTGTTAGAGGTTACCGTAGATCGCGACGCAGATGAAATCGGTTCTCTCAGGTCAGTGTTTGCCCAGGTCGGAACCGCTTCCTGAGCGTGGGCGGCGGGTGATGCGGAAGAGCGCGACGGCGAGGCAGATCGTGGCGCCTGTCGAGAGGCCCCAGCTGACCACGTCCGCGAATACCGCCACGCGGTTGAGCCTAAGGCGGCGGCGCCGGGATTCGGACGGCGGTGGATCGGGTGAAGGAAGCGCGGAGGAGCAACCGCCGAGTGGAGGAGCAAACCGCCGAACGAAAAAGCCCCCGAACCGCCTTAGCGATCCGGGGGCTCTGCGCTTGGGTGAGTGATGGGACTTGAACCCACGACATCCAGGACCACAACCTGGCGCTCTGCCAGCTGAGCTACACCCACCATCGTGTTGCTTGCCTTGCTTGGAAGAGTGTAGCGGACTCGGGAGGGTGGTCCGAAACCGCTTTTGACGTGCGCGCGGGGCGCCGCCACATGCCTCTACGTACCTCTTACACATGCACACGCGCTCTATGCGCCTGCGGGCGGCCTACGGCCTGTACGCCTACGCGCCTATACGCCGAATTGCGCCGCGATGCCCTTGGCGGTGTCCGAGTCCGGTCCGGGCTGCGGCACGAACACCGTGGCCCGGTAGTACTTGAGCTCCTCGATCGAGTCGCGGATGTCGCCGAGCGCCCGGTGGTTGCCGGTCTTCGCCGGGGCCTGGAAGTAGACCCGCGGATACCAACGCCGCACCAGCTCCTTGATCGAGGAGACGTCGACCACCCGGTAGTGCAGGTGCCCCTCGAGATCGGGCATGTCCCGGGCGAGGAAGCCGCGGTCGGTGCCGACCGAGTTTCCGGCGAGCGGCGCCTTGCGGGCCTCGTGCACGTGCCTGTGCACGTAGTCGAAGACCAGGTCCTGGGCCTCCGCGAGGGTCATGCCCCGCTCCAGTTCGTCGAGCAGTCCGGAGGAGGTGTGCATCTCCCGGACGATCGGCAGCATCTGCTCGACCGCGCCCGCCGGCGGCTTGACCACCACGTCCACACCCTCGCCGAGGATGTTCAGCTCGGAGTCGGTGACGAGCGCCGCCACCTCGATCAGCGCGTCGTGGCGCAGGTCGAGGCCGGTCATCTCGCAGTCAATCCACACCAGGCGGTCGTTGTTGCCGTTCATGCCGTTCAGCGTATAGGCCGCGAGGCTAAGCATCCTCCCGTGCGCTGAACTCGTCGTACACATCTTCATCGGCGAGGCCGCCGCGGAAGGCTTGCCGGTACGCGGTCGGGGACGTGGAAAGGTGCCGGCGGAAGTGGCCGCGCATCGCCACCAGGGAGCCGAAACCGCTGCGCAGCGCCACCTGGTCCATGGGCAGGTCGGTGGATTCGAGCATGCGCTGGGCGTACATGACCCGCTGGGCGTTAAGCCACTGAAGCGGGGCGGAGCCGGTCGCGGTGCGGAATCGGCGGTCAAAGGAGCGGCGGGACAGCGACGCCCGTTCGGCCATGGCGTCCACGTCGAACGGCTCGGTCAGGTGGTCCAGGGCCCACGCCATGGCCTCGGCGATTGCGTCGCCGAGCAGTTCCTCGGGCAGTTCGGCGTCGAAGTAGGGGGCCTGGCCGCCGCGCCGCCCGGCCGGGAAGACCAGGCGCCGGGCCAGGCTCGCGGCGGACTCGGGTCCGTGGTCGCGGCGCACGATGTGCAGGCAGGCGTCCAGGCCCGCGGCGGCTCCGGCGCCGGTGACGAACTGGCCGGTGTCCACGCACAGCTCGCGCGGCTGCACTCGGACCCGCGGGTGGCGGCGGGCGAGCGCGGGGGCATACATCCAGTGTGTGGTGGCGGAGCGGTCGTCGAGCAGGCCGGCCGCCGCCAGGACGAACACCCCGAGGTCCAGGCCCACGATCCGGGCGCCCTCCTTGGCCGCGCGGCGCAGCATCGCCAGGGCGGGCTCGGGCGGCCGCTCGGCCGGGGAGCGCCAGGCCGGGACGACGATCGTGCCCGCGGCGTCCGCGGCGGCCAGGCCGTACGGGGTGGCCATCAGGATGCCGCCGGTGGTGGGCAGCGGCCCGGCTTCGCCCATGCAGGCGAGCAGGCGGTAGTACGGCAGTCCCTGGCCGCGCCGGTCGATCCCGAACACGGTCATCGGGAGCGCGCTCTCGAACATGGGGCAGTTCTGGAAGAGGATCACCGCCACCGCACCGCGGTCCCGCGACGGGGCGAGCCGGGCCGTGGGGGCGAGGGGCCGGCCCCCGCCGACGGTCGTGGCCGCGCGCGGTTTCGGGACGGCTGGCTCGGGGCTCACGGCGGTCACGGCTCCTTGATCGTGCGGCGACGCAAAACAATCAGCATTCGTATATATAGAAAGAGTCGGTCCCCTGTCGACTCGGTTAGGGGGTCTCCGGGAGCACGCAGGGCTGACTGCACATCAGATGTGACCGACATCACAGTTTGAGGCGCGCGGAATTTCGTTTCGCCTCCCCTCGTGCGCCCCCGCGCGGTCTGTGGTGTCCTTAGGACACGACGACGTTCGCGCGGCGAAGTCAGGAAGGGCGACGCCATGTACAACGAGCAGGACGTTCAGGCCAGGATCGGCGAGGTCGAGGCCGAGCTGCACCGCCTGCGCACTCGCGCCACGGCGGACGGCCTCGATCCGGCGGAGCGGGCGACACTCGGGTCGCTCGAGGTGGAGCTGGACCGATTGTGGGATCAGGTGCGCCGGTTCAGGGCCGGGACTCCTGACGCGGACGAGCTGCGCCCGACGCAGGAGGTCGAGGGGTACCTCCAGTAGGAGGCGCGGCAGGACCGGTAGGGCGCGGACGGGGCGTCGTTGAACGTTCGCCGACCGCGAAGGCCAGCGTGCCGAGAGCGAGCGCGACGAGGTGCTCACGCCCGGCCAGGTTCGGCAGCACGAGCGCCTCCGTAGCCATTGCCGCGGCAGTCAGGCAGAGCAGAACGTAGGCCCGGTAGCGCAGCGCTACGTAGACGCTGAGCGCAACGACGACGGTCGATGGCCCGGTGTCCAGCTCGTAGGCGTCGATCTGTGGCGTGCCGAGGGCCAGGTGGCTGCCGATCACGATCATGATCCAGGCGGCGAGCGTGGTCAGGCCGTTGACGCAGAGCGCGGTGATCAGCGTTCGCGCCCGGCCGAGCCCGATCTCGCAGATCCCGAAGACCACGAGCACCTGAGTCGTCGCGCCCCAAGCGGGCAGGTCCGGTGCCGGGGCGAACATCGAGAGCGGCAGTCGCAGCAGGAGCAGGCCGAGCGGCAGCGCCAGGTACACCCCGGCGACATGTTGGACGAGCCAAAGGCCGGGCCCGGTGTGCTGGATCAGACCGAACAGCGCCACCGTCGCCGCGCAGATGAGGGCGAGGGGGAAGGCAGCCAGCTTACGGGTGCGCAGAGCCTCCCAAGGCGGTCCGAAGACGCGTATCAGCTCAGCGCGCGGCCTTAAGTAAACGAGCCTGACCACCCGCGTCGGATACCCGCGCGTGACGAACTCGAACGGGCTGGTCGGCCGACTGGGTGGGGAAGTAGCGCGGGCGGCGGCGAGAGGAGCGGGAAGGTGGAGACCGGAACGTCGGAGGCTTCAGATCCGGAGCTTCAGAACTCGTCGCGCAGCGCGGCGAGGCCGGACTCGACCATGTCGGACACCCAGGCTCCCGCGTGCTCGAGCCCGGGAGCCACCGGCAGGCCGTGTCGGCTCTGGTAGTGCAGCGCCTCGAGCAGCCCGGCGACCCGGTAGTGGTTGAGCGCGATGTACCAGCCGACGCGGGTGAGGTCGAAGCCGGTCTTCAGGGCGTAGCGGTCGGCCATCTGCCGGATGGTCGGGAAGCTGCGGCCGTTCGTGTGCCCGGACGCGATCGGCTTGGCCGCGCTGCCCGACCCCTCCCAGAACGTCAGCAGCAGGCCGAGGTCCACCAGCGGGTCACCGAGCGTCGCCGCCTCCCAGTCCAGGACCGCCGCGATCCGGTTCGGGGCGGAGAACGAGGCGACGACGTTCTCCAGGCGGTAGTCGCCGTGCAGGATCGCGACGCGGTCGGCCGGGGGTACGCCGGCCCGCAGCCCTGCCGCGAGCCGCGAGAGCCGGGGTACCTCGCGGCTGGCCGACGCGGCGTGCAGCCGGTCCCATCGGTCCACCTGGCGGATCAGGAACTGGTCGGTGCGGGCGAAGTCGGCCAGGCCGGTCGCCCGCACGTCCAGCAGGTGCAGCGCGGCGAGGGTGTCGACCAGGGCGTGGGAGAGGGAGCGGGCCTGGGACGGGCCGAGCGCCGCGGTGAGCTTCTCGGAGCGGTACACCGTCCCCGGCACCTTCGCGGTCACGAAAAAGGGCGCACCGATCACCGAGATGTCCTGGCAGAGCAGAAACGGCTCGGCGACCGGGACCCGGCCGCCGCGTCCGTGCGCGTGGTGGAGCGCCCTGATCACCTGGTACTCGCGGCGCACGTCGCCGCGTCCGACCCCGGGGGCCGGCGGGGCGAGCGTGGCCGGCACCGGCACGTGGTTGCCCGCCCCGACGGGCAGCGGCGGTCGCCTCAAGACGCACACCCGGCCGTCCGCATCGCAGAGTTCATAGGTGAGGTTCGACCGCCCGCCGGGCAGCGGCAGGGCGCGCAGCGGGGGGCGCACCGAGCCCGGCAGGCGGACCGCCAAATAGCGGGTCAGCCGGGGCAGGTCCAGCCCGAGCACCAGCTGCGACCAGGTCTCTTGTGGTGGTTCGCGGTTCGAATCCGGTTGCGCCGCGTCGCTGTGCGCCGTGCCGCCCGCCACCGAGTGTTCCCCTTCCAGCCGGAGCTTTTTCGCAACGTAGTGCGAGCGTTGTCCACTGGCTAGTAGCAGGATGGTGGCGATCATCCGTCGGCCGGGGGGTGACCCGGTGAAGGCGATTGGCTACGGTGGACCGGTGCGCTCTTCGCATCGAAGATCGGGGGAGCGCGCGCGCACCTCGCACGGTTACGCAAGGCAACGGAGGGGGCCTCATGGTCGTCAGACGGAGGCACACGGGACGTTCCACGGCGGTGGTGATCGGCGCGGTCGCCACCGGAACGGTGGCGATCGGGGCGGTACTGGCGATACCGGCGCAGGCTTCCGCCGGCAAGATCGCGACGCCGGACCCGACGTGCACCTCGGGATCGCCCAGCGCGAGCCCGAGTGGCTCCTCCAGTAGCTCCAACTCCGAATCACCCTCGGGAACGCCCACTCCCAGCCCGACCGGGACCCCCACGGCCACGCCTTCGGGCTCTGCCACAGGCAGCCCTTCGCCGACGCCGACACCCTGCGCGAGTGGCACCGGTTCCGCCAGTCCGACGCAGAGCCCGAGCACCGGCGGATCGCCGACCTCCTCCAAATCAGGGAACTCATCACCCGGGACTTCGGGCACGAGCTCGGCGCCGGTGAATACGCCATCTGCCACTCCTTCCGGAAGCCACTCCACCACACCTCCGGCCTCGCCTCCGCCTCCGCCGCCACCCCCGCCGAGCGGCGGCAGCGTGGTCGTCACGCAGAGCTCTGACGCCGGGAACCCCTACGCGTATCTCTCGGTGCCGCCGGGGGATTCCTCGCTCCGGCTGCCGCACGGGACGATCACCCGGGCGCAGATCATCCTCAGGGCACAGCGATGGCTGACCGAGAAAGTGACCTACAGCCAGACCTCGTGGTGGACGGACTCCGACGGCACCTACCGGCAGGACTGCTCGGGTTATGTCTCAATGGCCTGGGCGCTCGACCCGACCGTCGACTTCTGGACCGGGAACCTGAATACGGTCTCGCACACGATCGACGCCTCGCAGTTGCAGCCCGGCGACATACTCCTTTCGAATGAACACACCGTGCTGTTCGCCGGCTGGGCGGACGCGGCGCACGCGATGTTCGACTACTACGAGGAGTCGCATCCCGGGACCGACGCCCGATTCGTCGTGAACGCACCGCTCAACGACTTCCTCACGAGTGGTTTCGCGGCGTTCCGGTACGACGGGGTCGAGGGTGGCGACGGGTCGCTGCCGGCGAACCCGGAGGTCGGCTTCGACTTCGCGGCGCTCCAGGCGGGCGGCTCCGAGCTGATGCCGAACGGGATCATGACCGCGGCGCCGCCGGTCGCGGCGTGGCAGGCCGGGTTCCTGCCGCCGGCGATCGTGGCCGACCCGTCCAAGTCGGCCGCCCACCCGAAGATGCAGGACGCCGCGGAGATCACGCCGATCGACCCGCCGCTCGGTTTCGTGATCGCGAGCGGTGGACTGGTCTTCGTGGTCGGCGGAGCGGTGATCGCGCGCGGCGCCCCGCGGCTCGCCGGGACCGGCCGCCGGCACCGCCGTCGGCACTGACGCCGGCGCTGAAACGGTGGTCGGCTCCGACAGCGTGATCGTTCTGACGCCGTGATCGTTCGGGTACGACCGTCGGAATCGGCCGCCGTCGCGGCTCCCGATATCCCGTCGGAACAGCACCGGTATGGCACCGGGGCGCCCCCGGCCCTTGTACGCGCGCCGCGATTGGACTATACCTGTCGCCAGCATGGTCTAGTCCAATTCCGGCGTGCCCCCTCCCCCCTCCGCCGGACGACCGTGTGTTCCTTCTTGCCTTTCATCGAGGAGAGCACATGTCCAGCACCACGCACGACCGGCGGCAAGGCCCGTCGCGCCACCGCAAACACCTGATCGGTGTGGCGGCGGCGGGCGCCCTGATCGCCGCCGCGGTGGCCCCCGCCGCCCAGGCGGCCGGCTCCGCGGCCCCGGCCGAACGTCCCGCTGCGGGCAAGGTCGCCATCGGCTTCTTCACCCAGTGGGGCATCTACTCCGGCTTCATGGAGAAGAACCTGGTCGCGGACGGCGCCGCGTCCCACCTCACCGAGATCAACTACGCCTTCTCCAGCGTCTCCGCGGACGGCCTGTGCACCTCGGGCGACAGCTGGGCCGACTACCAGCGCCCGTTCGCGGCCACCGAGTCCGTGAACGGCTCGGCCGACGTCGCCGGGCAGGCCCTGGCCGGGAACTTCAACCAGCTCAAGGAGCTCAAGGCCGCCAACCCCAACCTCAAGATCGTCATCTCGATCGGCGGCTGGTCCTGGTCAAGCCACTTCTCCCAGATCGCCTCGACCGAGGCCGGACGCGAGAAGTTCGTCCAGTCCTGCGTCGACCAGTACATCAACGGCAACATCCCGGGCCTAGCCCCGGGCGCCGCCAAGGGCATCTTCGACGGTGTCGACCTCGACTGGGAGTACCCGAACGAGCCGGGGAACAACAACCCCTACGGCCCGCAGGACACCCCCGACTTCACCGCGCTGATGGACAACTTCCGCGACTCGCTCAACGACGCGGGCAACGCCACGCACACGCACTACCTGCTCACCGCCGACGTGTCGCCGAACCAGTACGCCGCCGCGCAGCAGCTCCAGCTCAAGAAGGTCGCGCGCAGCGTCGACTGGCTGAACGTGATGACGCTGGACTTCCACGGCGCCTGGGACGGCAAGACCGACTTCTCCGCCAACCTGTTCCCGGACCCGAACGACCCGCAGCCGGCCAACGGCAAGTTCTCGATCACACAGACCGTGGCCTACTACGAGTCGCAGGGCGTCCCGGCCGACAAGATCGCGCTTGAGCTGCCGTACTACGCCCACGCGTGGACGGGCGTCGGGCCGACCAACAACGGGCTCTACCAGAGCGCCACCGGCGCGGCCCCGACCGACCAGGCCGGCTACAAGACGGTCGTCACCGAGCCGGGTACGGTGCAGTTCGACCCGGTGACCGGCGCCGTCTGGAAATACGACCCGGCGTCGCAGACCTTCTGGACCTACGACGACCCGCAGACCGTCTTCGCCAAGGGCCTCTACATCGACGGCGCCGGACTGCGCGGCGCCTCGGTCTGGTCGCTCGACGGCGACGACGCGAACGGATCCCTCACCGCCGCGCTGACCGCCGCCCTGCACTGACGGCGAGAAGCGGCTGACTGACGGCCCGGCCGGGATTCGGCCGGGCCGGTCGAGAGCCGACGGCTCCGCGTTGCTCACCCCAGCGCGGAGCCGTCCAACCATCGCGGCCACGCCTCCTGCCAGTCCGCGAATCCGTTGCCCGGCGCCACCGTCCTCGGGGTGTTGATCACCTGGACGATGTCGCCGGGCAGTGTGTTGTCGAAGAACCACTCGGCGCTCTCCGGCGAGGTCCCGACGCATCCGTGGCTCACGTTGCGCTCTCCCTGGGCCCACACCGACCAGGGCGCCGAATGCACGTACGTGCCCGAATACGTCAGGTGCACGTCCCACTTCACGTCGGGGATGTCGTACTCGTCGCCGAGCCCGGCCGTGCGCGAGTCCATGTGCACGTCGGGGGACTTATCGATCACCGCATAGGTGCCGCCCCACGTGTCGAGCCCCGGCATCCCGCCGCTCACCGTGAAGGTCCGCACCGTCTGGCCGTCGCGGCGCACTACCGCCCGGTCCGCGCGCAGGTCGATCGTCGTCTCCTGATCCCGCCCGACGGTGAAGGTGAAATCACGGTCCGCGGTGCCGTAGTGGCCGTTGCCGTCGCTCAGGCCGTCGAGGTTCATCCGGACGCTGACCTTCGTGCCCGGCGCCCAGTAGTTCTGCGGGCGGTAGTCGACCCGATTCGCCGACAGCCAGCTCCAGTGCCCCGGCTGCGGCGGCGTGGACTGCACATCGAGCGCGCTCTCCACCGCCGCGCGGTCCGCCACCGGCTTGGTGAACGCGAGCACCACCGGCTGGCCGACTCCGACCGTCGCGCCGTCAACCGGGGAGATCAGGTCGATCTTCAGTGGGCTGTTCGGGAGGCTGGTCGTGAACGTCTCGTCGCTCAAGCCGGTGCCCCCTTCGCCGTCGACCGTCACCACGGTCAGGTCGTAGGCCGCGCCTCCGCGCAGGTGCCGCACCGGGGTCCAGGTCCGCAGGTCCGCGCTGAGGATGCCGGGCACGGCCTCGGTCCGGTCGGCGAGCGTCACCGCGCCGATCTGCTCGCCGGGCGGCGCGGTGACGGCGAGCGCGGTGTCGGGCGGCACGTTCATCGCGCCGTCCGCGATCGATGCCGAGGCGACGGCCGCGTCACGCACCTGCGGCACCGGTACCGGCACCGCACTGCCGGACGGGCCCGCGTCGGCGCGCCCAAGGCCGCTCTCGGCGTAGCCGAACCAGCCCGCCCCTGCCACCGCCACCCCGACCGCACCGAGCGCGACCGGGGCCATCCAGCGCTTCCTCGAACTGTCCACGAGGCATTGTGTGCTCATTGCGCTGTCCAGTTATGCGATGACATACCCCATATGGGTGGTGATGTCGGCGTGTCGTGCTGCGGGCCGTGGCATCGCCTCAGGCAGACTGTTGGGTTTTGCCTGCCGAGGCCGGATCACCCGGTGGTGCCGCCGCCCACCGGACTGACCGTCATCGGGACGTGCAGCGTGGTCTCGTTGAAGTTGTCGCTGCGGATCGTCACCGAGACCTGCCACTGCCCGGCGATCGGCAGCGTCACCGGCTGGTCGACGTAGTGCCCTTGGCCGTCGTTCTCCACCGTCGAGGTGATCGGCCCCAACTTGCGTGCCGGCAGGTAGAACGACACGTCGACCTCGGCCGGCGTGTACTGGAACCCTTTCGAGTCCTGGATCAGGATGTGCGCCTGGTTCAGGCCGATCGTGCCCGGCTCGATGACGATCAGGGCGGTGCCCTGCTTGTCGCCGGTGTTGAAGGCCAGCGAGACGTCCGTCGCGCCGGGCAGGCCGGCCAGTCCGGCGGCGGTGCGCCCCGGCAGCGAGCTGACCAGGTTCGCGGTGACGCCGAGCACGCACACCGCGATCGCCACCTCCGCGGTCACCGACCAGCGCAACCGCCGCAGCGTCGCGATGGTTCCGGCCATCGGATCGCCGCCCGCCGTGCCCGGCTTCTTCGGGACGTTGCCTACGCGCGCGGTTCGGCGCCCCGGTCTGCGCATGGCGGGGCCGTCTCCCAGGTGCGGGCGGCTCGATTGCCCGGAGCGGGAGCGGGACATCGACGCGGCGACCGTCCTGCTTGCGGGCGCGTCGTCGAAGTCCGCGTCCGCATCCTCGTCCTGCTCGTCGTCTTCTCCCGACGCGACCGCGGCAGCTTGCGCGGACGCCGGCTTCGCGAACCCGGTGGCAATCCAGGTGCGGGCGTAGTACCCGAGGGCGATCAGCCCCAGGATGCCGAAGATCTTCAGCAGGACCATCCGCCCGTAGTCGGTGTCGGTCAGCGCCGCGAGCGAGCCGACGTCCCGCCACGACTGGTACGTGCCGCTGACGACGATCGCGCACACGCAGGTGAGCGCGATCGGAGAGAACCGCCGCACCGCGTTGGCGGCCTGCTTCGGCTTGTCCGTGCGGCGCAGCACCAGCAGTGCGAGGCAGCACAGCCCACCGAGCCACACGGCCATCGCGGTCAGGTGCACGATGTCCGAGACCACGCCGAGCGGCACCTGGATGCCGGTCGAGGCGTGGCCGGTCGCGGCCCACGTCGCGGCCAGTCCCGCCGCGAAGACGAGAGTGAGCGCGCCTGCCCGCAGGCGCTTGAGCATCGGCATGCCGTCGAGCCGCTGGACCCCGATCGTCAGCGCGGGCGCGGCGATCGCCAGGAGCAGCAGCCTGACCTCGATGGTGCTGCCGAACCTGCTCGCAGTGGTCGCGCGGATCACGGTCGGGTCCACGGCGCGCGACAGCGGCAGGCCGCCCGCGTACACGCCCTGCAGGAGCAGCTGGGCGACGCTCGACGCGACCAGCACCGTCCAACCGGTTGCGATCAACTTGAACGCGCCCGGCGTGCGTGCCCCCTTCGGCCAGCAGAGCGCCAGGAAGAACACGGTGCCGACCAATAACGCGAAGGCGAAGTAGGCGGCCCAGCGGGCCGTCCCGTAGAGCCAGCCTTCCAGCACGCTCGCCCGGGTGATGATCGACGCGGGGCTCACCGTCGTCCGGCTGGGCTTGCCGATGGAGAAGGTGAACGCCCCGGAGACCGGGTGGGAGTCGGCGGAGATCACGTGCCAGGCGACGGTGTACGTCCCCTGGGGCAGACTCGAGCGCAGGTTCGTGGTGATGATGCTGCCGTCGCCGCCGTGCGTGGTCGAGCCGTCGTCCACCCGGTCTCCGGTCGGCGAGAACACCCGCAGGCTGTCCGCGCTCACCCCGACCGACTCGTCGAACTGGGCCGCGACCTGGTTCGGGGCGACGGCGAGCACCGAGCCGTCGCCCGGGTCGGTGCGCTCCAGACGGGCGTGCGCGGAGGCGGGCGCCGCCATGACGATCACGAGGGCAACGGCTGCGGCGGCCGCGGCCGCCAGGCGTCGAAGTCTGCTGCGCGGCGGCGTTCGGGCAGGCAGGAAAAGCATGGCTGGGCTCCGTTTGACGGGTCTTGGGTTTCGCGTGGTCGCGGGGATGCGCCTCAATCGGGATGCGGCGGATCAGGCGGCGACCGGCGGCCCGCGGAAGGTGAGGGAGCTCAGCAGGGGAGGAGCGAGGGGTCGCAGGCTCGGCGTCCGGCGCGCGGGAGGCTTGCGCGAGGACGCCGTAGGCCGCGGCAGCGCTGAGGCGAGCAGGGCGGCGACGGCCAGCAGGCGGCGCAGGGGTTCGGCGGCCAGGATCGCGGCTGCCCGGCTGAGCGCGAAGAAGTCGCGTTCGCCGCGCCGCAGCCACCAGCCGCAGACCAGGACGGCGGTCGCGTGCGCAAGCAGCATCGCCGTGGCGCTGGGATGTGTGGCGCCCGGCATCGGCATGATCATCATGTCCGGCATGCCTGGCATGGGCGGCATCGTGGCCATGGCCGAAGGCGAGATACCGGGCCGGGTGGTGCTCATCGCGTCGAAGAGATAGTGCAGACCCACCTGCGCGGCGCCGAGTCCGAGGGTCAGGGTCGGACCGCGGCGTTCGCGCCCGAGGCCTGCGTACGCGACGACCGCGACCGCGAGCAAGCCCGCCGCGACGCTGCGCGCCTCGGCGGGGCAGCCGCCCGCTGCGCTGTGTACGGCAGCGCTGACGCCCACGCAGACGACTGCGAAGAACGCCGCACGCACCGCGCGGACCAACGGACCGGGAACCACGCACCTTATCGTCCCCCATTCGGGCGCATCCGAGAACAGCGGGGTAAGCGCCACCTTTCGTCGCGCACCGGGTGCGCCTGTGCGCGCCCCGGCGCGCCTTTGGCCGCCGCACCAGCCGCGCTTCGACACGCCGCGTGACGGGGCATCACCCGGATGGAGCTGGAGGAAGACCCGAGGGAGACCCGGCATGCTCGTGACCCAGCCCTTGATCGGATGGCTCTGCGTGGCCGCGCTCGCCGCGCTCGCCGCACGGTCCCTCACTCGTCTGGCGGCGGACTTCGCACCGTCGCGACGTGCTCTATCCGACCAGTCGGCGCCTTCTTGCGCGCGTACGAGCCGCGTCGGCGAGGCACTGCACGCTGCAATGGCCTTAGGCATGGCGGCGATGGTGGCCGCGCCCGTGACAGCCGGTTCGACGTACACCTTCGAGGCCTACTTCGGACTCGGCGCTGCTGCCGAGGGCGGTGTCTGGGCCGCGCGGGCGGTGCGGCGCAGAGCGGCCCGGCTGCGCGGCGGCGTGGCGCCCTGCCGCCCAGCGCACGCACTCGAACCCCACCATGCGGTCGTCGGACTGGTGATGGTTCTGATGGCGGCGCGCATGTCCGGTGCGGGACCGGGCGGCGGGGCCATGCTCTCGATGAGTGCGCCGATGGCGTCGATGCCGGGAATGACGGCCGGGTCCGGTGGCGTCGGCGCAGCTCTGGCAACCCTCGCCTTGCTGTACGTCTGGCTCGCCGTCGTCGTGCTCGGCGGAGGGCTGGGGAAATCCGCCCTTGCGCAGCCCGCGTCGCCGCAGTCCTCGTCGGGGCTTCCGGCAGGGCTGGCCCTTCTCGGCGCGCCGGTGACCGTCTACGCCTGCGAGCTGACCATGACTGTCGTGATGGGGCTCATGCTGTTGGGATGACCGGGCCGCCTTCTCCGGCCGGAGGACGGGTGGCCGGCTGCACGGCGAGCCCGGCGAGGTAGGCGTTGTAGTCGGCCAGCTCCGAGTCGCCGTCCCGGTCCGCCTTGCGATCGCGCCGCTTGGCTTCCCGCTGATCCGACTT
>NZ_DASZGI010000278.1:0-4078 GCF_035938995.1 Actinocrinis sp.
GGATGGCGTCACGAGGAGAACGGCGAGGCGCTGGTGTTCGATATCGGCGCGTGCACGCTCACCCTGCCCGCCGCCTTCCGCGACCTGTTCATCAAGACCGCGCGACGCTCGAAGGGCGCCGCGATCACCCTCGAAGAGGTCATCGGCCTGGAATCACTGGACCCGGTGCGCCGCTACGTCTTCTCCGACGGGACACGCCTCGACCTGCCGAACGCCTCACGCGCCCGCCTGACACAGGCCTTCGACGACGCGCTCGGCCCCGGCGCGGGCGCTGCCTGGCTGCGCGTGATCGACCACGGGAGCCGGGTGTGGAACACGATCCGCCCCGCGCTCGTCGAGGCTCCGGGCAGTGGTCGGCGTGAGCTGGCCCATCTCCTGCGCAGCAGGTCCGGACGCGCGGCGCTCACCCCGGGTCGCTCGCTCGACGATCTGACCCGCCGCTGGTTTTCGAACCACCCTCGGCTCGGCTTGCTCCTCGACGACTACGCGCGCCGAGCAGGCGCCGACCCGCGCCACGCTCCCGCCGTCCTCGCGATGCACCCCTACATCGAACACGCATTCGGTGCGTGGCGTATCCCGGCCGGAGCGCACACATTAGCGATCGCTCTGCATACGCGGGCGGCTGAGCGCGGCGTCGAGTTCCGGTTCAACGCTCCGGTCGCGCGCATCGAGACGGCGTCGCCGGGCGCGGCGAACGGAGTCAGCCTCGCCGACGGGGCGAGAATGCCGGCGGACATCGTGATCGCGGCGGTCGACACGGCGACCCTCGCGAAGCTGACCGGCGTGCCGAAACCGCGGCTCGCCTATCCGCCGGACGCGACGGCGCTGTGCCTCGCGGTCGACCCGGCGTCGGCCGTCCCGATGCCGCACGAGACTGTCCTGCTCGACGATTCCGGTCCTGCGATCCACATCCACGTCGCGGCGCAGCACCCGCTCGCCTGGACCATCCACGCCGAGGGAAATCAGGATACGGACACACTGCTCGGCAGGCTTGCCCGCCGCGGCCTCGATGTGCGCGGGAAGGTCGTCGCACGGCACGTGACCACGGGAGCCGCCTACGGCCCGGCGCCACGCGATCTGCGGTCCACGCTGCTGCGCTCCGCAGTCGCCCAGCCGGTGCGCGGCCTCTACCACGTCGGGGCCTCGGCGCGACCGGGTGCGGGATTGGCGTTCGCGGCGCTGTCTGCATGGCACGCGAGCGAGCTGATCGAAGCCGGTGCATGAGCGAGTAACGCGAGTGAGTTGATCGATCCGAGCGAGTGAGCGCGTGACCCGAGCGGTCAGCCGACCGGGGTTGCCGCGGCGAGGTGGGCCGGACGCAGATTGCGGTAGACCTCGAGCGTCGCGGTGGACGCGTTCAGCGTGATGAAGTGCAGTCCGGGCACACCTTCGGCGAGCAGGCGCGCACCGAGGCCCGTCGCGTGCTCGATGCCGATCTCGCGTACGGCCGCGTTGTCGTCGGCGACCGCGTGGATCCGCTCGGCCACTTCCTGCGGGAAGGTGCCGCCGCTCAGGGTGACCATGCGCTCGATCTGCGCGGCGCGGGTCACCGGCATCAGTCCGGCGATGATCGGGATGTCGCAGCCCGCGGCCGCCACGCTGTCGCGCAGCCGCAGGTAGTGGTCGGCGTCGAAGACCATCTGGGTGATCGCGAAGTCCGCCCCGGCCCGGCACTTGGCGACGAAGTGGCGGATGTCGCCCTCCCAGTCGGGCGAGCGCGGGTGCTTCTCCGGGAACGCCGCCACCCCGACGCAGAAGTCGCCGGACTCCTTGACCAGCCTGACCAACTCGGCCGCGTACTCGATGCCTTGGGGGTGCTTGACCCACTCTCCGCGCGGGTTGCCGGGCGGGTCGCCGCGCACCGCCAGGATGTTGCGCACCCCGGCGTCGGCGTAGCGTCCGATGATCCGCCGCAGCTCGCCGACCGAGTGGTTGACCGCGGTGAGGTGGCCGACCGGTGTGAGGGTCGTCTCCGCGGCGACGCGTTCCGCCTCCGAGGCGGTGTTCTCGCGCGTCGAGCCCCCGGCGCCATACGTGATCGAGACGAAGTCGGGGCCGACGCCCTCGATCCGGCGCAGCGCCCGCCACAGCTGCCGCTCGCCGGCCTCGTCCCGGGCCGGGAAGAACTCGAAAGACATCGTGGGCGTCCCTGTCGCGAGCAGGTCGCGCACGACCGAAGCCCGGTCGGGCCGGACGCTGGGGATGCCAAGTGCCATGAGTTTCACTTTAACCGCGGATCTGAACGCTCCCCAGTGCCGTTCATCCGGTGAGACGAGGCGTCCCCGGCACAACGTAGGGTGTTTCTTCGTGAACGCCCCGATCTCTCCCGTCGACCGCCATGCGCTGCGCACCCGCGTATCCGCCGAGCTGACCGCCTTCCTCGACCGGCAGGAGACGCTGCTCTCCGCGGTGAGCGCGGACCTGCTCCCGGCGGTCGCCGCGCTGCGGGACTTCCTGGACGGGGGCAAGCGCATGCGGCCCGCGTTCTGTTACTGGGGCTGGCGCGCGGCGGGCGGGGCCGACTCAGCATCCGGTTCGGCGTCCGATGCAGACGAGCCGGCGGCGGTGCGCGCGGCGGCGTCTCTCGAGCTCCTCCAGGCTTCGGCCCTGATCCACGACGACTACATGGACGGCTCTGACACCCGCAGGGGCGCCCCGGCGATCCACCGCCGGTTCGAGGCGCTGCACCGCGCGGGCGGCTGGGAGGGCGGGGCCGAGCGGTTCGGCGCCGCGGCCGCGATCCTGCTCGGCGACATCACGCTCACGTGGTGCGATGAGATGTTCACCCGCTGCGGACTGGACGCGGTGCGCATTCACGCGGCGCGGCCCGTGTTCGACCTGATGCGCTCCGAGGTGATGGCCGGCCAGTACCTCGACGTGGTCGCCCAGGCGCGCGGTCTGTCCGTCTCGACGCCAGCGGAGGCGCTGGCCCGGGCGCGCACCATCATCCGGTACAAGTCGGCGAAATACACCGTCGAGCGGCCGTTGCAGCTCGGTGCCGCTCTGGCGACCGGACTCACGGACGGACCACTGATCGACGCGCTCTCGCGCTACGGCCTCCCGCTCGGCGAGGCCTTTCAGCTGCGCGACGATGTGCTCGGCGTCTTCGGCGATCCGGCGGCCACCGGCAAGCCCGCGGGCGACGATCTGCGAGAGGGCAAGCAGACGGTGCTGGTAGCGCTCGCGGCCGAGCGGGCCACGGAGGCGCAGAGCAAGGCGTTGCGCTCCGGGCTCGGCGATCCCGCGCTCGATGAGGAGGGCGTCGCGGCGCTGCGGTCGGTCATCGCGGAGACCGGGGCGCTCGCGGACGTCGAGCGGAGCATCACCGAGCTCACCGACACCGCGCTGGGCGCCCTGGCCGCGGCGCCGGTCACCGCCGAAGCGCGCGAAGTGTTGACGGAGCTGGCCTACGCGGCGACGACGCGTCAGGTGTGAGTGCGGGAGCGGATCGACCAAGAATGTCGTGATGAAGCCGCGACAGCCCCTTCATCACGGTATGGCTGGCGAGATCGCGTTGGCGGTCGCGCTGGGGCTCGGCGCGGCGGGCCGCGGTTCGGCCGCCGCTTCCAGCCGGCCCTCGAACACCCGCGCCGCGTGTTCCGCCCCGAGCGCGGTATCGGCTGGAATAAATGTCCTGACAACCGCCAAGCTGCCCGCCCAAGCTCTCGCGACCCTCCGATTGATCGCCGCCGGAGGTCCATACCCTTATGCACACGGCAATACGATCTTCGGCAATTACGGTGGAGCGCCGCCGCACGAGCGTTACAGGTATTACCGCGAGTTCACCGTGCAAACTCGCTCTTCGGCGCTGGCCGGGGCGGCAGCGAAAGATCGTGCGACGGAGAACGCCACTCTCTCCGCCGCACGATCTACAGCCGCCATCGGGCCCCGGCCGACGCCGAAGAACCTACAAACACAGCGGCGGAAAGCCGCGGCACGCGGCGGGTGGTGATCGGTTCAGGGGGCGAGGACTACTACACATCCGATCACTACGCGACCTTCGAGTGGATCGCGTGCAGCCGTTGACTTTCCGGCGTTTGGTGAACACGCGTTCAACATCGTATGCTGTTTCTTGCCG
>NZ_DASZGI010000279.1:0-11889 GCF_035938995.1 Actinocrinis sp.
CCGCAGGAGCAGCAGCGTGTCGTTCATGTTCCGCTCGCTCGCCACGAGGAAGAGGTCCTTCTTCGTCGGAAACAGCCGGAACAGGTAGGGCTGCGAGACGCCGACCCGCTTGGCGACCGCCGCCGTGGTCGCGCCCTCGTAACCGTTGCGCGCGAACACGAAGATCGCTTCCTTGATCACCTGTTCGCGCCGGTCCTCGGCGGACATCCGGGGGCTCATCGCTGGCGCCCTCCTTCATGTCCGTCCGACTCGGTCGGCGCGTGCCGATAGGGCTCAAGTTAGTGACTGATAACTATCATGTCAAGTCCCTTCACCAGACCCGGTTCGGGTCCCAGCGTGACACTGATCCGCTCGCCCACCCGTCGCGGATCAGCACGGCCAGTCGCAGAAAGTGGAGGGTCGGCGTATCCGACGGCCCCGACGTGCGCAGCGCTATCCTCTTCCGATTTCTTAGGCTTTGATTTCGTGGGCACTGCGTCCGTGGAGTACACAACGCCGTCGGCTGGCAGGGCCGTTCGGACCGGGCGCATGGCTGTGGGGCGTCAGTAGAGTGCTACACGTGACGGACGACGAGATGAACCCGCGGGTGTCCAAGGCAGGCGCCGACCGGGCGCATCACGCCTTCGACCTTGTAGACGAGTGGTTGTTTGGCGCCGCGATGACGGCCCTGCTTTCTCTGTCCGGCGAGGAGATGCCCGCGGCTGGCGAGGCACTCCCCTTATCCCGCGCCGACATGCCCTTGTTCAACGAAGACCTGCCGTCCTGGGTACATCGTGTCCTGGCCGAACCCGGTACCGGGCTTGCCGGGGTATCGCCGCACCACCTCGACGTGTTGCGCGGGACCCTCGCGGTCGAGCGCATTGCCGCCACCGAGTTCAACTTCCGGGCACGCGAGGGCGGGGAATACGTCGAACGCTCGCAAGCTGCCATCGCTGCATACGACACTGCGAAATCCGGTCGCATCGTGGAAGCGGGCGACCAACTCGGCCTGGTGACACCAAGGCCGCCGCGATTCACCCAGTACGCGGAAACGCTCGTCCTCGGTGGCGGGTATATGCGTCCGCTGCTGCGGGCCCGGCACGCGCTCAAGCTGCGCGACGACGGCATCAACCTCGGTCGGCTGAGCTTTCTAGGCAGTGCTCGACAGCTGATCTCCGAGCCAGCTGAGCGCCCGGTGGCCGAGGACTATGCGCCCGGCGCCGTTGATGAGTTCGACCTGCTGATCGGCGCCGCTCGCACGACGTTCGCAGTACACGCGACGCCGCTGCGGTTCTTGTGCGGGTGTACCTCGGCGCGGGGGGAATGCCCGCGCTGGCGCAGCCGGACCGGCCCGTATGACGGCCAAGTCCGGCCCGAGTACACCCATGAGCGGCATGTGGAGCTTGTGGACGCCGAGGGTCTGCCGCTGGGATCGGTGTTGTCAGCCAGCACCGGCCGCCCGCCACACCGGCCCAACACAGCCGACACGCTTGCACTTTGGGCAGAGTCCGGCACGCCGTATCCGGGACAGCGCGTCCTCGTGGTCACGTCGCAATACTTCGTGCCGTTCCAGACATTCGACTGCCTCAGGCTGCTCTACCTGCCGTACGGGGTGGATGTGGATGTCGTCGGCTTCGACGACCAGCTGCCAGACCGCGCCGAACTCCCGGGTTACCTGCTCATGGAGACCCTCTCCGCGATCCGATCCGCGCGCCGTCTCCTGGTGGATGCCGTTGCCGCCCTGAGTCGCGCGGTGACCGACGAGCCCTGCCACCCACCCGCCGGACCGCCGCCCGCGGCACCGCGCGGATATCTGCACCGGCCGGAACCCGCTCATACAAGGGGCGGCAGTGACGATGGCGGGCGATGATCCCCGGCAGCAGGCGGAAGCCGAGTCCAGTGCGCTTCGGCGGCAAATCGGCGCAGCGGTCGCCATGCCGGACGGTTCCGACGTCACGGCGCGTGCCCTGGCGAACGCGCTGGTCGCGGTCGTCCAGGAGTATCTGGAACGCACCTCGGGGCCGGAGGACGTCGAACTCTTCTTCGAAGTCCACGGACGCACGCCCACGCAGGTCACCTCCTGGCCGGCGGGGATCCTGGCCGACTTGCACCGGCACGGGATCTCCGCGCAAGACCGAAGCGTGATCCGCGACCGGGCGGCCGTGCGAGCGATCGAATACATCGCGTCGCGGTCGCCACTCGCCTGGGGAGAAGAGGGTTGAGGCTGCCGGAGCGGTCACCAACCGACTGTCGCGTCGCGGGCCTGGGGGGCGAACGCGATGCGCGACACCGCGCCACGACGGAATTTCTTCGGCTTGCGCCGGACCGGGTTGGCGTATGCGGCCAGCCATTCGCTGTACCTGCCGCAACTGGTCTCGTCGAGTACCCGGCGCACCCTCTCGACTTGGATGACATCGAGGATGCCCGTGTCGTACCCGGAGTCGATAAGATACTGTCCGCAGGCGTCGAGGTCGAGGTTGCCAGACGTGCGCGGGCGCAGATGGTCTGGGGTGGCCTCGTGGTATTGGCGGGCGCCGGTCGCCGGATGTCTGAGGTCGCCGGACAGGAACGCGTAGTGCATCGCGATCCGGGTCATGTCGGCGAAGTTCAGCTTCGTGAGATTCCGCAGCCTCAACATGTCGTGGAACTGGCCCGGGGTGGCCATGATGAACGCCCGGACGTCGAGCTTGCTCGTGTCCGGGAACGCCAAATGCAGCATCGCCCAGAGAAGCAGGGTTCGCATGCCCATGGACGCGGTGGACGCGGCCGCGGTCGCCGGGTAGTTCAGTCCCTCCTCGCTCAGCAGCCCGGACACCTGGAGCTCCCGGATGTCTTTCAACCGCTGCACGGCGAGGTTCGTATAAGTCAACGACGCCGACGCCAGATCTCGCATGTACGCTCCATGGCGCGCCTGCTGAACCGCTGACCGGCCGGTGACGGCGAAGGTCAGCTCAGCCTCCGCGCTGCGCACAAAGACGCCGCCGGCTTGCAGCAACGACAGTTGAAACCCGGTCAGCGCGGCTGCGATCCGGCTGACCGACTGGACGGCCTCGAAGTGCGTCGCCTCGTACAGCGCGAGGCTGCCGTACCGCACCGCGTCGTGGGCCACCCGCTGCGCGACGTCGAAGTTGTCGTGCTTGTTGTCGGCGAGCGGACGGCTGCGCAGGATGCGGGTGATCGGCCCGACGAGGTCGTGGGCGAGCTGGCCGCTCTTGACCGCGCGCAACCGGGTGTGCAGCGGCTCGTAGACGTTCCGGATGCGTTCTGGATCCTGCTCGTTCGCCACGAACCAGCCGAGTTCGGCGAACGATCCGGCGATGACGAGGCCGCCCACGACGTCCGGCCGCTGCTCGAGCGCCCGCCCGCTCGCCTCCAGCAACTGCCACCGGGCCTCCGCCGCGGCGACGTGGTCGAGGCCATCCGTGATCCTGCCAGAGGTGAGGGCGCGCACCGCAGAGGGGAGCCGGTCCTTGAACTCCTGGATGAGCCATTCCGGCCCGTAGTTCTTGCCGCCGTCAAGGAAGTTGTGCGCACTGTAGACGAGTCGGTCGACCTCGTCCGGGGTAGCGTCCACGTCTGATGTGCTGACGAGCGGGCTACCGATGCGGTGGGCGCTCGCCAGCCTGGTCAGCAGGTCCTCCAGGAAGGTCGCGCGCGTACCCGCCTGCACCCGCGAGGCCTTCTCGGTCTGGGCTTGCAGCAGCTCTTGGAGACGCAGCATCCGGGGAGTGTCCCGTTGGCGGGCAAGCGTGTCGGCGACTTCGTCTACGATGATCGCCACCTGCTCGGCGACCGTCGTCGGCAGATCCGCGGTTTTCTCGCGGACGTCAGCGATCGCGAGTTCGAGCAGCGCGCCGACCCGGCGGACCGCGGCGTCCTCGGCAGCCGGCGCCACGCCTTCGAGGTCCCCGCCGTATGCAGCGCCCTCTTCGGCGAAAGTACGGAAGACCGCGCGGAAGTCCGCGTACTCCACCCCCAGGCTCTCCAAAGCGCCGTCACGATGGCGTTGGTCGAGGATGTCGTAGTCGATGCAAAGCCGGCGTAAGACCGTGAGGTCCCGCGGCTCGTTCCAGAGAGCGCGGGTGTCGTCGCAGACCCCGCGCGCCGGATCGTCACCCTCCTCGAACACCGTCTCGGCATACGCCCCGAGCGTGACACCGGCGGCCAGGACGAACGCCAGCCGGGTGATCCTCGCCGTCGGCGCCGCCGAGCCGTCGATGATCGCGGAGTCGAAAAGCCGGATCTGGCGCGCCACCCGGCTGGTCAGCAGCTCGCGCATCTGGGTGTCGAATCGGCTGGGCTTGGGCTCTCCGAAGCGCACGCCCACATTGAGCAGCGCCGCGACCCCGCGGTCGACGAGGCGCCCAGCGGCGTGGTCCGGCTCCGGCGACAGATCCTGCTTGGCCAGATAGGAGTAGTCCCAACAGCCGACCGGCGCCGGCCGATCGTCACCCCAGCCGGATGCCCGACGCACGTGTGGAGCTGGATCAGCGCGCCGTGGCGAGGCGGCGCTCCGCCACCGGGCCAACGCCCGCGAACGGACGGACAGGCCCCACGACACAAGGAAGACGTCGTATTCCTCGGACGCTGGCTCCTGGGCCGGTGCGTCAGGCCGCGGCGCCAGCCAGGACAGCAGCGAACGACGTATGTCGTCGACGCGCCGGAGGGCGCCCTCCTCTGTTAAGAGCTGTCCACCGACCGCCGACATGACCGCGCCGACGGTCTCAGACGGTAGCCGTGCCAGCGACACGCCGTCCAGCAAGGCCGCCCAGATCACCAGCGCTCCAGCAAGGACATACTCACGGTCGTGCGCATCACGCCTCATCCTGGATCCCTGTCCCCCCGGGTAGCCGCAGGCGGCCTGTCCGCTCCGCGGCGCACCAGTTCTGCAAGTTTCGCACTTGTTCCGCCTGCTTTTGGGGCGTTCTCCGATATCAGCGGTCTGCCTGATCACCGCACTTCACAGCGCCTCGGCCCTTCGCGTGCCGATCGTTCGCTGGAGACAACGGCTCACCGTCGGTCGGCCACCGCCAGGAAGCCGTTACCCGCCATCACGATGCGGAACCCCGGCCGACCGGCGTCCACGGCGAGCGCTCGAACCGCAGTGGGCGTTGGCAGTTCCACGCCGATCTGCACATTGGCGCTGAGGTCCCAAACACGCACTGCGGCATCGTCGCCGCCGGTCAGCGCGACGGCCCGACCGTCCCCCAGCACTCCGGCGGCGACCGCGGCCACCTGGCCGACGTGTCCCGTCATCCGGCGGCCCACCGGGGCCATCCGGAGCGGATCCCACATGCGTACGGCGCCGTCGCGCCCGCCACTGACCACGACTGCTCGCCCTTGCACGACCGCCGTGGCGAGTGCGCGCACGCCGCCTTGGTGGCCGCGTACCGATTCGCCCAGGGGTTCGTGCCGCTCCACGTCCCACGCCCTGAGTCGGCCGTCCCGCGTTCCGGTGACGGCGATCGGACGACCGTCGGGCAGGCATGTGGCGGCGACCGAGGTGATCCAGGTGTCGGCGGCCGGAGACGACGCGATCGCCGACACGCACTCCAGATCCCAGAATCGGACGGTGCCATCCATTCCACCGCTGACGGCCACGAGACGGCCGTCGACAGTCATCACGGTGTCCAGTGCGAGCACTGGTCCGCGGTGCCCATGGAGAGGGCCGCCCACCTGCGTAGCATCGAGCGAATCCCACACCCGCAATGTCGCGTCCCAGGATGCGGTGACGACAACCACTGTTCCGTCAGAGCGAACTGCCGTGCGGACTGCGACCACAGGCTTGCGGTGCCCTGCCATAGACACCCTGGTATGCATGCTGTCCGCCAGGCTCCATAGGGTCGCGTCATCGGCGTCGCTGCCCGTGACCGCGAACGCACTGCCGTCGGGATGGATGCCCACCGCGATGGACGAAACGCGGTCTCGCTCCCGCGCCGCCACGATGCCCGCCACTGGCTGCTCAGTCAGGTTCCATGAGCGAATGGTGCCGTCCCGCCCCCCGGTTATCACGGTCGGACCCGTCTGCGGCAGCCGAATCGCGGCAAGCGCGGCCACCGGCCGTCCATGACTAATCATGGACTCGTCGTGCAGTGCTTGCGCCGCTAGGTCCCAGACCCGCACCGTCGGGTCCTCCGCACAGGTCACCGCGCACGCGCGACCGTCGGGGAGCGTGGTGGTCGAGACAGCCCAAACCGTGCCGGCATGCCCGCTCAACGCACTACCGCGTTCACCGCGATCGATGAGGTCCCAAATCCGAACCGTCTCGTCGCGCCCGCCGGTCACCGCTACGGGACGGCCGCCGATCGTCGTCGCCGATACCGCGGAGACGGGGCCGTCATGCCCGACCATCGGGCCGCCGACAGCGCCAGCCGTCCTGGGATCCCAGGTGCGCACCGTGCCGTCGTCGCCGACGGTCACCGCCGTCACGGATCCATCGGCGCCCGCAGTCACCGTGGCGATCGCGTTCACCGGGCCGGAATGGCGCTCCACCGCCTCGCCGATCCGAGCACCGGTCGCGAGATCCCACGAAGCGAAGCGCCCTTGCCGGGAGCCGGTGACCACCACCGTGCGGCCGTCGGCCAGCACAGCCGCCCCGAGCGCGCAGATCGCCCCGGGATCCGCAATGGCGAGCCGACCGTGAAGCGGCGTGGACATCAGGTCGACGACCCACACACCGGCGGCGTCGCTCACCGCGATAGCGACCGGTTCACTGCCGGGCGGCGTCACGACGGCGAGCGCCGAAATCGAGCCCACAACATTCGCCACGGGCTCCGCCACGCGCGTTCCGCCGGCGAGATCCCACACGCGCAGCCCGTCGGCGCCCCCGGTCACGGCGACGACCCGACCGTCCGCCGAGCCTATGGCGGCGACCTTCGTCACCGCCGGATGCGAACCGAGAATCTCGCTCATGTCACGCGATGAACTCGCCCACGGCACCGTCCAGTCGTCGTCGAACACCGCCTTGTCCAGCGGCGCCCCGTACAACGCCGAGAACATGCGCAGAGCCGCGGCGTTGAACCGGGGCCGGTGCCAGTCCCAGCGATGCGCCACGCGGCGTACCGCCGACGACAGCGGCAGGCCGGTAGCGGTCGGATCCGCCTGGCGCAGCCGCGTGGGCTCCGCATACGGCAGAAACCAGTCCGGAACAGTCTCCCGGTCAAGTGCGCCGCCGGCAGCGGCGTGTTCGACCAGGTGACGGCGGACGTACTCGGGCAACGGCACACCGGTCCCCGTTCGGGACCAGCGGCGCTCCGGCTTCAGCACCGTGGCGATCCGGGCCTCCACCTCGGCGATGGGCTCCCGCTGCGACGGTACCTCCTGGCCGACGAGCACCCACGGGCGGTCGCGCAGCGCCTGGCGGACGGTGTCGTCGGCGATCCGGTACGTGGTGATTCCGTCTTCCTGGTCGGTCGTGAGATACCCCGCCAGCGGTAACGCCAGCAACGACTCGATGTCCCGATCCCCGTATGTCGTGTTCACCGCGATCGCCGTGGCGACCTCGGCCCACACCCGGTACCAGGGGACGCCGGCTCCTTGCCCGAAGGCGACCGCTCGCAGTAGATGAACGGCGCGCTCTCGATCAGGCGGCGTGCCCGCCGTTCGGGCAATGTCGTCGCGCACGATGCCCACCACGTGGTCATCGAGCACAGCAAGCCACCGGGCGTCATCGGGGTCGACGATCTCCTGGCGCCTGGCCAGGGACGCCGCCGCGGTACCTGCGAACAGGTACGACGCATCGGCCCTCGCCGCGATCCGTGCGACGACACGATCGACCGCCTGATCGTCGGCCGTCCGGTACGGAGAGCCCGCCGCGGCCACCAGGACTTCCCGCGCGAAAGCGGCCACATCGTCCTCGTCTACGAGCGGCCGCTCGTCGAGACGCACCCGTTCGGCGCCAAGTACCGCCTGCGTCGTATCGGCGATCGCCCCTCCGATATCGCCGCCCGGGGAACGGACTCCGACCAGGAGACGCACGCGCCGGGGTGCGCCCGGGGGATCGAGCCTCGACAGCACCTCCTCGACCACCGCGCGCGGATTGTCCGCCTCCTCGAGCGCGTCGACCACAACGGTCATCAGGCGGTCGTGTGTCCGCAGCCACGCCCACCAAGCCTCCAGCAACTCGAGAACATCGGGGATGCCCGCCGCGTCGTCGGGTCGGCGGACACCGACCGCGGTGCAGATCTGGTCGAGCACCTGGATCGTCAGCTTTCGGGTGGCCAGAACCGCCGCGTCCACCGACCCGACCTGTGGCCGCAGCGCGGGCGGGACGGCGGCGACCTGAGTCGCATAGCGCCCGACGAACCCGGCGTCGGCAAGAGTGACCAGTCGGCTCAGAACCGCGGACTTCCCGGTGCCGGCGCGGCCGGTGACGAGCAGGGTTCCCGGGTCGCCGCGGGTGAAGTCGAGCACGCGACGCATGACGTCCGGGCGACCGGTGAAGAACCAGCCGGGATCAGCGTCCCTCGCGACGCCGCGGGACCGCGGGCTCCAGTGGGCGCTGAGGTCGGCGAGGCGGATGGCCGGGCCGACGTCGGGCCCGGGCTTCCAGTCGGGGTTCGGCAGACACAGGCTCTCCCCACGGCTGGCGAAGCGGGCCTGGAGCGGCGCGATCCGCTGATCGGGCGGAAGATGCTCCTCGATCGCGGCGACGAACTCGGACGCGACGAAGTAGGGCCCGTGGTTGAACTTGGGATTGGTGCGCGCGTCTGCGAGGAATTCGCGGACGGCTCGCGCGAGCACGCCCACGCCGGCAGCTTGACCCCTGGTGGCGCTGGCCAGCAACAACCAGGTGGGCTTCCACTCGACGTCGCTGTCGAGCAGGGGGCCGAGCGCTTGACCGGCGTAGCAGAGGTCGATGATGACCAGCAGGTGGTCGACGTCCGACTGGATGAGCCACTCGATCATCGTGGCCGTCGACATCGCGGTCGCGGCCGACTGCCGCTTGACCGTGCCTTTCAAGGCGATCATGTGTTCGCGGCCCTTGAAGCCGTGGCCGGTCACGTAGACGGCGACGGCGTGGGCCGGAGTCCAAGGGGAATCCGGCCGGATGAGCGCGTCTTTGATCATCTCGTATGTCGGCTCGTACGCCAGGTCCTCGCGCTTGAACGCCCGTGCGCCGAGGTCCGCTCCGCACAACCACCGCTCGAACTCTTCAACTTCGTCACGGACCGGAAGCGATGCGAACTCCGGGTCGTCGTAGACGCCTGTCGCGACGGCGATGAAATGGCGGTGCAGCACTTCCTCGTCGTCGACGCCGGTCATGGCTCGGCCAACCCCGGCGCTCGCTGCAACACCGCCTCCCCCGTGACGCGTTTGGCCAGATATCGGGTCGCCGCGTGGGCGTCCGCCTGATTGTTCACTCGCTCGTCGGCGGTCCACGGCCACCAGGACCGCAGATCGCCTGCGCACGCCACCGGGTCACGCGGGTCGCGGACGTTGACCCAGCCCGCGATGTGCGCGGGCCGGGCCTCGGCGGAGAAGTTGGAATCGGGCAGGCGGGAACGGATCATCCGCAGGCCGAGCGGGGAGCCGACGGTGAGGAGCAGGTCCAGCTGATGCTCCGGGTGCCGACGGACGTACTCCCAAGCGACGACCGAACCCAGCGAGTGGCCGACGAGGATCCTGCATTCGGGACCTACGGCCGCGTCGACCCGCGCGTCCGCGTCGTTCTTGAGCTCCTGGTCGCATAGATATCGCCGAACCTGGCGAAGCTCGCCGAGATAGAGCACGCCCGCGCTGACGCCGAAGCGGCGGTCAAGCGCCCGCATCACTGCCTGAAGCGGGAGCGGTGACCGCGTATGGCCCTTGTCGGGCGTCGCATCGGCTGCGGCCAGTTCGGCCGGAGAGAGCGCCGCAGACGCGGCAGTCACCAGATCCGCGCATTCGTCGTCGGTCAGATCGTCAAGAAGCCGGTCCGCGGTATCGGCCAGCGCCTTCCCCCCTGGCGGCGGCGGGAGGAACAGGTCTCCGTAGTAGGCGACGTCAAGCGGCGGGAGCGCCACCGCGTGCCGACACGCACGCTCGAGTCCGTCTGCAAGCGCCCGTCGCCAAGGGTCCGCCAACAGATGACGGCCGAGTTGCTCCTGGGCAATGCCGTGAATCCCGATGATGAGCGACACGCGTCCCCCAGCCGATCCCGGCGCGAGCGCAGGACGAACTGATCCGATGTCAGCAGATTAGATGTCAGAAGACTACACGAGAGCACTTCACAGATCCGGCATTCGATATCACCCGTCCCGCGCTGGCGACATCTGATTCACGCTCTTCGAAGTCAGCTGGGGCCCGATGGCGGCAGTAGATCGCGCGATCTTTCGCCGCAACCCCCGTTAAGTTCGAAGAGGGTTTATCCCCATTCCATAAGCAGCGGCGCGACAGGGCGCCGAGGCCGGTCGGGGTCGGCTGCGGGGGCCCTTGACCCCCGGCCGACTGATCGACCTAGACTCTTCCGACAGCGCGCGGGCCGGCGCGGAGCACCGTCACGGTTCGGGCGTACCGCCCCCGGATAAGCTAGGCGACCGTGACCATTACCTTTGCTGACCTGACCACGATGCGGATCGGCGGACCGGTGGGACGGCTGCTCGCCCCCCAGTCCACCAAGCACGTGATCGAGTTGCTGTGCGAGCTCGGCGGCGACGAGGATCCGCTGCTGGTGATGGGCGGCGGCTCGAACCTCGTCGTGGGCGACATCGGGTGGCACGGCACGGTCGTCAAGATGGCGTCGACCGATCTCGAGATCGACGGGGACCTCGTCACCGCCGCCGCCGGCGTCGAGTGGGACCACCTCGTCCACACCACCCTGTCCGAGGGACTGACCGGCCTGGAGACGCTCTCCGGGATCCCGGGCTCGGTCGGCGGAACCCCCGTGCAGAACGTCGGCGCCTACGGCACCTTGACCTCCGACCTACTCGACTCGCTGTCGGTGTACGACCGCGAGGCCGGCCTACTCGAGAGGTGGGCCCCGGACCGCTGCGGATTCGGCAGCCACCGGCAATCTGTCTTCAAGCACAGCGACCGCTGGGTTGTGACCGACGTCACCTTCCGGCTCAAGCGCGGGACGCAGTCCAAGCCGATCGAGTATGCCTTGTTGGCCGAGACGCTAGGGATCGACATCGGAGGGACCGCCGCGCCCGCGGACGTGCGCGAGGCCGTCCTCGCACTGCGCCGCGACCGCCGAATGGTGCTGGACCCGCGGGATCACGACACTTGGAGCGTCGGCTCGTTCTTCATCAACCCGGTGCTGGAGGAGGTACCGGCGCGCGCGGCACAGTGCCCGAGCTACTACGACATCAAGGGCGTCAAGCTCTCCGCGGCCTGGCTGATCCACAACGCCGGCTTCGCGCCCGGATACGGGCTCGACTGGGGCAACGGGACGGTCGCGCTTTCCAGCCGGCACGCCCTCGCGGTGACCAACCGCGGCGGCGCGACGACCTCCGACGTGATGAAGTTCGCCGCGCATATCCGGGACGGAGTCGAAGCGTGTTTCGATATCCGGCTCGGCCCGGAATGCGATCTGGTCAACTGTTCCTATTGACTATTGAAAGTGTCGACGGGCCCCAACAGGCCCGGTGATATGCTCCGTCAGCATCAGGGACATGCCGCGGTCGCACCGCGGGCCCGGACCACGGCCCTCCCCACGCTCGAATATCCGGGTTTCCGACCCGTCTTTTGGGCATGTCATCAGCCCGGGTCATTCCATGCGCACAGTGCCCACCGAGGTGGAGCGAGAGAGAAAAGGGACGAACGGTGCTACAGATCACCGGGACCGGTCATGCCGGGATGCGGATCGACACGCCCGCCGGAAGCATCCTGTGCGACCCCTGGGTCAACCCCGCCTTCTTCGCGTCGTGGTTCCCCTTCCCGGACAACTCCGGGCTCGACTGGGAAGCGCTGGGCCGGGTCGACTACCTG
>NZ_DASZGI010000280.1:0-2622 GCF_035938995.1 Actinocrinis sp.
TCGCCTGCTGGATCGAACACGGCTGGTGCACGGAACACGCGGTGCCGTGCCCGCCCGGCGCGGCGGTAAGGACATCGGCCGCGTCGGCCGGTGCGGGGGCGAGCGCCAGGGCGCCCGCCGCGAGGGAGAACACACCCACGAGGGCGCAGATGGGAAAGTGACGCGACATGGGTAGCAGCCCCTTACAACGCTGGAGGGAGTCGGCGAATCGAAATCATAAGATAATTCGTCATATGAATGAGGTCAACCGCATGCAAGCAGAGGCGGGGTGACGTGGTCGATGACCGCGAGCACGTTGTGCGTGCCGATTATTCATCCATGTTGGTCACGGGCTTGCCGCCGCCTTAAACAGCGGTGGCGGTTCGGCGGCGGTGCGGGTGCTCGGGCCTGTTACCTGGCAGCTCGATAGGCGCGCCCAGGACGAGTAGTTCACGGCTTCCGCCAGGAGACACTGAGCGAGACAGGCCTGTGCGCTTTCCCCGGGCCGATGATGTCGAGCTGACCACCGCGATCCGCCGTTACGTAGTTGCCGGCGACGGCAAAATCAAGCGGTACCTGCATCTACTCGGCGGCAACTTCACGCGCACAATGTCCGAGGGCGAGCGAGCCGCGTTCCTGCAGGCGCTGCACACGCCGGCACGCGAGATCAGCGACAAAGAGCTCGAAGCACTGCTGGAAAGCGAGTGGCGGTCGCGACTGACCGCATCCTGGCTGATCGCCATCGGTCGGCGCGAGCGCTTCCGGGGCTGGCTGGCCGAACTCCTGCTTGCCAGCGAACTTGTCTACGCCGGCGAGGGTTATTGCCTCGCCTTGGCCCGCTTTGGCACAGACCAGGACGCAGCCGTCCTGGCTGCATACCTCGACCGCTACCCGGCAGCGCAGTACGCCTACAACCAGGACTGGGCGCTCGGCGCCCTGCTCCACATCGACCAGGTGCGCGGAAGCAGTCACGCGGCGGAATACTCCGCGTCCGACTGGCCTCAAGCGGCTCCGGTCGGCACGTTCTGCGCGCTCCTCGACTCGGGTGCAGGCCGACCGTCGACAGAGTCTCAAGCTGATGACTGACCGGCCCCCGCTCCTGCACGAGGCCTTCCCGGTCTTTTCCGCGGAGCTGATCTCGCTGCTCAACACCGAAGGACACACCGACCTCGCCACCTGCGCCCACGATCTGGCCGTCGTCGAGCAGTGTCCATGCGAAGACGACTTCTGTAAGAGCTTCTATACCGCGCCGCGACCTGATGGTGCGTACGGCCCCGGACACTGCAACATCCCGCTTCACGCCGACCACGGCATGGTCGTGCTTGACGTTGTCGACGGGCGCATCATGTTCGTCGAAGTCCTCTACTTCCCGCCCTTGCTCTGAGCCGAGCGCAACGCTTCGATAACGATCACCGTCACAAGCTTCCAGGCCGACGGCCTACACGACGCCGACAAGGACAGTGTCGTCGACATGGCGGCGCAGGTCACGGCTGTGATAGATCCTCAAGCTTGAGATAATGGCCAGCGCGGCGAAGACGTGGAAGACGAACATGCCGCCGGGGGTGGTGGTGTCCAGCCGCTCGTGGATGGAGTGGAAGCCGACGCTGCGGCGCTCTGTCGTCGCCGGTTGAATGCTGAGCAGGTACCGCCGCACCCGCCATCAGCGCCGCCTCAGCGTCCTGGCCCTCTTTCTGGCCACGCCGGGCCCCGCCCTCAACCTCGTCTCCACCGCATGATACGCCCGGCGAAAACCCGCCGCCGAGAGTGATCCTTGAGGCTTTGGACCGTCGCGCCGGAAAAGCAATTGACCCGCGTCGCCCCAGGGCCCGACTGTCATCCAAGCGGCACTGCCCAAGCCGCACGGGACTGGAGGGGAGCGATCATGTTCGACGACCACACGGGCCTGCCAGCCGAGGTCGCCACTCAATGGGCCGCGTTGGTGGAGGATTGCCGCCCCGTGCTGGCGCACCAGGGCATGCAGGCCGTCCAAGAACTGCTCGTCGAGCGCGAGATGAGCGCGTTCCAGGCGATTGCCATCACTCGCGCCCTGCTCGGCGGAACGAAGATACCCCTGCGAGAAGCTATCGAGGCCGTGCTAACCAGCGCAGCTCGGGCCGCCGCTGACAGCGCCGGTTGATCCCGAAGCCGTTGTGTCCACACGCTCTCGACCGGTCACAGCCTCGCCATGATCCCAGCTCTTGCTGAGCGAGGGAGAGTGGTTCGAGTACAGGGGTACGCGGCCGCGCCGGGCGCCCGACAAACGCGGCAGCGGACACCCGGGCGTGCCCGATCATTCGGCCAATGGAAGTCATCGTCCAGCGGGTCAGCACGTGGTGGACCAAGCAGTCCCGTGGGGGCGCCCAGGCGGCAGTTCGCAACGCCACCGTGGCCTCACGGGATATACCACCGAAACCGACGTTACCGCGTGAGTTCGACTAATCATCCTCGCCAGTGCTCTACGTTTCGATAGATTGACCGACCGTGACCACACCCACCGCTCCTGACTCCGGCTCCGACCCAGAGATACGTCCCGCGGCCGGGAAACAGAAGGCCAAGCGCGGCCTCAGCGGGCATGTCGGCGGGTTCGTCGCCCTGCTCGTCCTCGCGGCGGCCTGCGGCAGTAACAGCGGCGCGACGACTCCC
>NZ_DASZGI010000281.1:0-79559 GCF_035938995.1 Actinocrinis sp.
CAACGCCGGCGCGTCGCCGCTGATCGCGAACCGCACCGCGATCGGCGGGTGGGAGACCTTCGACCTGATTCAGAACAGCGACGGCAGCATCAGCCTGCGCGCGCACGCCAACGGTGACATCGTCACCGCCGACAACGCGGGAGCTTCACCCCTGATCGCGAACCGCACCGCCATCGGACCGTGGGAAGAGTTCACCCTCATCGCGAACAACGACGGGAGCGTCAGCTTCCGCGCGCACGCGAACAACGACATCGTCACCGCCGACAACGCCGGTGCGTCGCCGCTGATCGCGAACCGGACGACTATCGGACCGTGGGAGGAGTTCGACCTCATCTTCGACTGATCGGATGAGCTGCGGAAGATACTGCTCGCCGACGGTGCGGCGTCGGCCGAGCAGGGAGAAGCAGTTCAGCGCGGTATTAGTTGATCATCCAGTATTCGTCGGTGCTGCCGTTGCAGGCGTAGATGTCTGCGATGGTTCCGCCAGCGGTCAGGCCCCACCGACTTCAGATCGGTGGGGCCTGACCGCTCATCCGGTGGCCGTCTGTCAGGGTTCTGATGTGGCGGCGAGGAGGGCTTCCAGGGCGCTCGCCTGGGTGCGCCAGTCGCGGATGTTGGGATCGGCGCTGGAGTCCTGGCCGGACCAGCGCTCACCGAACTGGTCGAGGGTGTTGCGGTCGGCGTTCCAGAGCGAGCCGGCCTGCGCCGAGATGAACCCGTTGTAGGCCCCTGCGGTGGCTGAGTTCAGATCGCCGAGGTACCGCATGAAGATGCCCTTGAACTGCTTCTGGTTGTCGTCGCAGGTGGCGTTGAGACTGTCGCAGGACTCTGTAAGCAGTCCGCCGGAGACCAATGCGGTGGAGTTGATCGCGGAGTCGGCGAGATGGCGCGCCTCGGTCAGATCCGCGGCGGCGCCGGTGGCGCGGTACATCTCGACGGCCGCTCCGATCGCAAGGCCCTGGTTGTAGCTCCACACGGTGCCGCCGTTGTTCCCGCACGACGAGGTCAGTCCGTCGTTGACCAGCCCGGAAGAGTTGATCATTCCGCTGGACAGGAACCAGTTCCACGCCCTGCTCGCCTGCCCGAGCCAGGTCGTGTCGCCCGGGATGCGGTCGTGCAGCGAGGCGGTCAGCCGTACGTACAAGCCGTTGGTGATCGCGTTCTTGTACACCCGCTGCTGATCCGACCACAGGCCGCCGCCGCAGCTGCTCGGGTCCCACAGGGTGCTGACGTGGTTGGCGATGGTGACCGCTTCGTTGAGGTACGCCGGGTTGCGGGTCAGGTCGTACGCGTCGATCCAGGCGAGCCCCCACCACTCCGTGTCGTCGGTCGCCTGGCTGATGAAGTCGCCCTGGATGGGGTCGCTGCTGCGCGCCCCGGCCGGGAAGGCGACCTTGTTGACCTGGAAGGTGTGGTCCACGATCCACGAGTACCGGGTGTCCCCGGTCTGCCGGAGGTAGTCGATCACGCTGGTCAGCGCGACGGCTGAGTTCCACCAGCTCGACGGCCACCAGGCGTTGTAGGGGTCGTACGACCACATCAGGGCGTCCGCGGCCGCGCTCGCCTGGTTGGAGCTGGCGCGCGCCCACGCGGTGCAGCTGCCGTTCTCGCCGGTGACGGCCCGGCCGCAGGCGCGCACGGCCCCGCCGTACAGCTTCCCGAGCGGGTCGTCGATGTTGATCTCGACGGTGTTGGTGCCGGTCGCGCCCGCGGGCACGCTGACCCGTCCCTTGGACGAGCCGTCGGGCCAGCTGTTGCCGCCGTCCCAGGAGCGGTCCATCCAGATCTCGTCGCCGGGCGCGCCGTTGGAGATGGTCGCCCACGCCATCCCGCTGTCGTCGACGTGCAGCGCGATGTCGCGCCCGTTCAGGGTCGTGTCGGGCACCGGTTGGTGATTGCCGCTGGCGGTGGCGGGATTGGCGCCGTCGCAGCGTGCCGCGCACACGGACAGGTGGGCCCAGCTGGTGCAGACGACTCCCTGCGCGTCGCCGCACGCGCGTACGACCGCGCGCCGGTGGTTTGAGGGGTCGTACATGTTGTACATGAGGGTGCGAGTACCGGTCCAGGTGCCTGGTATCCAGGCCTTGCCGAGCAGGCCGTCCCAGGTGTTGCCGCCGTCCCAGGACCGGTCGATCCACACCGAGTCGTTGAGGACGCCGTTGTCGATGCTCGCCCAGGCCATCCCGTCCGGGTCCGAGACGTGCAGCTCGATGACCCGCCCGTTCTCGTACATGTTGGGGACGGGGAAGGTCTCCTGCTGCGCGAGCGACGGGTCGCGGGTGTCGCAATAGACGGCGCAGACGGTGGTCGCCGCCGCGGCGACCGGGAGCGTCGCGTGCAGCGGCGCGAGGGTCGAGACGACGGCGGTCAGCAGGGTCAGGACTCTGAATCCGAGGGTGTTCTTGCTCTTACGTGCCTTTCTGAATGGCATCGGTCACTCCAGGCGTTATAGAGCGCTCCGGCTGCGCCGATGCCGAGTGCTTGATGATGGGTGAGCTGCTGTGTTCGGGCGCCTTCCGCCGGGAGGCGCCCGAACACGTCAGCGTTGTCAGGTCAGGTGGAACTGCTGTGCAGGGGTGCCGTTGCAGGTGTAGATCTGTAGACGGATGCCGTTGGAGGTGTTGGCGCCCGGGTCGTCCAGGCAGAGTCCTGACTGGGGATTGAGCAGCGATCCGTTGGATTGCTGCTGCCAGACCTGGCCGCCGACGTTGTTGCAGTCGTACAGCTCCACCTGGGTGCCGACCGCGGTGCCGTCGCCGTTGATGTCCAGGCAGCGGCCGAGGGTCTCCAGCGAGCCGTTGGCGTTGTGGTACCAGTGCTGGTCGACCGCGTAGACCTGGCAGTCCCACAGCTGGACGGGAGTGAGGTTGACGCCGGTGTCGTCGCCGGCCACGTCGACGCACTGGCCGCCGGGGCTGTTGATCACGCCGCCGCCGTTGACGGAGAACTGTTGTGCGGGGGTGCCATTGCAGGTGTAGATCTGCAGACGGATGCCGTTGGAGGTGTTGGCGCCCGGGTCGTCGAGGCAGAGTCCTGACTGCGGGTTGAGCAGCGATCCGTTGGGCTGCTGGACCCACTTCTGGCCGCCGACGCCGTTGCAGTCCCACAGTTCGACCGGAGTGCCTACGGCGGTGCCGTCGCCGTCGATGTCCAGGCAGCGGCCGAGTGTCGAGAGCGAGAGGTCGGAGTTGTGGGTCCAGTGCTGGTCGACCGCGTAGGACTGGCAGTCCCACATCTGGACTTGGGTATAGTCGCCGCCGGTGTCGTCGCCGGACACGTCGACGCACTTGCCGGCGGGAGCGCCGATCGTGGCGGCGGTGGCGGGCTTCGCGCTGTTGCCCGAGTACCCGACCGAGTCGATGTTCGCCTGCACCGCGTTGTCAGCCGCGTCGGACGGATACCCGGCCGTCATCACGCCTTCGAAGAAGGATCCGATCGAGCCGTTGCTGTTGTCGCCGCCGGTGCCCAGCACGATCGAGCCCTCCTGATGCATGGGCTGATATCCGTTGCTCGGCAGGGGGCCGTTGTACCACGTGGATAAGCCTCCGCCTTGTGCGTTGCCTCCCTTGAGCGCGAAGGTCCGCTGACCGTCGTTCTTGAGCATGGCGGTGACGAACATGCTGGTGTTGCCTTGGTCGTTCGTGTTGGAGCCGGCCCCCTGGTACAGGCCGTTCTCCAGGTCGGCCGCGACCCACGGCGCCGTGCCGGAGCACGGTGGGAAGAAGCAGGTGGTGCCGAAGTTGACCGCGTCCATGTGGCCGTTGCCGTTGTCCGAGATCGTCGCCTCGACGTTGCCGTAGTCGAAGCAGCAGCCGTTGTTGACGTGCGTGCCGCTGGCCACCATGTACATGCCCTCGGGCTGGCCGTTCTGCGCCACGCCGGACCCGACGTGGTGGCGGTAGCCGGTGCCCGGGCCGATGTAGACCCCGAACACCTTCTGGCCGCCCGCCACGATGGGCAGCGCCGCGCCGTTGGACCCGACGTCCTGGCCGCCGGCCGCGCCCGGACCCTCGATCGTCAGGTCGTTGTGTTGCGGGGACTGGTCGTAGATGGTCGTGATCACGCAGTTGGTGTTGGCGCAGAACACGTCTTGCGTCGCGGCGTTGGCGTATCCGCCGGGCGACAGCGTGCCGATGTCGGTCGTGGCGCCGTCCGAGTGGCGTTGGACCTGGTAGAGCCGTCCGCTGTAGTTCGCGTAGAGGGCGCGCACGGTGCTGTGCGCCGCCGCGCACGGGGTGCCCGCGGAGCCGTAGATGTCACACGGCAGCGATGTGGCCGCCTGGGCGGCGGACGGGATGGCGACCAGCAGGGCGACGAGCATGGCCAGGATCGTCCCGGCGGAGGATATGCGCCATCGCCAGCGCGGGACGCGCGGGAAAGCGACCATGGTGGACCTCTTTCTGGTGTGGGTGATTCGGGTTCAGGGCGCGCGAAAGCAACGCCCGTCGCACTGCGCGGCGCCGTGGGTCGCAGGGGCTTGCGATGTTTTCGTGCTCTGGTGGTGGCGAGACGGGCGCCGCTGCGCGGCAGCCGCCGACGGGGTAGGTTCCGGCGGCTGCCGCGGGCGCCGGCGCTCCCGGGTTTGCGGCCCCTGGGCAGCAGGGGCGCGGAGCGCGCGGATGCCGACGTCGCTGTCGGGTCGGATGGTGGACGGTTCGTGGGCTGAGTTGGCGGATTACTGGCTCAGTGGTTGATCACCTCGCAGAAGTCTGTGAGCGCGCCGAAGCTGCGGAGCCCGCGTGTGCCGAGCCGGGCGGGTTCGACCAGCAGGACGTTGCGTCGGGAGAGCTGGATCGACGTCTTGCGCAGCTCGGCTTCACCGAGGTCGTCGACGGTCGCGCCGGTCAGCGGGTCCAGCCCGACGCAGTCGAAGTAGGACGCGTCCAACCGCAGTCCGCGCAGCGAGGCGGCCGCCGGGCTGCCGTAGACCGTGCCGGACGGAGACAGCACGCCGCTCAGCAGCACGACCTCCGGTTCGCGCCGCTCGTGCGCGCCGTCGACGGCCTGGGCCACCGCGAGCGAGTTCGTGACGATGCGCAGGTCCGCGCGGTGGCTCAAGCGGTGGGCGAGCGCCTGGATCACCTGGCCGCCGAACAGCCCGACGGATTCGTGCTGCGTGACGGTACGCGCGGCCGACGCGGCGATGGCCTCTCGTTCGGGCTTCCGCTGTCCGAATGCGCGGTCGCCGGGCAGCAGCGCTCCGCCGTGCACGTTGACCGCGTCTCCGGCGTCGATGAGGGCGCACAGATCGCGGCGCACGGTCGCCCGCGACACTCCGAAGCGGTGTGCCAGGTCTCTGATGCGCACGCCGCCGGAGCGCGCGAGTTCGGCGCGGATGAACTCATGGCGCAGTTTGGTCGGGGCGCGGCCACCTCCCATCGTTCTTCATCCCTCTCGTCGGCTGGCGGCACCGCCGCCCCGCGGCCGCCGTCGTAGGGCCGGTTGTCGGACGCGCCGCCGGCGCCGGACCGGGTGGGTGCCGAAGTCCTCTGTCGCGTGCGCTCGGGCACATCGGGCCGTCGGGTATCGCGGCAGTTGGATTTCGACCGGACCGGGGCAGGCGTCATCAGCTCGGCACGAGGCGTCTCACGCACGCGCTTCGTGGGCGCGGCGCGGGACGGCTCTGGCAGAGCTCCCGGTTCCGGTCTGGCGTGGGCAGAAAGACGGCGTGGGGCGGTGCACCGCGTGGATTGGCCGTCACGCGGCGGGTGGTCACTACATCGTTGTAACGCCTCATTGAGGCACCGCCGACGGCGGGCGTCAAGGCCGGTCCGGCGAGGCGGTGGTGGGGCACCGCAAGTATGGCTCCGGAAACGTTTGCGGTAAAGACCGAAGTTTTCGATAATGCCGTCACCAGTACGGACTGCGCGCGCGGCGATGACAATCCGCCTCCGGTGTCGGCGCGTGCGAGCTGCTTCGATGTCCGCTGAATGGGTATCTATCACCTCAAAGAACTACATAGCGACCAACTCGGAAGGCGCCCGTGCATCTCGGTTCGGTCTCATTTGGCCCCGGCCCAGCGCGCTTGTCCGGCGACCAGTTGACAGCGCTGGGTGAGCATGCCTCAATGAAGCCCGTTACATCGTTGGAACACGTGGCTACGTCGGACGGCCGCCGCCTTGCCACGTACTCGCCCCCGCTACCCACAAGCAGCATCGACGAGGATGTGATCGGCGTATGAGCGCATTCCCACGAGGCAAGGCCGTCCCGGCAACTGCCCTGGCTGCCCTATGTTTGGCCGCTACCGCGTGTACCAATTCCGGAAGCACGGGCACGGGGAACACCGCCGCGGCCGGCAACAACTCCGCGGCCGCGCAGCAGGTGGCGAGCCCCACGGCGAGCGCCGGTCCCGCCTGCACGGACCAGACGTACAACGGCGGGGTCCCGCAGCTGAACATCACCGACGGCAAGACGATCGTCGGCTTCTCGCAGTCGGAGTCCACCAGCAACCCGTTCCGGGCCACCGAGACCGCGAGCATCGAGGAGCAGGCCAAGTCGCTCGGCGTCAAGCTGATCGAGCGCAACGCGAACGCCGACGTCAACGCGCAGAACTCGCAGATCGAGGACATGATCGCGCAGGGTGCGCAGGTGCTGATCGTGGCCCCGGAGAACTCCGCCGGGCTCGGCCCCGCGCTGGCCGAGGCGAAGGCGAAGAAGATCCCGGTGCTGACCATCGACCGCACGGTCACCGGCACCGCCTGCTCCGACTTCATCGCCTTCATCGGCTCGAACTTCTACGGGCAGGCCCAGATCGCCGCCGACGACCTCGCACAGGCCACCGGGAGCACCGCCAAGGTCGCGATCCTGTCGGGTACCCCCGGAAACAACGTCTCCACCGACCGGACCGACGGCTTCACCGCCGAGCTGAAGGCGAAGTACCCGAACATGACGGTCGTCGCGTCGCAGACCGCGAACTTCGACCAGACCGACGGCCAGAAGGTCATGGAACAGCTGCTCCAGGCGCACCCCGACATCAACGCGGTCTACGCGGAGAACGACGAGATGGCGCTCGGCGCGATCCAGGCGATCACCGCTGCGGGCAAGACCCCCGGCAAGGACGTCAAGATCGTCTCGATCGACGGCATCCAGCAGGCCGTGCAGGACGTGGCGGACGGCAAGGTCGTCGCCGACATCGAGACCAACCCGCGCTTCGGCCCGCTCGCCTTCCAGTCGCTGCAGAACTTCTACGGCACCACCGGCGTCCAGCCCAAGGTCATCATCAAGGACAACCACTTCACCGACGCCAACGCCCAGACCGCGCTGAACGGCGGCCTCGTGTACTGACGCGGACACGCGGAAAATAAGACGACCGGCCGTTGTAGGCCGGTCAGCGCACAGCGGGCGATCGACCTGAGACGACCGGTCGTCTCAAAGGGCGCGGCGGGTCGTCCGGTGTGTCGCGTGGCTCCTGGCGCCGCGTCCGCCGACAGCAATCGAGGGAGGAACGATGCCGGAACCCCCGGAACCCGCCGCCGGCGCGGACAGCCCCGTGCTGGAGGCGGTGGGGCTCGGCAAGAGCTTCGCGGGCGTGCGCGCGCTGCGCGGCGTGGACTTCAGCCTGCGCTCGGGTGAGGTGCACGCGCTGGTCGGCGAGAACGGAGCGGGCAAGTCCACGCTGATCAAGGTGATCACCGGCGTGTACCGGCCCGACTCGGGCACGGTGCGGCTGTCGGGGGCGCCGCGCTCGTTCCGGAACCCGCTGGAGGCGCAGGCCGCCGGGATCTCGACGATCTACCAGGAGGTCAACCTCATCCCCCTGATGTCCGTCGCGCGCAACCTCTTCCTCGGCCGCGAGCCGCGCCGCTTCGGACTGGTCGATCTTCGGGCCATGAACCGCTTGGCGACGGAGACGCTTTCGCGGTATGGCGTGCGCGTGGACGTGACCCGTCCGCTGCACACGCTCGGGCTCGGCGCGCAGCAGATGGTCGCCCTCGCCCGGGCCGTGCAGCTCGAGTCGCGCGTCGTCATCATGGACGAGCCCACCTCCTCGCTCGAGCCGCGCGAGGTGAAAACGCTCTTCTCCGTCATCAGCGCCCTGCGTTCACAGGGCATCGCGGTGGTCTTCGTCAGCCACCGACTGGACGAACTGTACGAGATCTGCGACCGGGTCACCGTGCTGCGCGACGGCGCGGTGGTGCACACCGGGGAGCTGGCCGGATTCGGCCGGCTCGAGCTGATCTCCCTCATGCTCGGCCGCGAGCTGTCCGAGGTGCGCGCGGAGGGCGCGACCGCCTTCGACACGGCTGGCCACGCGGCGCACGGCGGCCAGCCCGCGCTGCGCGCCACCGGGCTCGAGATGCGGCACCGGCTGCACGGCGTCAGCCTGGACGTACACCCGGGCGAGGTCGTCGGCCTCGGCGGCTTGCTCGGCGCCGGGCGCAGCGAGACAGCCAAGGCGATTATCGGCGCACTGCCCACCGACGGCGGAAGCGTCGAGGTCGACGGCAAGCGGCTGCACCAGCGCAGCCCGGCGTCCGCGATGCGCGCAGGCGTGGTGATGCTCGCCGAGGACCGCAAGGCGGAGGGGATCATCCCGAGCCTGTCGGTGCGCGAGAACATCGTGCTGGCTGCTCTGCCGCGGATGTCCCGCGCGGGTGTGGTCTCGGCGAAGAAGCAGGATGCCGTCGTCAAACTGTTCATGGACCGACTGCGCATCAAGGCATCCAGCCCCGAACAGCGGGTCAGCGACCTGTCCGGCGGCAACCAGCAGAAGGTGCTGCTGGCCCGCTGGCTGTGTATGAACCCGAAGGTGCTGCTGCTCGACGAGCCGACCCGCGGTATCGACGTGGGTGCCAAGGCCGAGGTGCAGGCGCTGATCGACGAGCTTGCCCGCGAGGGCCTGGCCGTGCTGCTGATCTCCTCCGAGCTGGAGGAACTGATCGAGGGCTCGGACCGGATCGTCGTGCTCAAGGAGGGCGCGGTGATCGGCCGGCTCGACGGCGACGAGGTCACGGAGGAACGGCTGATGCGGACCCTCGCTGCAGAGGCGCCGTCGGATGCCTCGGATAGCTCGGCAGTCGAGGCGCACGCGGAGCAGACCGGCGACGAGGAGCGCGAGCGATGAGTTCGATCACGTGGGCACCCGAACGCGTCAGCCGCGACCGGCTGCTGCGCTGGTTGCAGGACTACGGCGTCTACGGGGCCTTAGTCGTTTTGCTGGTCGTCGCGGTGGCTCTGAACACGAACTTCCTGTCGGCGTCCAACTGGCGGGTCCAGCTCTTCCAGCTCGCCCCGACCCTCCTGGTCGCACTCGGGATGGCGCTGGTCATCGGCACGGAGGGGATCGATCTGTCGGTCGGCGCGGTCATCGCGCTGGCGGCGGCGGCGATCCCGCTCTACATCGGCTACGGCCCCTGGGCGGCGATAGGCATCGCGCTGCTGCTCGGCGCTGCGTCCGGGATCGTCGGCGGGTCGATGGTGGCCATTGCGGGCGTTCAGCCGATCGTGGCCACGCTGTCGCTGATGATCGGCGTGCGCGGCCTGGCGAACCTGATGAACGGCGACGTCGCCAAGCCGGTCGGTGACAGCACCCTGCTGGGCCTCGGCGAGAACACCGTGCTGGGCGTCCCGGTGATGGCGTGGATCGCGCTGGCCGCGGCCGCGGTCACCGGCCTGGTCATGCGGCTGACCACGTTCGGGCGGCAGCTGGTCGCGATCGGGGACAACCGCCCGGCCAGCCGGCTGGCCGGGCTTCCGGTACGCAGGGTGCTGATCACGGTCTACGTCGTCTCCGGCGTGCTGTCCGCGCTCGCCGGCGTGCTGATCGTCGGGCACGGAGCGGAGGCCGACCCGGCGAATCAGGGCTTGAGCATGGAGTTGAACGCGATCACCGCGGTGGTGGTCGGCGGCACGCCGCTGACCGGCGGCCGGGTGCGAGTGCTCGGCACTGTCGCGGGCGCGCTGTTCATGCAGCTGATCACCGCGGTGCTGACGCAGCACAACGTGCACGAGTCCTACACCCAGATCGTGGAAGCGGCCATCATCTGCTTCGCCGTCTATGCATCGCGGGAGCGTGGCACCCGATGAGCAGCAGCACCTTGAACCGAACGCTGCCACCGGGTCCCGCGGCGCAGCCGGCCGAGTCGGCGCAGGCGCCCACCCTGCGCGAGCGGATCTCGTACCAGGTGCAGCGGCGCGGCGCACTCGCCGTGCTGGTCCTGGTCGCGGCGCTCGCCTCGGCGCTCTCGCCGACCTTCCCCACCTGGTCGAACATCAGCAGCATCCTGGGAAACAACGCCTTCGTCTGGCTGCTCGCGCTCGCCATGACGTTCGTGATCACCACCGGCGGCATCGACCTGTCGGTCGGCTCGCTCTACGCGCTCGGCGGAGTGCTCGCCGCCCGCGGCGCGCAGACCGGCGCCTGGGCGGCGGTCCTGCTGCCGCTCGTGGTGTGCGCGGCCTGGGGCGCGGTCCAAGGCCTGTTGGTGGCCAAGGCGCGGATGGCGCCGTTCATCGTCACGCTGGCCGGACTGCTCGGCGCGCGCGGCCTGCTGCAGGCGATCACGAATGAGGGCTCGACGACATACCTGGTACCGCAGGGCTCGTGGTTCCGCGACCTCGGTCAGGGCACGTGGACGCCCGTGCTGATCGTCACGGCGCTCTTCGTCCTCGGCTGGCTCCTGCTGGAGCGCACCCGCTTCGGGGCCTCGCTCACCGCCATCGGCGGCAACGAGACCGCGTCCAGGCTGCTGGGCTTGCCGGTCGACCGGGCGAAGGTGCTGGTCTACCTGCTGTCCGGGACACTGGCGGGAATGGCCGGCGCGCTGGGCGGCTCGCGCCTCGGCTCCGGGGTGACCACGATCGGCCTCGGCTACGAACTGACCGCCATCGCCTCCGTGGTGATCGGCGGCACTCTGCTGACCGGCGGCTTCGGCTCGGTCGGCGGCACCGTCTGCGGCGTGCTGCTGCTCGCGGTGATCCACAACCTGATCGACCACTACTTCTCGCAGTACGGCTCCGCGTTCACCGACGCGGTCAACGGCGGCTTCCTCGCCGCCGTGGTCCTGCTGCAGACCGCGCTCAGCCGAATGCGCCGACTCTGACTCGGGGCGGGAGCGCGGACGCCGTCACCGGCGGCGGCTGCTCTCCCGCACCACCAGCCGATAGCCCGGCTGGATGAGCCGACCGGCCTCCTCATAGCCGTCATTGATCCGCCTGAGCAGCGCGCCGACCGCCTCCTCCGCGATCTTGGTCTTGTCCGGGGCGATCGTGGTGAGCGAGGGGATGGCGTACTCCGCCTCTTCCACGTCGTCGAAGCCGACGAGCGCGATGTCGTCGGGCACGCGCAACCCGGCGTCGTAGATCGCCCGCATCGCGCCGAGCGCCATCATGTCGTTGAAGCAGAACACCGCGTCCGGCAGCTGCGGAAGCTTGAGCAGCCGGCGCATCGCCTCCGCGCCGTCGGGGCGGCGGTAGGACCGCACCGGAGGGAAGAGCGCTTGATCCACCAGCAGCCCGGCGTCGCGCAGCGCCTCGGTGTATCCGAGCAGCCTCTGCTGCGCAGTCGCGCGCGGCGAAGGGTCCTGCCAGCCGATCGCCCCGATCCGGCGGTAGCCCCCGTCGATCAGGTGCCGCGTCACGTCGCGGGCCGCGGCGACGTTGTCGATGTGGACGTGGTCGCACACCAGCCCGTAGTCCGCTTCGCCGAGCAGCACCAGCGGGACGCTGCGGTCGCGCGAGGCCAGCTCGTTCTGGTCGAGGCTCAGCGGGCTGAGGATCACCCCGTCGATCATCGGGTCGCCGAGGCCGGAGGCGATGCGCAGCTCCGCGGCCGCGTCGCCGGCGGTGTCGTCCATCAGGACGGTGCAGCCGTGCCGCCGGGCCGCGGCGATGACCTCGACGGCCAGCTCGGCGAAATAGGGGTTCGGCATCTCCGGGAACGCGAGGGCCAGTACGCCGCTGCGGCCGGTGCGCAGCCGGCGCGCCATCATGTTCGGGTGGTAGCCGAGCGCGTCGATGGCCTGCTGCACGCGTCGGCGGGTCTCGTCGGCCACCCTCGCGGTACCGTTGACCACGTTCGACACGGTCTTGACGGAGACCCCCGCGGCTACCGCCACGTCTCGCAGGCGCGCGGCGCCCGGACGCGCCAGTGCCCGATCGGCGCTCACACGCGCCCCGTCCGCGCAGTGCGGGCGGGGGCGGACGGCGTCGCAGAACGTGCCGCGGAGCGGTGGGCCGTCCGAGCGCCGTTTCCTGAGGTCATCACGCCTGTGCTCCGTCCGATCCGTCTCCGCGAGGAGGTCGTGGCTGTGCGGTGACCCGCGGGCCTCGCTGTCCCGATTATCGGCCATACGCGGGCTTTGCGCACAGGAAAACATCCGATCACCGCTACTCGGATTACAACGTTAGAATACCCGGTCCGCTGGCTTCCGCGCCAATGTTGTGCTGGTTGCGAAGGACTATTTGGCGTGTGCTGGCCGGATTGCCTGCTTTACATCGATTACCGAGCGACAGGCTTCGCGCCCGCAGTGGTCAACCGGCGGATATGAGCAGTGCTGCCTACGGTACTGCGCCAGGATCGCCGACCCGCACCCGGCCGGTTCGCTATCCGACCCGACGACTAACGCATCGGCGCCTGCACCCGACGAATCGGGTGCAGGCGCCTGCGCTGTCTCGTTGATCTCTTGCTGGCGCCAGTCGGCGGGTGCCGGTGCGGAACCGCTGACAGGCGGGATGGGTTACGGGTAACTGGTCAGGTCGTTAGCCGAGGTGTTGGTCGGTGTCGGACCGCCCACACCGTTGATGATGTTCTCGATCGCGCCGGCGTTGGTGATCGACACGGTCACCAGGTCGTGCCAGTTGGCGCCTGAGGCGGACGAGGTGAACGCGTTGTCGGAGACCACGCTGTTGTTCGTGCTGAAGAAGCAGTACACGCCGAGGCCGTAGCCCTGGAAGCCCGTGGCCGAGCCGGACACGGCGAACGACGGGTAGCCGCGCGCCGAGCCGTCCATCCACGCGCTCTGATTCGGCGGGTCGTACGGCATTTCGCTCTGGTAGAAGTAGTCCTTTCCACCGCTGCCGTTCCACTGCACCTGGACCTGCTGGTAGTGCTCCACCGCCAGGCCGTACATGGCGACGTTGGCGCCGTTGACCACCAGACCGTTGGCGGCTGTGTTGGTGTTCCAGCCGACCGTTCCGCCATTACCGTGGTCCGCTCGCCACAGCCACAGGTCGTCGCCGATCACGTTGTTGCTGTTGACCACGAGGGTCTGGTTGGCGCTGCCGACCGTCGCGCCGCCGATCCGGGCGAACACGTCAGAGAGCACGGTCGGGTCGGAGGCGTGGCTCGCGCTCGACCCGGGCGGGCCGATCTGCACGAGCACCTGCGAGTTGGTCGTGCCGGCGTCGAAGATCAGCCCGCCGATCCGGATGCCGTTGACGTCCGCGGTGGACAGGATCGTGTTGCCGCCGTTGGACACCAGCGTGGCCAGGCCGAGACCGAGCACCACGGTGTCCGGGTTGGTCACGTTGATGGTGCCGTTGATCTGGTAGATGCCCGGGGTGAACAGGAGGTTCTGTCCAGCCGCGAGCGCGGCGTTGATCTGCGCCACGGTGTTGCTCGGGTTGGCGATGAAGAAGGAGCTGATCGGCAGCGAGCTGCCGGGGGTGTTGCCGTTGCTCCAGCTGGCGCCCTGCCGGTTGGCCTGGTTGCCGGGCACGAACACGTTCCAGTTGCCGGAGGAGTCGACGTAGAGGTAGGGCTTCTCCGAGATGTTGGGCGTGGTGTTGACGGTGGTGAACGGCGGATTCGGGAAGCTCTGGCCGGGCACGCCGGTGGAACCGGTGAACACCATGTTCCAGTTCGAACCCGTCCAGGAGCCGAACTGGTCGTTGCGCAGCATGTACTGCTGCTGGCTGCCGGAGCTGACCTGGCCGGTGACCACCGAGTCGCCGACGAAGCCGCCCGACGAGTAACCGTTGAGCGACAGCGCCAGCGAACCGTTGATGTCCATCCGCCGCAGCGGAGTGGCCTGCGAGGTCGCCCACACGGTGTTGCCGGAGGACGGCGAGTCGGTCAGGTTCTCCGCGTCGCGCCAGAAGTTGATGGTCGCGTTGCCGCCGTTCCAGTTGGCGTCCGCGTGCACGCCGCCGCCGGTGATCGTGGTCTGCGTCGGGGACTGCCCGAGCCCGAGCACCTGGGTGTAGAAGCCGACCGGGACGTCCACGTTGTACGATCCGGGCTTGAACAGCATGGCGTAGCGTCCGGTGCCCATCTCGCTGCTCTGCTGGCTGTTGAAGACCGAGTTGATGTCGTTCTGGATCGTCGCGCTCGACATCGACGGGTCGAAGACGTACACGTTCGGACCGAAGTTCGGCGTACCGCCGCAGCTGTTTCCGCAGCCGCCGCTCGGCACCACGAGGCTGAACGCCTGGGCGGCGGTGCCGTTGCAGGTGTACTGCTCAAGCTGCACGCCGCTCGTCGTCGAAGCGCCGGGAGTGTCGATGCACAGACCGGAGTTGTCGGCCACGAAGGTGTAGTTGCCGTTGGACTGCTGGTTGGCCGCGAACAGCTCGTTGGTGTTGCTGGTGCCGCCGTAGGCCCACATCTGCAGCAGGGCCCCGCTGGCGGTGGCCGTCACTCCTCCGGTGATGTTCCATGCCTCGCCGGCGCCCTGAGCGTTCTGGTTGAGCACCTCGTATTCGCCGGTTGCCACCGGGACGAACTGCCACAGCTGGCTCGAGGCCCCGGTGCAGGAGAGCTGCTCTACGGCGGTGCCGCTCGCCGTGCCGCCGTTCGCGGCGCTGGCGCACAGGCCCGAGTTCTGGTTCACCACTTCATACCAGGCCGACGTGTTGATCCCGGCCGAACCGAAGGACAGGTAGTTGATGTTCCAGCCGCCGTTGTCCTGGTTCAGGGTCAGCGTTTGTGTTCCGGCCGGGAGGGTGACGCTGGCGGTGACTGTCGTCCAGGTCTGCCATCCGCCGGTCGCCGGGACGTTGATGTTGCCGGACAGGTTGGTGCCGGAACTGTTGGCGATGTGCAGGCCGTCCGTCACGCCGTTGGGTGAGGCCAGGCGCACGCCGAGCGAATAAGTGCCCGCAGAAGCCACGTTGACGGTGTACTTGAACCACTGACCGGCCGCGGTCCAGCCCACGTCATCGCCGCCGCCGGTGTCCGTGGTGGCCTCAAGATCCACCCCGTCCGGCCGGTAGCTGTTGGCCGAGCCGTTGGTGGACGTGACGTTGTAGGCGACTCCCTGGCCGCCGGTGTCATAGTTCTCGGCCTGCACCGTGCCGGGCACCGGAGCGGCCGTCCCGTTGAAGGGGCCCTCGTTGCTGCCGTTGCTGGCAAAGGTCAGGTAGTTGATGTTCCAGCCGCCGTTGTCCTGGTTCAGGGTCAGCGTTTGTGTTCCGGCCGGGAGGGTGACGCTGGCGGTGACTGTCGTCCAGGTCTGCCATCCGCCGGTCGCCGGGACGTTGATGCTGCCCGAGAGGTTGGTGCCCGAGCTGTTGGCGATGTGCAAGCCGTCCGTCACGCCGTTGGGCGAGGCGAGCCTGACGCTCACCGTGTACGACCCGGCCGACGCGGCGTTGACGGTATAGTTGAACCACTGTCCGGCCGCGGTCCATCCGACGTCATAGCCGCCGCCGGTGTCTGTGGTGGCTTCCAGGTCGACGCCGTCGGAGCGGTAGTTGTTGCCCGAGCCGTTCACGGTCGCGACGTTGTAGGCGACTCCCTGGCCGCCGGTATCGTAATTCTCGGCCTGCACTGTGCCGGGCACTGCGGCAGCCGTCCCGCCATAGGGAGAGCCGGTGGCGGCGTGGGCGACGGTGGGACCGCCGATCAGTGCCAAGGCGGAAACGACCGCCAAGGCTATGGTCGCGCGTCCCGCGCTGCTGGCCCGACGCGGTCTCGCGTGTCCAGGCGCGAGGATTCGCGCGATACGGAAGTGTCTCATCTTCTCCTGCCTCATACCGGACTACGTTGTCCTTCGACTTCTGGAGCAGTCTGAGTTCCGCGGCGCGGGATCACCGGATCCGCGTCGGGGGGAAAGCCGTGGAGCATCGGGCATCGGCCGCGCCCCGGCCGGCCCGCAACCGCTGCGCCAAGCGGCTGGAGAACTGCGGTGAGCGCCCCGCATAGTGCGGTGAGCTGGACAGCAGCACTTAATTCAAGATGTGATTTAACGCGCGATTCATTGGCGCGTCAAGAGATTGGGGGCTCGAACATGTGATGTTTGGCCGCGTGCGTTTTTGCGCAATGTCGGGGTTTCGGCTTCGGTCAGACGGCCGCTCCGGAGTGAATCAGATTGATGACGGCCTGGCTGGTCGCCCGGTAGTCGTGGTCGTTGTCGAGTTCGCCGACGACGCGGTAGTCGTTCATCACGTCGATGCGGTCGGCGAGCGTGACCATCTCCGGCAGGTCGGAGGAGATGAGCAGGATGGCGAGGCCGGTGTCCGCGAGGGCGAGGATCAGTTCGTGGAACGCCGCCTTGGTGCGCACGTCGATGCCGACGGTGGGTTCGTCGATCACCAGGATGTCGCAGTCGGCGGCCAGCCATTTGGCCAGGCTCACCTTCTGCTGGTTGCCGCCGGAGAGCTGGCCCGCCAGCTGGCGGGGGTCGGCGATGCGCATGCCGAGCCGCTCCCGGTAGGTCTCGACCAGGGACCGCTCGTCGGACTCGCGCACCAGGCCCGCGCGCGCGATGCGCCGCCACACGGTGACCGCGACGTTGCGGGTGATCGGCTGGTCGAGGAAAATCCCTTCCTCCTTGCGGTTCTCCGTGACGTAGCCGATGCGGTAGCGGTGCAGGGCGTCGCCGACGCTGCGGATGCGGGCCGGCTCTCCGTGCACACTCAGCGTGCCGGAGGTGATCCGGTCCAGCCCGAGCACGGCGCGAATCAGTTCACTGCGGCCCGCGCCGACCAGGCCGTAGAGGCCGAGGATCTCGCCGGGCTGCACGTGCAGCGACACGTCGCGGTGCCCTGATTCGGTCGAGACCTCGCGCAGTTCCAGCGCGGCAGTCGCCTGCCGCTCGACGCGGCGGGTCTGCAGTGTCAGGTCCGCGTGCGCGCGGCCGACCATCAGGCTGACGATCTGGTCGCGGGAGTAGTCGGCGAGCGGCTTCGCCTCGGCGACGCTGCGCCCGTCGCGCAGGACGGTCACCGTGTCGGCGACCGCGAAGACCTCCTCGAGCTTGTGGCTGACCAGCACGACGCTGTGGCCCTGGTCGCGCAGCCGGCGCACCACCGTGAACAGCCGGTCGGCCTCGTCGCCGGTCAGCGACGCGGTCGGTTCGTCGAGCAGCAGCACGGTGCTGTCGACGGCCAGCGACTTGGCGATCTCGACCAGCTGCATCTGGGCCACCGACAGCGACCCGACCGGCCGGTCGACGTCGAGGTGCACGTCGAGCTGGTCGAGGCAGCGGCGGGCCAGCGCCCGCATGGCCGGGCGGTCGACGAAGCCGAAGCGGGTGGAGACGGCCTGCAGCGCGATGTTCTCGGCGACGGAGAACGCGGGGATGAGGTTGCGCTCCTGGTGCACCACGCCGATCCCGGCGCGCTGGGCGTCATGCGGCCGGGCGAAGCGGACCGGCGTCAGACCGCCCGCGCCGTCGGAGACCAGCAGTCGGCCGCCGTCGGGCTGGTAGACCCCGGTCACGATCTTGATCAGGGTGCTCTTGCCGGCCCCGTTCTCGCCGAGCAGCGCGTGGACCCTGCCGGGCTCGAGGGCGAGCGACGCCTCGTCGAGGGCGCGCACCCCGGGAAACGTCTTGACCAGCTTCTCGGCGACGAATCTCGTGCCCGGACTCGTGTCCTCGGTCATGTCTCCAGTCATGTCCCGGTCCCCTTGTGCCGCGTCCGGAGCTGGGTGAGCAGCACGGCGCCGAGCACCACGGCGCCGACGATGAGGCTTACCCAGCTGGGGTCGATGGAGTACTGCGCCTGCGCGACGTCGACCAGCCGAATGATCAGCGCGGCGAGGCAGGTGCCGGCCACGCTGACCGCGCCGCCGACCAGCGCCACGCCCCCGATGATCGGGGCGGCGAAGCTCGGCAGCAGCAGGTCGTCGCCGATGGTGGCGTTGACGGAACCGGACAGCGCGACCTCGACCACCCCGGCGATGCCCGCGAGCAGCCCGGACAGCAGGTGCGCGAGCACGATCGAGCGGTCATTGGAGATGCCGGACAGCCGCGCCGCGAGCGGATTGCCGCCGGTGGCGAGCAGCTGGCGGCCGAGGGCGGCCCGGCGGAAGAAGAGCGCGACCAGCACGGCGACGATCACCGCGACAAGGAACGGGTTCGGCACGCCCAGGATCGAGCCCTGGCCGAGGCGGACCAGGTCGGGGGAGTAGCCCTGGAACGTGGAGGTGCCGTGCACCCCGTAGCGCAGCCCGTCGATGATGGTCATGGTCGCCAGGGTCACGATGAACCCGTTGATCCGGGTCAGCACGACCACCAGCCCGTTGACCGCGCCGACCGCCGCGCCGACCAGCACCGCCGCGACGACCGCGACGCCGGCCGGCAGCCCGGCCCGGACCATCAGCCACGCCGCGATCATCGAGCAGAAGCCGGTGAGCACCCCGACGCTGAGGTTCATCTGCCCGACGCCGAGCACCGCCATCTGTGCGAGGCCGACCAGGATCGGCACGGCCAGGTACTGGAAGACAGACCTGAGCGTGTCGCCGTGCAGCAGGTTGCCGTGGGTCGTGCTCGCCAGCGCGGTGAAACCCACGACCGCGATGAGGGCGAGAGTGAACTCCGGAGTGCGCACGAGCTCCCGCAGCCGCGCGCGCCGGAAGTCGGGCGGCAGGCCGGCGTTGCCGGTGGCGGTGGTCATGGTCGGCTCCCTCGCCGCTCGGCGATCACGTGGCGCAGCCGGTCCAGCGACAGCGCGGCCACCAGGACCAGGCCGATGTAGATGTTGAGCGCCTGGACCGAGAAGTTCAGCAGGTTCAGCCCGGTGCGGATGACCTCGGTCAGCGCGGCGCCGAGCACCGTGCCCAGGACGCTCACGGCCCCTCCGGCCAGCAGCGTCCCGCCCAGCACCGGGGAGAGGAACGACGGCAGCAGGAAGGAGTTGCCGATGTCGGCGGAGAACGCGCCGCTGTTGATCGCGAGCAGGAAGCCGGCCAGCGCGGACAGCAGCCCGGACATCGCGTGCGCCTGGATGATCCGGCGCGAGGTGGGGATGCCGGACAGCTGCGCGGCCTTCAGGTTCGAGCCGGTCATCAGCATCTCCCGGCCCACCCGGGAGACCCGGAAGAGCAGCCCGACCGCGATGACGGCGACGAGCGCGATCGGAACGATCAACGGCACCGGCGGCCCGCAGACGTTGCCCATGCAGTAGTTGCTGAAGGTGTCGATGCGCAGCGTATCCATGCCCGCGGGGTGGACGCTGAACGCCACCCCGTCGCCGACGTGGCTGTAGAGCAGCGAGACCAGCCCGACCAGTGCGAAATCCAGCGCGAGGGTGACCACGAAGGAGTTCGCGCCGGTCGTCACGATGATCCATCCGGCGGCCGCGCCGACAGCCGTGCCGACCACGAGGCCGACCACCATTCCGGGCCACAGTGGCAGGTTCAAGTGCTGATATGACCAGCCCATCGCGAACGCGGAGATCGCCGCCATGCGGGGGACCGCGAGATTCATGTGCCCGAGGGAGAGCACGCAGAGCTGGGCGAGCCCGACCACCGCGAACACGCTCAGGTCGGCCTGCATCGGCACGAGCGTGAGGTACGTGTTGAGGAACGACGGGCGCAGCGAGGAGAAGACCAGGACGAGCACGACGAGGACCGCGAACAGGCCGAAGCGCGGGTTCGCCCAGAACGGCAGGCCGCGCCGGGCCGCGGCGGCGGACTGCGTCGGCGGCGGCTCGCTGTCCGGCGGGGTCGCGACGTCGGGCTCGGGCAGGGACGCGGGCATCGCTCAGGCCACCCGGCGGTCGTCGATGGCGTCTAGGTCCCAGGCGATGCCCAGCCCCGGAGCGGTCGGCACGAGGGCGTGTCCGTCCTCGACGGTGAGCCGCGTGGTGGTGATCGCGGTCAGCTGCGGGATGTACTCGAGGTAGCGGCCGTTCGGCACCGCGGCGCACAGGCTCACGTGCAGCTCCATCAGGAAGTGCGGGCAGATCGGGATGTTGTGCGCCTCGGCGAGGTGCGCCGCCTTCAGCCACGGGGTGATGCCGCCGATGCGCGCGGCGTCGGCCTGCACGATGCCGGCCGCGCGCCGCTGGATGTACTCGGCGAACTGGCCGACCGAGTACAGCGATTCGCCGACGGCCACCGGGATGCTGGTCGACGCGGCCAGGCGCGCGTGCCCGTCGACGTCGTCGGCGGGCAGCGGCTCTTCCAGCCAGTAGACGTCGACCGGTTCGAGCAGCCGGGCGATCCGGATGGCGTCCGCGGCGGTCAGCGACTGGTTGGCGTCCACCATCAGGTCGACGCCCGGCCCCACCGCCTCGCGCACCGCGGTCAGCCGCTCGACGTCCTGCGCGGGATCGGGCTTGCCGATCTTGATCTTGACGCCGCCGCGGCCCGCCGCGACCGCCGCCTTGGCGCCGCCGATCAGCTCGTCGACCGTCAGATGCAGCCAGCCGACTTCGGTGTCGTACAGCGGGACGCGGTCGCGGGCGCCGCCGGCGGCGATCCACAGCGGCAGATCCGCGCGGCGGCAGCGCCAGTCCCACAGCGCGGTGTCCACGGCGGCCAGCGCGAGCGAGGTGATCGCGCCGACCGCCGTGGCCCGCGTCGAGCCGAACAGGTCGTGCCAGATCGCCTCGATCTGGCGCGCGTCGCGGCCGTGGAGCCTCGGCAGCAGGTAGTCGCGCAGCAGCGCGAGGATCGCGGTGCCCCCGGTGCCGATCGTGTAGCAGTAGCCGCGCCCGGAGAGCCCGTCGGCGGTCGTGATCTCGACGAAGACGGTCTCCTGTTTGAGGAAGGCCTGCACCGCGTCGGTGCGGACCGCCTCGACGGGCAGATCGACGAGATACGCCTGGGCGTCGGTGATCGTGGACACGGACCTCTCCGGAAGGGCCTTGAGGGGCTCGGCTGCTTCGACCTCTGCTTTTATTGCTTGCAGGACAGGTACGTGCTGTCGAAGGCGGCCTTCAACTGCGCGGTCTTGGCCTGCCGTTCGGCGTCGTACGAGTCGACGTTGGCCTTGGTCACCACGAACGAACCCGAGTCGATGGCCACGCCCGGGGTCTTCATGGTGCAGCCGCCGGCCAGCTTCATCAGGCCGTAGGCGCCGACGTAGGCCTGGCCGACCGGGTTCTGCACCACCGTCGCGGCCACCGAGCCGCTCTTGATGCCGGCGATGATCGTCGGGTCGTCGTCGATCGCGATGACCTTGATCGGCAGGTGCGCCTGGGCGACCGCCGCCGCGGAGGCGACGGCGGGGTTGTAGGCGGTGTTGACGATCGCGTTGATCTGCGAGCCCTTGGCGGCCAGCAGGTCGCTCACGGCCTTCTGCGCGGTCTGCAGGTCGGTGTCGATGTCGGTGACCGTCTGCAGCAGCTTGACCTTGCCGCCGGTCTCCGCCACCGCCTTCTCCACGCCCGCGATGCGCCGCTGCGTGTTGGAGTCGGTGTTGTTGCCGGTCAGGTGCACGAGGTTGCCAGATCCGCCCATCTGCGCGATCGCCGTCTTGGCCGCCTCGTACGCGGCGGTCTCGACATCGGTGGACAGGCAGAAGTCCGCGGCGTCGTAGTTGCCGGCCGGGCAAGAGCCCAGCGAGGCGACGAGCAGGTGCTTGCTGGTCAGATCGCTGAAGGTGGAGTTGATGTTGTCGGGCGAGACGCCGAAGACGCCGAACGCGTCGTAGCCCTGGGCGGCCAGCGACTGCAGCAGGTCGTTCTGCTTGGTCTGGTCCCAGCCGGCCGTCTCGTTGAAGGTCACGCCGCCGAGCCCGAAGTCGGTCTTCGCCTGCTGCATAGCGGTCTTCCACGGCTGGAAGTACGGATGCGGTCCGCCGGGTACGAACGCGACCTTGACCTGGGCGGGAGACATCGAGTCGGCCGGGGCGCCGCCCGCCGAGCCGGTGGTGGTCTGCTTGGCGCAGCCGGCCGCGGCCAGCGCCGCGGACAGGAGTAGGGCGGCGAGCGCTGTGAAGCGTTTGCGCGTGGACGGGATCGGGCTGCGCATGACAGTACCTCTCTGTAGTGACTGCGCGGGTCGGAGACTATTCAGATGTAGATGTTCCGTCCTCGACATAAGCTGCCAGAGTCCGTGGATACGCCAGGCCCGCGGGCAGGGCGATCCCCGGGTCGAGTGGTGCGTGGACGTAGCCGGCCTTGTCGACCTCCGGCTTCTTGACCACCGGGTTGGCCGTGACCATGGATTCGTGGAAGGTGGTGTTCGGGATCGTCATCGACAGGTGCCGGCTGGGCATCTCGTCGCCGAGCACCTCCGCGCGCAGATGGAACGCCTCCGCGAGATGGGCGGTGCGGATCGCCCCGGTGATGCCGCCCCGCATCGACGCGCTGGCCCGCACCCCGAAGGTGGCGGCGCCCGCGACGATGAAGTCGGCGGTGTTCATGTGCGCGCCGTCCGAGGTCTCCGCCACCAGCAGCGGGATTTCGACAGCCCCTGCGAGGCGCTGGTACGCGCTCACGCTGAACTCACGCATCGGCTCCTCGTACCAGAGGAAGCCGGCGTCGGCGAGCGCGCGCCCGAGGTGGACCGCGTCCGGCAGGTCGAAGCCCGCCGAGCCGTCGTACATCAGGGGGACGTCGTCGCCGACGTGCGCGCGCAGCCGGTGCGCCAGCTCCGCGTCGGCGCGTACGTCGCCCCAGGCGTGCAGCTTGATCGCCTGGTAGCCCAGTTCCAGGCACTGGGTCGCCACGTCGAGGTACTCGGCGACGTCCCGGAAGGTGACGGTGGAGGCGTAGGCGGGGATCCGCTCGCGGAATCCGCCGAGCAGCCGCCAGGCCGGCTCGCCGGCCAGCCGGCCGGCGAGGTCCCACAGGGCTATGTCCACCAGGCCCAGGGCGGGCAGCGGCAGCTCCTCGGTGCGGTCGATCTCCCAGATGCGGCGCCAGAGGTACTCGCGCTGCAGCGGATCGGCGCCGACCAGCTGCTCGCGCAGCACCCGGTCGACCAGGTCCTCCACGGCCGACGCCATGCCGGGGCGGGTGGCGAGCGCGACTCCCGCCACGCCGTCGTCGGTGCCGATGCGCAGCACCGCGGCTTCGCCGTCGGGGGCCGATCCGAGCAGGCCGTGCCGCCAGACGAACGGGGGGCGGGCGCCGGGCAGCGGGACGCGGAAGCTCTCGACATGAGTGATGCGCATCGGTGGTATGCCCTTCGCGAGGTCGTCAGGTGCGGCGTCGTCAGGTGCGGCGTCGGCGGGTCGCCGTGCGGGGATTCGTCAGGGCAGCGGAGACTGGTCTGTCTGCCGTGGAGGCCGCGTTGTGTGCGGCTCTCCACAGCGCGGCGTCTGCCTTACGAGCTGATACGGAGCATGAAGTCACCTGCCGCAGCGGGCGTTTGCGATGGTCTTGCCCGCTGCGGTTGGCCAGAACGTAATTCGTAATATGTATCATGTCAAGGGTGTCGCACAGACTTACGACTTCTATGCTGTAGCCGTCGGCTGAGAGCGGTGGGTGGAGCAGGGTGAGCACTTCGAGCGCGTTTCACGATCAAGCGGACGGGGCGCCGGGCGGTGCGGCCCCGTTGTTGGGCTGGCCGCGCCGGCCGCAGCGGCTCGCCACGGCGGTCGTGTCCGATCTCGCCGACCGCATCGTCGGTGGTGAGCTGCCCGTCGGCAGCGCCCTTCCCATCGAGCCGGTGCTGTGCGAGATGTTCGCGGTCAGCCGCACCGTCATCCGCGAGGCGGTGAAGTCGCTGGAGGGGATGCGGCTGGTCACCGTGCAGCAGGGCTTCGGCACGACGGTGCGCGACGCCGACGACTGGGACCTTCTGGACCCGGTCGTGCTGGCGGCGTCCATCCGCCACGACAACGAGCAGGCCATCCTGGAAGACCTCGTCGACGTGCGCTGCACGCTGGAGAGCCACATGGCTAGCCAGGCCGCGCTGCGCGCGGACGAGGAGCAGATGCGGCTCATCCGGGCCGCCCTCGACCAGCTCTACGCCGAGGAGGGCGACCCGGCCCGGTTCCTGCGCGCGGACCTGGAGTTCCACTACGCGATCATGGCCGCGTCCGGGAACCGGCTCGGGCGGGCCGTCGTGCAGACCATCAACGCACAGGCGTTCCAGAGCCTGCGCTACATCGGCGAGCCCACCCTCGACGACCTGCGGGAATCAAACGTCGCGCACCAGGCCGTCTTCGACCAGTTGGCGGCCAAGGACGAGCAGGCTGCGGCGAAGGCGATGACCGATCACATTCGCGGCTCGTGGGTTAAGCGGCGACCGGACACGCGTGGCCGGGCGGGGAGCCGCGCGCGAGACGCTCACGGGAGGCCGTAAGCGAGGAGCCCTGCACCGTTCGTACGGTGCAGGGCGCCATCGTCCGGTTGGTCTCAGGCCTGCTGCTCGGCCCACTCGGCCACCCGCCGGGCACTCTCCTCTTCCGACAGGTCCTCGATCCGGGTCATGATCGACCATCGCACGCCGAATGGGTCGCGGATGCTGGCGAAACGATCGCCGGACACGAACGTCGACGGCGCTTCGCGGACGGTCGCACCGGCGGCCTCAGCCCGGGCGACCACCGCATCGACGTCGGGACAGTAGAGACCGAGCGAGTAGCAGTCGCCCTCTCCGTCAGGAGCGGCCACCAGACCGAAGTCCTTCATCGGTTCACCCAGTTGGAGCAGTCCGTTCCCGAAGTCGAGCACCGCGTGCCCGACGATCCCGCCTATTTCCGTCACGTCCACGACACGCGCGCCGAAGACGTCGCGGTAGAAGCCGATCGCCCCGCGTGCGTCCGGGATGACGAGGAACGGGGTCAGGCTGGTGGCGCCGTGCGGCGTTCCGTTGCTGGTGTGCTCGCCGTGGGCGGCTTGGAAAGTCTCTGTCATGGGCCGTGAGCCTAGGTGCGTCCACCGCGGGCGGGCTTGGAAATACGCGACAACCGCGTAGCGTGGGGCGGGTGAGCCTGGTGCATCGCGGGGTGCTGTATCCGGCGCGGCTTCCGACGTTCCACCGCATCCCGGCGCCCGAGCGCGTGGCCTCGCTGGTGCGGTGGTTCTGGATTCCCGAGTGGCAGATCGCACCGGGCCGCTCCTCCCGGCAACATCTGATCGCATTCCCGGCCTGCAACCTTGTAGTTGAACCGGACACGGTCGGATTGGCCGGTCCCTCGACCCGTAGCTCCCATCGCGATCTCACCGGCACCGGCTGGGCCGTCGGAGCCCTTCTGCGGCCTGCGGCGGTGCCCTCCTTCGCCGAAGACCCCGCGGCCATACGCGATCGCTACCAACCGATGGAACTCACCGCGCTGCACGACCGCGTATCCCAGGCGATGAACGGATCATCTGATCAAGCAACGCGCCACCGTCTGGCCGTCGACGCATTCGCGGACTGGCTGATCGAAACCGTTCCGGCGCCGACGCGGGATGCGCTGCTGGCCAACGCCATGGCCGAACTCATCGACAGCGATCCGGACGTGCTGCGGGTTGAGGACGCCGCCGCGCTGCTGAACGTGTCCGCCAGGACGCTTCAGCGACTCGCGCGCCGCTATGTCGGACTGCCGCCGTTGATGATGATCCGCCGGCGGAGGCTCCAGGAAGCAGCCGAACGCCTTCGCACCGACCCGAGCATGAACCTGGCGGCCGTCGCCGCAGACCTCGGCTACACGGACCACGCCCACCTGGCCAACGAGTTCCGCTCGGTCCTCGGGCTGACCCTCAGCACCTATAGACAGCAGGTTTCGCCAGCCGCCCAGTCACTCGAGTGAACGGGCAGCTGCGTCAGCATCGAAATGCCGTCCCTTGCACGGTTCATGGCCCCGCTCTCCCGGTGGTACTTCGTGCCTCGCCTGGTGATCGATGGCAGCGTGCTGCTCCTCGGCGGCATCGGCTTCGCGCTGGCCCAGCGCCCTCGTCAGTCACCCGCCGCATGACCGGCTCGGTTTCCCCCAGCAGCACCGGCCATCCCGCCATCGGGCTCAACGACATCGTCGTCACCCTGACCGGCGCGGGCCGGGCCGCCCTGGCCGAGGAGATAAACCAGCTCAAGCGCCTGATCAGCCAGATCGAACGCACCGACGCCCTGCCGGAGCCGGAATAGGCCGTCATCGCGCAGTGCGGTGCCCGGCCCGCCGCAAACGGCCATTGGTTTGTCAGGGATCGGTGACGGGTAATCACGCGTTGTCGAGGCGCCCCGGAGCATCGAAATCCGCAAGCGGTTCGCGCGACTCCTGTGGGGATTCGAATGCTGCAACCTCGCCGCCTTCGGCCTTGGTTGTACGAAGGCGTCTACGACAAGGCCGACCGCCAACGACATCTGCGGTCCATTCGGCAGTTGAAAGAACGCGATTCGATGGCCTTCGAGCACGATTACCTGTATTCGTGCCTGTCGATCCTGGACACGAAAGCGCAGTCGCTGCTCTCGTTCGACGCGATCGTCCTGGCGGCCTCGTCGATCGCGCTCGGCACTTCGCCGAATCCGTTCGGCGTCGGCGATGCGCTGATCGTGCTCGCACTCGTGATGAGCGGGATTTCCTCGTCGCTGTGCCTTCTCGTGGTCGCGATATATTGGACCGAAACCTCGCAGCTCGAAGACGAGGAAGAAGTCTTCTACCATCTCCTGCACATCCGGAATTCGCGGACGATCGCGTACCGGGTATCGTGGCTGACGGCGCAGTTCGCCGGGTTCATCCTGGTCCTCGGTGTCATCCTCGCCAAAGTTGGAGCGTGACGGTAGCGATGAGCGGCGACCCCAGCGCGGAGGAAATCCGCCTTTTCGAGCTCGCGCTGGCCGAAGCGCGAAGCGGTTTGACAGAAGGCGGTATCCCCATCGGGGCGGCGCTCGCGGCCGGCGGGGACGTCCTCGCGGTCGGACGCAACGAGCGGGTCCAGCGCGACGATCCCATCGCACACGGCGAGATGTCCTGCCTGCGCAACGCGGGCCGACAGAAGTCGTACCGGGACATGACGCTCTTCACGACCCTGTCCCCGTGCCCGATGTGCACCGGCGCGGTGCTGCTGTTCGGAATCCCGCGCCTCATTGTCGGCGAGGCGCGCACGTTCGCCGGGGACCTATCGGTGTTCCAGCGCAATGGCGTCGAGGTCGTGCTGCTCGACGACAAGCGCTGCGTCAGCCTGATGGAGGAATTCCAGCAGCGTTACCCGGCAGTCTGGGCGGAGGACATCGGGGTCCCCGCCTGAGCGGCCTGCCCCGGAGCATGAGTCGGATCGCCGAAACCGCCCGAACGCCGTGATGTCAGCGGTTGGTGTCGGCGGTGATGTGCTCGAAGAGGCCCGCCTGGATACGGGTGCGTACGCCTGTCGTCTCGGCGAACGTGTCCCACATGCGGGCGGCTCGCGAGCGCACCAGATCGCGGACCTATGGTGGTGTCGTGGTCGATGACACCTGGGCTGGTTTGGCTGACCAATTCGCCGACGGGGCCTATGCCTCCGTGAAGGGGCGCGTGCGCACCTATGTGATCCACCAGCAGTTGCTGGAGCACCTGCCGCCGCCTCCCGCAGCCGTGCTCGACGTCGGCGGTGGCGCGGGCCATCAATCCTTTCCGCTGGCCCAAGCCGGCTACGACGTGACGTTGCTCGACCCGTCGCCGGGCATGCTGGACAAGGCCCGGCAGCGACTCCAGCGGCTGCCTGCCGAGACGCAGCGACGCGTGACGTTCGTGCACGCCGACGGCGCGAACGCCGACGAGGCGGTGCAGGGTCGACGCTTCGACGCCGTGCTGTGCCATGGCGTGCTCGGATACCTCGAGCAGCCGGAGCCGGTCATCGACCAGCTGTGCCGGTGCGCCGCTGACGGCGGCATCGTCTCGATCATGGCGGGCAACGCCAACGCCGCGGCAGTGCGCCCGGCCCTGGAACGACGCTGGGACGACGCCCTGGCGTCGTTCGATGCCAGGAGCGAGATCGGCGTGCTGGGACTGCCGACTCGCGCCGACACGGTGGAGGAACTCAGCGAACTGGTGAGCAGCCGCGGCGTGGAGCCGCTGCGCTGGTACGGGGTCTGGCTGTTCGTCGACTGGCTCGACTTCAGCGGCGCCGAGCTGGACCCGGGCGATTCACAGCAGGTGGCGGCCGCGGCCGCGGTCGAACTCGAAGCCAGCCGGCGAGACCCCTACCGCCAGCTGAGCCGCATCTTCCACCTCGTCGGACGCAAAGGCCCGAGCTGACCCGGCATCAGCAGCGTGCTGCAGTCAGCCCGCGCGTGCCCGCCGCGCCGAAATCGGGTCGAGATGACGTCGGCGCGATCCGCGACGAGAGGCGCGCGCTGCCGTGCCTACTGCGCCAGCGTCTTGCCGGTCTCCAGAAGGCTCTTCAGGTCGCTGAGGATCCACGGCCAGCCGCCGCCGGCGCCCTGGGTCTCGCCCTCGCCCGCGACGAGCGCCGCCAGCTGCGGTGCGCCGGCGAGTTCGTGCACGACGGTCAGCCGGGTCGCCGCGCCGACGGGCTCAAGCTCGTAGGTCAGCCGGGTGAAGCCTTCGGTGGCTACCGCGGGGTCCATCAGCAGTCGCCAGGTCATCACGAGCCGCCGGGGCTGGTCGACTTCGACGATCTCGCCGTCGATGATGACGTCGGGCACGGGCCAGGGTGCGTCGACGGCGGCCTCGACCATCGCCTCGCTCGGCCGCGTCTGGTACGGGGCCCCGGCGCGCAGGTCGAAGTCGGTGCGGCCGCCATAGCCGAACCGGTCCGTCCACTCGGGCTTGGTGATCGCGTCCCACACCTGCTCGGGCGTGGCCTTGATGTACACGCGGTAGACCTGGGTGGTGTCCGCGTGGCGCGTCTCGCTCATGATTCCCGCTCCAATTCCGTCTTGAGATCGACGAGCGCCGTGGCCTGGCGCTCGGTGTACTTGTCGATCCACCGGTCGTGAATCATCCGAATCGGCACGGGGTTGAGATAGTGCAGTTTCTCCCGGCCGGACCGGCGGCTGACCACCAGGCCGGCGTCCTCGAGCACGCGCAGGTGCTTCATCACTCCGAAGCGCGTCATCTCCAGGTCCGACTCGAGTTCGGTCAGCGTGAGCCCGTCCCGCGTGAAGAGCTTGTCCAGCAACAGGCGGCGGGTCGGGTCGGCCAGCGCCTTGAACACGAGGTCGTCGTCGGCCATGCCACAAGAATAGGTGACAAAATGGTCACGTGTCCAGTGCGGCGCGCGAACTCAGCGCCGACGGCCGCCCTAGTGCAGGTTCGCGGCCAGCAGCTTGGCAAGCGCGATCTCACGCTCGAGCTTGAGGTCTCCCGGGCCGACTTCGATGTAGAGGTCGCCCTTGAGCGCGACGACGACCGTGTCGCCGCCCGTCTGCGTCATGGTGAGGGCCGAGTCGCCGATGCCGGGGGTGGCGGCGGCTGCCCACTTGCAGTCGCCGATGCAGCCGCGCTCCGAGCGGGGCATCGACTGGGTCTTGGTGTCCGCGAAGTCCTGCGCCGCGGTCTCGTTCGTCCAGGTGGTCGGATCGGTGCCGATCACCACGGACACGTCGAGCTGGCCGCCGCCGCCCGGGGTCGTGAACTGATACCGGCAGCCCTCGTAGCCGCGGAAGCCGAGCGCGGACTGGGTGTCCAGCACCGCGCTGCTCACCGGGAAGCCGACTGCGGTGCCGAGTTGGTCGAGGCTCACCTCGGACGGCCCCGGCGAGCCGTAATCGCCTTGGGCCGTCAGGGAGGCGCAAGCGACCGGAAACGCTGCGGCGCCAGAGCTCTGAGGCGCCGCGGGCGTCGAAGCGGACTCACTCGGCGCGGTACCACCCGGCGCGGGCGGGCTCGCCGAGAGCGAGACATGAGTGTCGGCGATCGGCGTCCCGCTACCGGTCGCGCAACCCGCTGCCAAGACGCTGACGCACGCGCCGAGTACCGCCGACCACGTGACGAACCGGACTGTCGCTGCCACAGCGCCTCCCACCCTCAACAACGCTTCGTCGTCCACGGCACACTACGAGGCGCAGACGCCGGACCCCCCGGATGAGCGGCATCAATGTCCGAAGAGGCAGCGCACCAGACACGAGCGGGCAGCGGTGTGGACCCTACTGCGCGTCGCGTCGCGCTAAGGCCTCCATGACGACCAGTTCTTCCCGCTCATGCCAGGCCAGCCGCCGAAGCAGCTTGGTGCTCGTCCATACCTGGCCGCCCTCGCGCCGCTGCCGCGTTCCCGCGCCCACGCCCCCTGCCCGCGGGCGTGCGCAGGGGGGCGTGGGCGCGGGTTACGGCTCGGCGCGATTGGCGGTGGGGTTTGTGCTCTCGCGCATGATCACCCTTCCGCTCACGCGGGTGACCGACTGCTCGCCGGTGTCCGACGCCAGCGCCATCTCGATCGCCCGGCGTCCCATCTCCTGGAGGGGGAGCGCGACCGTGGTGAGGCCGGGTTCGTGGTCGCGCAGGGTCGGGATGTCGTCGAACCCTGCGACCTGGACGTCTCGGGGCGTGCGCAGACCGGCCTCCCGCAGGGCGGCGATCGCGCCCAGCGCCATCACGTCGTTGACCGCGAAGATGCAGGCGCCCCAGCGGCGTTGCGGGTTCAGCGACGCCACGACCTGCTGCGCCGCCTCATAACCGCCGTCACGGGTGAATTCGCCCGGCACGACTGCCAGGGGCTTGATTCCCTCGCGGCGCAGCTCGCGCAGGAAACCGGCGGTACGGTCGACCGCGGTGGCCAGTTTGGGCGGGCCGGCCAGCACGACGAACTGCCGGGGCGCGTCGGCCTCGGCGGTCAGGGCTTTGGCGAGCGCGGCGGCCCCCGCACGGTTGTCCGGCGCGATGGTGTGCGTGCCGGGCAGCGGCTGGCCGATGACCGCGACTCTGCCGCCCAGCCCTCGATAGCGGTCCAGCAAGCCGGTCAGCCGCTCCTGGTCGCGCAGGCCGTCGTCGGTGTTCAGCCGCGATCCCACGAGCACGATCGCGTCGGTGCGGTGGCCGATGAACGCGTTCACCGCGCGGATCTCCTGCTCGGTGCTGCGCAGCGTGGTGGCGAGCAGCACTTGGCGGTCGCGCTGGTACGCCTCTGCCTGCACTCCCGCCGCGATGGAGGAGAAGTAGGGGTCTGCGATGTCGTGGACGACCAGGCCGACGAGGCCGGTCTGGGACCGCGCGAGGGCCTGCGCTTGGGCGTTCGAGATGTAGCCGAGTTCGTCCGCCGCCCGGCGCACCGCCTCGACGACCGCGGGGGAGGGCCGGCGAGCGGAACCGTTGAGCACGCGGGAGGCCGTCGGCTGGGACACGCCCGCACGCAAGGCCACGTCGGTGAGCGTCACCCCTCGCACTGAGCCCGCCTTCCCGCGCTGGTCATTGGGGAATCAATGTATCGCTGTCGGCGGAGGGGGCGGGGTTCTCGTGATTGGTGGTCGGCAGGAGGCTGGGCGCGACGAGGTCGAGGTAGCGGTCGACCAGGGTGGCGATCACCTCGTGACCGTCGGCCGCCCAGATGTCCTCGTTGAAGATCTCCACCTCCACGTCGCCGGTGTATCCGGCCTCGGAGACCCATCGGCCGATGGTGTCGAAGTCGATGTAGCCATCGCCCATCATGCCCCTCGACAGAAGGGCGTCGGGCGCGATCGGGAGATTCCAGTCAGACACCTGATAGCAGGCCAGCCGGCCCCCCGCGCCGGCCCGGGCGATCTCCGTTTCGAGCCCGGGATCCCACCACACGTGGAAGGTGTCGACGACGACACCGACGACCTGCGGCTCGTGCGGCGCGGCGAGGTCGAGCGCCTGCCGCAGCGTGGAGATCACCGCGCGGTCGGCGCAGTACATGGGATGCAAGGGTTCGAGTACGAGGCGAACCCGGCGTTCGGCGGCGTAGGGGGCGAGGTCGGCGACGAGCTCGGCGACGCGCTGACGCGCGCCGACGATGTCACGGCTGCCCTGCGGCAACCCGCCGACGACCATGATGAGTTCCGAGGTGCCGAGCGCGGCGGCCTCGTCGATGGCTGCTCTGTTGTCGTCCAGAGCGGCGCGACGTCCCTCGGGGTCCCGTGCGGTAAGGAAGCCGCCTCGGCAGAGGGACGAGACGCGCAGCCCTGCGTCCCTGACGACGCGCACGGCGGTCGAGAGTCCGGCTTCTGCTACGCGGTCTCGCCAGAGGCCGACTGCTGGCAGGCCGGCGCGTGCGGCTCCGTCAACCGCCTCCTTCAACGTCCAGCGCTTGGTGGTGGCGGTGTTGAGGGAGAGCCTGGATAGGGGAGAGGCGGAGGTGGTGGTGGTCATGCGGGCCACCCGTGGACGGCTAGCAGGGTGCGCATGCGGTGCGCGGCCAGTTCCGGATCGCACAGCAGTCCCGCCTGATCGGTCTGCCGGAAGACCTCGACCAGGTGCGCGAGCGGCCGGGCTCCGTGCAGGCCGTCGAGCATCGTGAAGCCGGGTTGGTGGCCGTTGAGCCAGGACACGAAGGCGATGCCGGTCTTGTAGTAGCGCGTGGGGGCGGCGAAGATCGTGCGGCTGAGGGCTTGTGTCGAATCGAGGATCTTGCGCGCCTGCTCGCTGTCGCCTGCGTCGAGCGCCTGCACGGCCGCCGACGCCGCGGGGTAGGTCGCGGCGAAAATGCCCAGCAGTGCGTCGGAATGGTGCGTACCGTCGCCGACGATCAGCTCGGGGTAGTTGAAGTCGTCGCCGGTGTAGAGCCGCACACCGGCCGGGAGCCTGCGCCGCAGGGTGGTCTCGTGGGCGGCGTCGAGCAGGCTGACTTTGATGCCGGCGACCTTGTCAGCGTGTGAGTTGATGAGTTCGACGACCGTCGAGGTCGCGGTGCTCACGTCGGGCGAGCCCCAGTATCCGGCGAGTGCGGGATCGAACATCTCGCCGAGCCAGTGCAGGATCACCGGCTGGTCGACTTCGTCGAGGAGGCGCCCATAGACCCGGAGGTAGTCGTTGGCGGACGTTGCGACGCGCGCCAGTGCGCGCGAGGCCATGAGCACGACGCCGGCCCCGGCTTCGCGCACGACCGCGATCTGCTCGCGGTAAGCATCGGCGACGCGGTCGAGGCCGGCCGAGCCGGAGGGCGGTGCGCTGTCCGCGAGTTGGTCGGTACCGGCGCCGCACACCAGCGCTCCACCAGCGTATTTAGCGGCGGCCGCGCTGCGTACGATCAACTGACGCGTGGCGGCCCAGTCCAGCCCCATGCCGCGCTGGGCGGTGTCCATGGCGTCGGCGACGCCCAGGCCGTACGACCAGATCTCGTGACGGTAGGCGAGGGTCGCGTCCCAATCGAGGTCGCCCGGCGCGCCGGGCGTCGTGTCAGCCCACGTACGCGGGATGACGTGTGCGGCGGCGTAGACGCTGCGGCTGGCGAGGGGCCGGGACGGCCGGGGCCAGGCGGCGGGCGGGCCAAGCCGCACGAGCTCCGGGTTTCCCTCGCGGTCGGGGAGCAGGACCGATGCCGGCGCGGCGTTCGCGGCGGTCACAGGGCGATCTCCGGAATCTCCACCCGGCGGCCCTCCCTGGACGACTTCAACGCCAGTTCGGCCAGTTGTACGCCGCGTGCGGCCGACAACAGGTCGTGGCGGTGCGGGCGGCCGGCCGCCACGTCGCACAGGAACTCCTCCCACTGCACCTTGAAACCGTTGTCCAGGTCGGCGTTGTCCGGCACTTCCAGCCACTGCGCCCGGAACTGCTCGGTGGCGGGCAGGTCCGGATTCCACACCGGCCGCGGGGTTTGCGAGCGTTGCTGGGCCACGCACCTGCGCAGCCCGGCGACCGCCGATCCGAGCGTGCCGTCGAGCTGGAACTCCACCAGTTCGTCGCGGTGCACCCGAACCGCCCAGGAGGAGTTGATCTGCGCGATGACCCCGCCTTCGATCTCGAAGATGCCGTACGCGGCGTCGTCCGCGGTCGCGCGGTACTCGAGCCCCTCCTCGTCCCAGCGGACCGGGATGTGCGTGACGGCCTTGGCGGTGACCGCGCGGACCGTTCCGAGCAGGTTCTCCATGACGTAGTTCCAGTGGCTGTACATGTCGACCGTGATGCCGCCGCCGTCTTCGGCGCGGTAGTTCCACGACGGGCGCTGGGCCGGCTGGACGTCGCCCTCGAAGACCCAGTAGCCGAACTCCCCGCGCAAGGAGAGCGCACGCCCGAAGAAGCCCTCTTCGACCAGCCGGCGCAGCTTGACCAGGCCGGGCAGGTAGATCTTGTCGTGCACGACTCCCGCCACGACGCCGGCCTCGCGCGCGAGCGAGGCCAACTCGACGGCCTCCGCGAGTGTCGGGGCGGTCGGCTTCTCGGTGAAGACGTGCTTGCCGGCCGCGATCGCGTTCTTCACCGCAGCCGGGCGCTGCGCGGTGACCTGGGCGTCGAAGTAGACGTCGATCGACGGGTCGTCGAGCACCGCGGACAGGTCGGTGGTCCAGTGCTGCAGTTGATGGCGCTGCGCGATCTCGCGCAGGCGATCCTCGTTGCGCCCGACGAGTACCGGCTCCACCCCCAGCCGCGTGCCGTCGGGCAGCAGAACCCCGCCCTGCTCGCGGATCTGCAGGATCGAGCGGGTCAGATGCTGCCGGTAGCCCATGCGGCCGGTCACGCCGTTCATGGCGATGCGCACGGGCCTTGAGGCAGATGTCGCCGTCACAATACCTCCGCCGGGCCGATTGGGAATGCGAATTCCACGTTAGGCGTGCCGCGCCACGCCCGTCAACATGATGTCTTACGCGGCAGGATGTTTTCATGCGCCGTACTTGTGACGTTCGTCCTGGTGTGAGGCGCGATCACGCCATCGGGCCGCTACCTCTTGACACGTCTCGGCCACGCCGAATACGTTTCCGGGAAGGCGCATTCCGGAGCCGCCTGAGCAATCCGCAGTGAACACATCCGCAGTGCACATACCCACAGTGAACACGCAGAGGTGTCCCGATGAGTTCTCCGAGTACCGGGGCGGCGCAGTACACGGCTGAGGTCTACATAGGCGGCCGGTTCGAACCGCCCGCCTCCGACTGGCTGCCGGTCCTCGACAAGGCGGCGGGCCAGCCGTTGGGCCGGTACGGCAACGCGTCCGCGGAGCAGGTGGATCGCGCCGTCGCCACCGCGCGGCGGGCTCAGCCGGAGTGGGCGGACACCGACGCGAACACCCGCTGCGACGTCCTGCGCGCGTTCGCCGCGGAGCTGGAGCGGCGCCGCGACGAGCTGCTGACGCTGATCATCCGGGAAACCGGCGGAACCGCGGAGAAGGCCGACGAGGAGCTCGGGCAGTCGATCAACCAGCTGCTCAACTCCGCGACGCAGCTCACGGAGAACGCCGGGTCGATCCTGCCTCCCTACAAGCAGGGCAAGATGTCGCTGTCGCGCGCCGTCCCGCTCGGCGTCATCGGCCTCATCGTCCCCTGGAACTACCCGATGAGCCTGGCTATGCGCGCACTGGCACCGGGCCTGGCCTACGGCAACGCGGTGGTGCTCAAGCCCGCTGAGCTCACGCCGATCGCGGGCGGCCAAGTGCTCGCCGAAGCCGCGCACGCCGCCGGTGTGCCGCACGGCCTGTTCGCGGTGCTGCCGGGCGACGGGCCGACGACGGGCAGCACCCTTTACCACCACCCCGGCCTGGACCTGATCCACTTCACCGGCTCCTTCGAAGTCGGCGCCGCGATCACCGAGTACGCCGGGCGCGTGGGCAAGCCGGCTGTCACCGAGCTCGGCGGGGACAACGCCTTCGTCGTGCTCGATGACGCGGACGTCGACCAAGCCGCCAGTTGCGCGCTGTGGACCTCGCTCTGGTACCAGGGGCAGACCTGTATCAGCGCTGGACGACACATCGTGCACCGGTCGGTCGCCGACGCCTACACCGAAGCCGTCGTGGAGCGGGTAAGGAAGCTGCGAGTCGGCGATCCCCTGCGCGACACCGTCGACCTCGGTCCGGTGATCACCGCCGGGCAGCTCGCCCGCTTCCACGAAGGGCTCGTCGAGCCGTCGATCGCGGCCGGGGCGAAGGTCGCCGTCGGCGGCGGGCACGACGGCCTGTTCTACCAGCCGACGGTGCTGACCGACGTCACGGCGGACATGCCGATCTTCCGCGAGGAGACCTTCGGTCCGGTCATGCCGATCACCGTGGTGGACTCGGAGGCCGAGGCCCTGGAGCTGGTCAACCGCCACAGGACCCTGATGAACTCGGTGTTCACCGGCGACCCGCTGCGCGGGTACGCCTTCGCGCAGCGCGTCGCGAGCAACGAAGTGCACGTCAACGACGGCTACGCGCGCCACGGCGGTGAGGGGCAGCTCGCCTCGTACACCCGGCGGCAGTGGATCGGCGTGCAGACCACGCCCGTGACCTATCCGACCTGGGCGCAGGGCTCCTGATCCCGCGGCGGACCCCGCTAGCAGGGCGCCGAAGCCCGCGACATCACAGCTCGCGACATCACAGCTCGCGACATCACAGTCCACGTGGGGGGACCCCTAGCACGTCACTGTCAAAGGAGACATCGAAGTGCGCAAGACTCACGCGAGGACCGCCGCGGTCCTCGGCCTGGCCGTCACGGCGGCGGTTCCCTCGGTAGCGGGCTGCAGCTCGTCCGGCTCATCGCCCGCGAGCAGCGGCCCGGTGACGCTGGCCTTTGTCAACTGGGACGGCGGTATGCAGGCCGTGGTGGACCAGTGGAACAAGGAGAACCCGAACATCCAGGTGAAGCTGAGCAAGCCCGCGGGCACCGGGTACACCCTCTACAACAAGCTGATCACCAACAACGCCGCCGGCACAAACCCGGACGTCACCGAGGTCGAGTACCAGGCCCTGCCGGCGCTGATCTCGAACAAGGTGATCGTGCCGGTCGACCAGTACGTCGGCGACCTCTCCGGCCAGTTCAGCAAGGCCTCGCTCGCGCAGGTGCAGTTCGAGGGCAAGACCTACGGAGTCCCGCAGAACATCTGCCCGATGGTGTTCTTCTACCGCAAGGACATCTTCGACCAGCTCGGGCTCACCGCCCCGACCACCTGGGCGCAGTACGCCCAGGACGCGGCCGCCGTCCACGCCCACAACCCCAAGCAGTACATCGGCAACTTCTCCGCGGTCGACTCGGGCTGGTTCGCCGGGCTGGCCCAGCAGGCGGGCGCCAACTGGTGGACGGCCTCCGGCACGACGTGGAACGTCGGCATCGACGACGCGGCCACCCAGAAGGTCGCCGACTACTGGAGCAACCTGATCCAGCAGGGACTGGTCAGCCCCGAGCCCAACTGGTCGCCGCAGTGGAGCACCGACATGGACAACGGCACCATCATCGGCTGGGTCAGCGCGCAGTGGGCCCCCAACCAGCTGCCGTCCATCGCCAAGGACACGGCCGGCAAGTGGGTCGCCGCGGCGCTGCCCGCCTGGACCGCGGGCGACTCGACCGTCGGCATCTGGGGCGGCGAGACCGAGGCGGTGACGTCGAACTCGAAGCACCCGGCCGAGGCGGCGAAGTTCGTGAAGTGGATGAACTCCTCCGCGGAGGGCGTCAAGCTGCTGATCCAGAACGTCGACGTGTTCCCCGCGTCGCTCGCGAACCAGAGCCAGGACGCCCTCAAGACCCCGCCGCCGTTCATGTCGGACCAGCCCGACTACAACACGCTGATGGCGCAGGCGGCGCAGAACGTGCGCACCTTCCAGATCTGGGGTCCGAACGCGAACGTGACCTTCGACGCGTACTCGAACGACTTCGCCGCGGCCCTGCAGAACAAGAGCCCGCTGTCCGGGGCGCTGACGCAGATGCAGCAGGCGACCGTCAGCGACATGAGGCAGCGCGGCTTCAACGTCACCACCAGCTGAGCCGAACCGCGCGCCACGCCACGACACGGGAAGGAAAGCAACTTCAGATCATGAGCGCCATCGGAGACCGGTCCGGCACGCCGCCCCCACCGCAGACGCTGCTCGACAGTGCGAGCGTCCAGCCGGTCTCCGACAGCCCCGAGCCGCCCGCCCGGGTCCGGCGCCGACGGCACCGGTCGCTGCTGCCGCTGTTCCTGCTCGCGCCCGCCGTGCTGCTCTTCCTGCTGTTCACGGTCGCCCCCGGCGGCTACGCGATCTATCTCAGCTTCATGAGGATGAAGGTCGGCGGCGGCCTGCTCGGCGACCAGAACCCGACGCAGGTCTTCGCCGGACTGCAGAACTACCACGCCGCCTTCGCGGACTCGGAGTTCTGGCACAGCATCCTGCGGATGTTGTTCGTCGCGGTTATCGGCGTGCCGGCGACGATCGTCTTCTCCACGCTGTTCGCCCTCTGCCTCGACGCGAAACGGGCGCGGCTGGTCGGCTTCGCGCGCTTGGCGATCTTCCTGCCGTACGCCGTGCCCGGTGTGGTCGCGACGCTGCTGTGGGGCTTCATCTACCTGCCCGCCACGAGCCCGATCGGCGGCGCCACCTTCGACTACTTCGGTTCGCGGTCGGTGTTCTTCTCCGTGGCGAACGTCGCGGTGTGGGGAGTTCTCGGCTTCAACATGGTGGTCGTCTACACCTCGCTGCGCGGCCTGCCCCGCGAACTGTTCGAGGCGGCCGAGATCGACGGCGCGAGCGAGCTGCAGATCGCGCTGCGCGTCAAGCTGCCGCTGCTCGCCCCGACGCTCACGCTGGTCACGGTCTTCTCCCTGATCGGCGCGCTGCAGCTGTTCAACGAGCCGAACACGCTGAAACCCATCACTAACGCGATCAGCTCCACCTGGGTGCCATTGATGCGGGTCTACACCGACGCCTTCGTCACCAACGACATCTACAAGGGCGCGGCCGCCTCGTTCCTGCTGATCGTCCTGACCGTCACGGCCACGGTGCTCGCCAACGCGGTACTGCGCCGGATCTCGCGAAGGAGTGAGCGATGACGGCCGTCGCGACCGCCCTGCGACCCGCCCCGCCGGCCCGCCGGGCGCCGGCGCACCGCTCGCGGACCAACCTGATCCCCACGGTCATCCTGCTGGTCGGCGCGCTGTACTGCGTCCTGCCCGTGGTGTGGATCCTGATCGCCTCCACCAAGACCAACGGCGAGCTGTTCTCCACCCCGCCGTTCGAGCCGACCTTCCACGGCGGCTTCGTCACGAACATGCGGGCGCTGTTCACCTACGACAACGGCATCTTCTACCGCTGGGCGATCAACTCGGTCATCTACGCCGTCGGCGGCGCCGCGCTCTCCACGATCGTCTGCGGCGCCGCGGGCTACGCCCTCGGCAAGTACCGGTTCCCGGGCAGCGTGGTGCTCTTCCGGCTCATCGTCGCGGCGGTGTTGCTCCCGCAGATCATGCTGGCGATTCCGCAGTTCCTACTGCTGGCGAAGTTCGGGATGACCAACAACTACGCCGCGGTGCTCCTGCCGCAGCTGGTCAGCCCGTTCGCCATCTATCTGTGCAAGATCTACGCCGAGGCCTCGGTCAACGACGAGGTGATCGAGGCGGCCCGGGTCGACGGGGCGACGGAGTGGCGGATCTTCCTGTCCATCGGCGCGCGGTTGTTGTCCCCGGCGCTGGTGACTGTCTTCCTGCTGCAGTTCATCGGCATCTGGAACAACTTCCTGCTGCCCTATGTGATGCTCAACAGGGATCAGCTCTTCCCGCTCACAGAAGGGCTGTACGGGCTGCTGATCATCACCGGCGGCCAGGCGGCGCAGTACTCGATCGTCATCGCGGGCGTGCTCGTGTCGATCGTCCCGCTGGCCATCCTGTTCCTCTCGTTGCAGCGGTACTGGCGGGTCGATCTCATCTCCGGAGGCGTGAAGGCATGACGGCAGAGCCCGGCGAGCGCATGCGGGAACTCCCTCGCGTCGGCTTCGGCGCCGCCGCCATCACATACCCGAACGTCCCCGCCGCGCAGGCCGAGGATTGTCTCGAGGCGGCCTGGGAGAGCGGGATGCGCTACTTCGACACCGCCCCCATGTACGGTGGCGGACGGTCGGAACGCCTCCTGGGCTCGATGCTGCGCAGTCGGCCGCGCGGCGAGTACCTGTTGAGCACCAAGGTCGGTCGCCTGGTGCGGCCCGGCCATCCCGACACCGCGCGCACCGGTGCGGAGTGGATCTACGACTACAGCCGAGACGGCGTGCTGGCCTCGCTGGAGGAGAGCCTTCAGCGGCTGGGCGTCGACCGCGTGGACATGGTCTTCATCCACGACCCCGACAGCCACTGGCAAGAAGCCCTCGACGGCGCGTGGCCGACCCTGGCCAAGCTTCGGGACGAAGGCGTGATCCGCGCGGCCGGAGTCGGCATGACGCAGGCGCCGATGCTGGCCCGGTTCATCCGCGAGACAGACCTCGACGTCGTCCTCGAGGCCGGCGTCTATTCGCTGCTTGACATGCAGGCCCGCCTGGAGCTGCTCCCCGAGGCCGAGCGCCGCGGAGTCACCGTCATCGCGGCCCAGGCCATGCACGGCGGGCTGATCGACGGCGCGCCGAATCCGCAGTTCCGGTACCGTCCGGTCGACGAGGAGATCCGGGCGAAGGTGGCGCGGATCGCCGGGATCTGCCACGAGTACGGCGTGCCCACCGCGGCCGCGGCCATCCAGTTCCCGCTGGGACATCCGATGGTCGGCTGCGTCCTGACCGGCCCCGGGTCGCGGGAGCAGCTGAGGGAGAATCTGGCGTGGGCCGCGCTGCCGATCCCGCCGGCCGTCTGGGCGCGGCTGCGGGAGGAGGGGCTGCTGCCGCCGGACGTCCCGGTGCCCTCCGCGAGCGCGTGATCGCCTGCTACGGCCGCCGGTGATCCGGTGGCGGCCGTCGAGACGCAGAGCAGAGATATGCCTCTACGGCGCGCGTCAGTCGGGGCTGGTCAGATCCTGACGACGACTTTTCCTTGGCATGGTCGGCGGGCACGGCATGGCGCACATGCCGCTGGGCAACTATGGCTTCAGCGCCAAGTTCGGTTGGGCCGACGACCGGTTCGGCGTCTCCTGGCAGCTGAATCTGGCGGCGTGAAGGCGCGTCGGCGTCGTTCAAGGGACCAATCTCGGCCAAGCTTTCCCTATCCCGTTTCCGTGGTCGTATGATCGCAGTGCGTGCCGACCGCCCGCACGGGGGCGCGGTGCGGAGATCCGCGACGCGAACGAGGGGAGCGGGCGTGCTGGGTCACCACCGGCCGGTCTGGGCGCCGGACGACGTCGACATCGAGACGCCGTCGGCCGCGCGAATGTATGACTACTACCTGGGCGGCAGCCACAACTTCGCCGCCGACCGCGAGTTGGCCGAGCAGACGATCCAGGCGTGGCCGGATGCGCCGCACCTGTGCCGGGCGAACCGGGCGTTGCTGCGGCGCGTCGTCGGGTACCTGGCGGGCGGGGTGGACCAGTTCGTCGATCTGGGCTCGGGCATCCCGACCGTGGGCGCGGTGCACGAGGTGGCCCGGGAGCTCAATCCGGACGCCCGCACGGTCTACGTGGACTCGGATGCGGTGGCGGTGGCGCACAGTCGCGCCCTGCTGGACGGCGTGCCGTACGCCGCGGTGGTCCATGAGGATCTTCGGGAGCCGGACCGGGTGCTGGCTGATCCGGAACTGACCGGTCTGCTCGATCTGAGTCGGCCGGTGGCGGTGCTGATGTTCGCGGTCCTGCCGTTCGTGCCCGACGAGGACGACCCGGCGGCGGTCGTGGCCGCCTACCGCGATGCGACCGCGCCCGGCTCGTACCTGGCGATGAGCCACGGCACCGACGATTACCGGCCGGTGGCCGCGCATCGGGTCGTCGATGTCTACACCCGGGCCAGCCACTCGATGACGCTGCGCAGCCGGGAGCGGATCGGGTCGCTGCTGGAGGGTTACGAGCTGGTGCCGCCGGGCCTGGTGGACATGATCCACTGGCGGCCCGAGCCGGAGGGCGCACTGCCCGATCCGCTCGGCGGCGACGTCACCCGCTACTCGATGCTCGCCGCGGTCGGCCGCCGCGCCTGATCGCAGCGGTGGATCAACGGGCCCGAACCATGAGCCGGGAGTTCCGCGACTTGTCTCGTGGCCACAGGCTCTCGGTGAGACAGGTAAGCGGCCATCGCCCGGATCTGGTCAGTCGGCGCCGTGTCACGCCGGGGACGTCGGGCCGGGCTGCGCCGACGGGCACGGCGGGCTTGACCTGCTCACCTCGACCAGGTCTATCCCGAGCATCTCCAACTGCGCCAGCACCCCGTACAGCGCCGAGCTGTCCAGGAAGCCGACCAGCACGGTCTGCGTGACCTCTTGCTCGGCCGACAGCGAGGGGAACGCGGACAGCACGGTGGCGCCGAGGTGGCCGTCGACGCGGATCGTGTACAAGGCTGGCTCAGCGTGCATACGGGCATGCTCGACCGCGGGCAGGTGAAAGCGCCATCACCGGGATCTGGTGAGCCCGCGCTACCGCGGGGAGCCGGTCGCGAGCAGCCGGAGTTCCCGCGCCCGCTCGACGGCCGAGGACCGGTCGGTGGCTTGAAGCTTGGCGTAGATGTTGCGGACGTGGGTGTTGACGGTGTTCACCGAGATGGACAGTTCTCGGGCGATCTCGGGCCGGGAGAGGTTGGTCGGGAGGTAGCGCAGGACCCGTCGTTCGGTGGAGCTCAGTTCCTGGGCCGCCGGCAGGGGAGGAGTCGTCGCCGACGAGGACCCTCCGTGGATCACGTCGAGGATGTCGGTGAGCAGGGCTGCATGAGCCGTCTGATTTCGCGGCATCGCTTCGAGCAGTTCGCCCGCACCGGTCATGACGAACGGAAGGATGATCCTTCCGGGCTCGGCGAGCTCGAGGGCCTGTTCGATCCCGTCCTGCGCCTGCTTCAGCTCGCCGAGCGCGTGATTCGCGAGCGCGGCCAGGAGCCGCGCCTCGATGACGGTGGCCAGGTGGACGACGGGGGCGTGTCCGTCGATGACTCCTGCGACGGCGGCGAGCGCACCGGCGGGGTCGCCTTCCCCAAGGCAGATCACCGCCCGGGCGTTGCGGAACTCGCCCGAGTCGATCAGTGGGCTGTCGAGCGTGGCGAGAGAGCTGCGGCCGTCGGCGGCGTACCCGAGGCGGGCCTGGGTGGCGAGCAGCCACCCGGTGACGTTGCTGGCCAGGGCATGCGGGTCGGAGAGCCGTGATTGCAGTTCGTGCGCCGTGGCGAATTCCTCGGCGGCCTCGCGGAGCCGACCGCGACCGGCGTGGAGCATCCCTTTCGCGAGGTGGAGCAGTGTTCCGATGCCCGGTCCGCAGTCTGCCCGGAGGGCCACGTCAGCACGCTGCAATATACGTTCCGCGTCGTCGAACTCTCCCATCCAGACCATCGACCCGGCCAGGGTCACCAGGGCCGGGGCGAGGATGAACGCGCTACCCCAGCCGTGTTCCTCGGCGAGCGCGATCGCCTCCTCACAACGCTTTCGCGCGTACCTGATACCGGAAAGCCGCACCGCGAATCCGAGCTGGGCCCGGCAGGCCACCTCCAGATACGGCCGGCCGATCTTCCGGGCGAGATCCGCGCCTTCCTGGAGATGGCGCACCCCGTCGGAGCGGCCGAGCGACCAGGCTTCGACGGTGCCCAGGTTCATCAGGGCCACGACGCGCAGGTCGTTGCCCAGTGCGAACTCCTCTTCGCGCACGACGCTCGGCGGGGTGTTGAGGAACTCCGCGTGGCGTATGACATCCGCCAGGTTCCCGCGCCGCCGGGCCAGCGACAGGTTCAGCGACGCGATCGCGGCACGAAGCCGGTACCGGCGGTCTTCAGGCACCCACGCCAAGGATGAGTCGGTGACCGCCAGGTGCGCGGCGGCCTCGTCCAGGCGACCGTGAACCAGGTCGACCATCGTCCGCACGACGCTCAGGTCCGGGAACGTGACGCCGTTCTGCGGGAAGGCCTCGAGCAGCGTCTGCATCGACTCTTCCTGGCCGTCGAGCATCATCCCGAAGGCGTGATCGCTGAGCACCGCCGCGGCGTCGGACCAGTCGTCGGCCGCCTGCAGGTGCCGTACGGCTTCGATGATCAGGCCCTTGTCGGTGAGCCAGCCTGCCGCCCGCCGGTGAAGGGTGCGCACTTCGTCCGGCAGGATCCTGCGCAGTTCCAGCCGCAGGAGGTCGGCGAACAGGTGGTGATACCGGAACCAGGTCCGCTCCGGGTCGAGGGAGACGACGAACGCGTTCGCGTCTTCGAGGCCGAGCAGGATGCGCTCCGAGCCGGGGCGACCGGTGAGCAGGTCGGCCAGCTCACCGTTGACCCGCTGCAGGATCGAGGTCCGCAGAAGCAGGTTCTGCACGTCCTGCGGCAGCCGCTCCAGCATCTCGGCGACCAGATACTCCGCGACGGTCCTGCTGCTGCCGGTGAACTCCGCGACGAAACGCTCCGGGTCCGGGTGATCGGTCAGCGATATCGCGGCGAGCCGCAGACCCGCGGCCCATCCCTCCGTGCGCTCATGCAGCCGAGCCACGGCGGTGTCGGACAACGCGATGCCGGACGCGCTGAGCAGCGCGCGAGTCTCCGCCTCGCTGAAGCGCAGGTCCGCTGCGCGCAGCTCAGCCAAGTCGCCGGCCAGCCGCAGCTGGTGCAGGCGCAGTGGCAGATCCCGGCGGGTCGCCAGGATCGCGTGGACGTCCTGCGGCAGATTCGTCAGCAGGCGGGTCAGCTGCGCGAAGGTCTCCGGCGAGGCCAGCTCGTGGACATCGTCGATCACGAGGCTGACACGCTCGGCCTGTCCGGTCAGCTCCGACAGGATGCGGTCCACCATCGCCGCGCCGCTGAAGTCGGGCGACGCGGTCGACGGCTCCGCGCCGACGGGATCGCCTGACACGCCTCGCACGGCCTTGAGCAGGGCGAGCCAGAAGAGCTGGGCGTCCTGCTGGTCGCGCTGCACCTGGACGATCGCCAGCCGGTGCTGCTTGTCCTGACGGTCGGCCCACGCTCGCAGGAGCGTCGACTTCCCGCTGCCGGCCGGCGCGGCGATGATCGTCACCGCGGCCGTGGCCGCCCGGTCCAGCCCGGCCAGGAGTTCGTCCCGGTCGATTCGCCGCGGGTGCCCAGGATCTCTCGAGTGCGGGCGGGCCCCGGGACCTCGCTTCCCTGTCTTGGGCGACACGATCCACTCGTAACAGCCGCTCGCGCCGCGTGTCAACGGCACACCGAATCACCAGGTTCTGGTGATGGGCGCTCACCTGCCTCGGCGGCAGCCTTGAGCCACGGCACGACGGCGTCCGGCCTGGAGACCCGAACATACGCTCGACCTGAACATCGGCTCGCAGACGCCCCCGGCCGCTCCACGTTCTTCAAGCGAACGGAGTCGAAGCCATGAGTGATCGAGTGGCGGTCGTGGCCGGTGCGGGCGGTCCGCTGGGCCACGCGGTGGCGGTGAAGCTGGCGTCCTCGGGATTCAGCGTCGTCGGCGTCGACCGCAACGAGGACGGCCTGCGGGAACTGCCAGACACCATCCGCCGGGTGCCCGGCGATACGACCGATCCGGCGGTTCCCAAGGCAGTCCTCGAACAGGTCGTCGCCGAGGTTGGGCCGCCGGAGGTACTAGTGAACACGATTGGCACGTTCGTGTTGGGGGACGCGCTCTCGGTGACGCCCGACGAACTGCGGAGGTTGATCGATATCAACGTCGGCGCGGCGCTGTGGCTGACCCAGGCCGTCGTGCCGCACATGCTGCAGCGGGGCGGCGGCTCCCTCGTGCACGTGTCCGCCCGCCCGGCGGCCGTGCCGACTGCGGGCATGGCCGCGTACAGCCTGAGCAAGGCGGCGCTCAGCCACCTGGTCCGCGTGCTCGACACGGAGCTGCGCCCGCAGGGAATCCGCGTGAATGCGGTCGCGCCGCAGCTGATCGACACCCCGAAGAACCGAAGCTTCCTCCCGCCGGACGCGCTGGCGCACGCGGTCACGCCCGAGGCGGTCGCCGAGCTGATCGTGTTCCTCGCGAGCGACGCCTCTGCGCCCGTCAGCGGAGCCATCCTGCCCGCTTACGGCGCCTAGGGCGTTTCAAGAGGCATCGCCGGGCCTGCGACGCCTGCTGTGTGTTCGAGCGGCACGTTCGCTGCGTGGGCGAAGCACCCGGTGCCGCCAGGCACCTGCGGTTCACAGCTTCTCGATATGAGGGAGCTGCGCCGCCTTGCGCATCACACGCGTCAGACGCCGCAGGCTAATCCGACGCTCCTCCATAAACACGCCCTAGCCGCACCTGGAACTTCCCCCACCCTGATTCCGTCCCGCACCATCGCCTCAGACGCCTCAGAAAGGCAGTGCAGCCATGTCCCTGCGCGACGCTCCCACTGACCGCCGCTCGTTCCTGACCCGCTCCGCGGCCGTCGCCGCTGTACCCGCGCTGGTCGCGGTAGCCGGTGGTGCGTTGGCAGGCCCGGCAGCCGCTGATTCGCTTCCGGACTACGCGCCGATCCCGCCCTCGGCGCTCGGCCCCGCGGTCAACGCCAAGGGCTACTACGTCGGCCGGGTCGAGCGGAACCTGTACTGGGTCACCGACGGCACCTACCAGGCCGCGTTCCTGACCACCGAAGACGGCGTCGTGCTGTTCGACGCACCGCCGTCCATCGGCCACAACCTGCAGCGCGCCATCGACGAGATCGCTGCGGCCAACGACGTGTCCAACAAGGTCACCCACATGGTCTACTCGCACCACCACGCCGACCACCTCGGCGCCTCGTTCCTGTTCGGCGACGACGTGGAGCGCATCGGCCACGCCGAGACCCGCACCCTGCTGCTGCGCGACAACGACCCCGCGCGTCCGGCCCCTGACGTCACCTTCGAGGATCGCAAGACCCTGCACGTCGGCGGCGAGCGGATCGAGCTGGCGCACCTGGGTACCAACCACACCCCCGACAACATCTACATCCACTTCCCCGACCACGACACGCTGATGCTGGTCGACATCAACCTGCCCGGCTGGGTGCCCTTCGACAGCTTCAACCTGAACGAGGACGTGCCCGGCTCGGTCGCCGCCTCGGACAAGGCCCTGGCCTACCCGTGGACGCACTACATCGGCGGGCACATGGGCCGCCTGGGCACCCGCCAGGACATGGCCGTCTACCAGCAGTACGTCGCAGACCTCATCGCCGGAGTGAAGGCCGCGCTGGTCAACGTCGACCCGGCCCCGTTCTTCGCCAAGTACGGCGACAACGAGTGGGCCGCGGTCAAGACCTACCAGGACGCGCAGACCAAGTACGCTTCTGATCCGGTGATCCAGAAGTACCTCGGCGTCCTGGCCGCAGCCGACGTGTACACCCAGAGCACTGCGTTCGTACTCCTGGAATCCGTCCGGCTCGACCTCGGGATCGGCTCGCAGGTCCACGCCTGACCGCCGACCACCTGCCGCCTTCGCAGGTCGCGGGGCCGCCGCAGTTCACGCGGCGGCCCCGCGATCCCGACCACTCTCGAACCGCTCTCCAGGAGACACCGTGTCAGACCGCGTGTACGCCATCGATTCCGCCGGGTCGTTCGCCCTGGGCCCCTGGACGGTGCGCCGGGTCGGATATGGCGCCATGCAGCTGGCCGGCGACAACGTCTTCGGGCCGCCGCGAGACCGCGACGAGGCGCTGAGCGTGCTGCGCGCCGCGGTCGAGGCCGGCGTCAATCACATCGACACCGCGCAGTACTACGGACCCGGCGTCGTGAACGAACTCATCCGCGAGGCCTTGTACCCCTATCCGGCCGACCTGGCCATCGTCAGCAAGCTCGGCGCCCGCCGCGACGCCAACGGCGCGGTGCTGCTGTTCGACGAACCCGACCAGCTGCGCCAGGGCCTCGAGGACAACCTGGCCACCCTCGGCGTCGACCGGCTGCCCGCCGTGAACCTGCGCATGATCGACCAGGCCAAGCCCGGCAAGAAGTTCGACGCCCAGCTCGCCAGTCTGGTGCGGGCCCGCGAGGAGGGCCTGATCGACGGGATCGGCCTGAGCAACATCTCCCTGGAACAACTGCTGCGGGCGGTCGAGCAGACGGACGTCGTCTGCGTGCAGAACCTGTTCAACCTGGTCGATCAGAGCTCCGCGGACGTCCTCGAGGAATGCGCGAGGCGCGGCATCGCATTCGTCCCCTTCTTCCCGATCGGCGGCCAGAACCGGCTCCTGAGCAGCCGGGTGATCGCGGCACTGGGAGCGAGACTGCGGGCCACGCCGGCCCAGATCGCCCTCGCCTGGCTGCTCGACCTCGCCCCGAACATCCTTCTGATCCCCGGCACCCGCACGCGGACCCACCTCGCGGAGAACCTCGAAGCCGCCACCGTCGAGCTCGACGACGCCGCCCGCGCCGAGCTGGCCGAGCATTTCCCGGCCGCCCGATGAAGTCCGCTGACCCGCGCAGGTACGTACGTGGTGGACTGCGGTCGCGGCTGGTGAGCGTTTGCGTTCAACCGCGTTGACGAGGCCTCTGTGACCGATCCGTTATAAAGCGGGCGCTTGACGTCGCCATTGGTCTAGTCCACTTTGATACTCGATGCCGACCGCGGTGGTCGACGACCAGCGCATCAGCTCAATCGCTCTCCGGCGCTCTACTTCCGCGAGACGCGGCTCGGCTCTCACTACAGCAGGTGAAAAGGCGTCCGGCGCACGCCGTTTCCCCGCCCTGGTGGTGTACCTAGGGAGGCAGGGAGCGGAGCTTGGTGCGCCGATCCGGAGAGCCGTCATGGCCGACGCCTGTATCAGGCGTCTGCCGTCGGCGCCGTTCGCCGCTGATCCACCGCACTCTCCTTCTGCACGAGTCCAGCGCAGTTCAGCCTCGTCCGTCGCGGTCTCCGTCGACGGAAATGCGCCCTGGACCGCCGATTGGCTGGAATCTCGAGCGAAGGTGACATATGAGAGTTCTCAATCTGCGCGGCGGGCCGCGCCTGGTCGCCGCCGGATCCTCGGTGCTGTTGGCGACCTCCGGCATCATGGCGGCCTCGATCGTCTCCGCGGCGCCCGCCCATGCGTCGGTGGGGCAGGTCGCGCCGTACGTCGACATGTCCAACTCGCAGGAAGGCGTGCTGAACACCGTTATCTCCCAGGACGGTCTGCGCTCCTTCACCGCGGCTTTCGCCATCGGCGAGGGCTGCAGCGACATCTGGGGTGACACCCTGCCGATCGGCAACGACCCGACCATCGGCGGGGAGATCTCCTCGGCGAAGGCGGCCGGGGCGTCGCTGATCGTCTCCTCCGGCGGCGCGGCGGGCGAGCCGATCTCGTTCACCTGCACCAACCAGGGCACGATCGACGCCGCCTACCAAGCCATCATCAACGACTACGGCACCAGGCAGCTCGACTTCGACATCGAGGGCGCCGCCATCGCCGACACCGGCGGCATCGACCGGACCTTCCAGGCCATGAAGGACCTGCAGGGCTCGAACCCCGGCCTCCAGTGGTCGGTCACCGTCCCGGTCACGCCCACCGGTCTCGACTACAACGGCACGGGCCTGCTGCAGGACGCCGCGAACATGGGCGTGACCATCCCGTTGGTCAACATCATGACGATGGACTACTACCAGGGCACCGGCACCGAGATGGGCAACGCGGCGATCAGCGCGGCCCAGGGCACCTTGAACCAGATGAGGGCGGTCAACGGCTCGTATTCGTACGCCAACATCGGGATCACCCCGGACATCGGCATCAACGACGACGGCTCCACCTTCACGCTCTCAGACGCCTCGTCGGTGGCTGGCTGGGCCAGCGGCAACGGCATCGGCCGACTCGCCTTCTGGTCGGTCGACCGCGACCAGCCCTGCCCTGGCGGCAACGGCGGCGCTTCCTCGCCCACCTGCAGCGGCGTCTCCGAGAACACCGGCCAGTTCACCGGTTCGTTCACCGGCGCCGGAGGCGGAAACCCGCCGCCCCCACCCCCGCCGCCGCCCGGCTCCGGCCCGGTCAAGCTGGCCTACAACGGCCTGTGCCTGGACGACCGCAGCGCCAGCACCACCAACTTCAACCCCATCCAGGTCTACACCTGCAACGGCACCAACGCGCAGCAGTGGACTTACACCTCTAGCAACCAGCTGATGGTGCTCGGCAAGTGCCTCGACGTGAACGGCGCGGGCACCGCCAATGGGACCACAGTCGACCTCTACGACTGCAACGGCACGGGTGCGCAGGTCTGGCAACACCAGTCCAACGGCTCCTACCTCAACCCCAATTCCGGCAAGTGCCTCGACGACACCGGCTGGGGCGGCTCCGGCACCCAATCTCAGATCTGGGCCTGCTCCGGCAACTCGAACCAGTCCTGGAGCCTGCCGTAACCGCGTAGCACCTAGCACCCGTTAAGCGCGAAATCGGGGCGGGTATCCGGTATTAGCACCGGATACCCGCCCCGATCCGTGTTCGAATGTCCGGCTCACCGGCCGCCGCGCTGGCCGCGACGAGCGGGCGGGCGCTCAGCCCTCCAGGACGATCCAGGTGCGTCCCGGCGTCAGGCGCATGGGGACGCCCGCGACGGTGTAGCTCGTGGGCGATCCGTCAGTGGGCTTGGACCACTGCCCGTGCCAGACCTCGCCGTCGCGGTAGAAGTCCGCCGCGCCCTGGCCGGTGGTCTGCGAGAAGACCTCGTTGTCGGGATGGCCGGCGTTGTAGTCGGTGTATTTGCCCGGCACGACGGAGACATGTTGGATGATCACGTTGTCCGTGGCGGTGGGTCCCTGATCGGTCGTCGCTGCCTGCCTTCCGTCCACGGTCACCAGCCACCGGTCGCCGGAGGCGGTGAAGGTGAACGAGGCGGCCGGCATGCGGGCCGCGGCGGAGGAGGCCGGCTGACCTCCTGCGGGCGCCGCGCCGAAGCGCAGGCCGACGTCCTGGGTCTGCGCCAGGTCGGGATAGGCGGCGAACACCGCGGCCGGGCTGATGTACGTGGGGGAGCTGCCGCCATTGCTGAACAGCGTCGGTGCGCGGCTCGGGGTGATGTTCTCCAGGTTCGCAGCGGCCAGGTCGGGCAGCAGGCCCGAAATCGCCCCCGAGTAGGCCAGCCCGACCTTGCCGAAGGAGGCCAGAAGGGGGATGTCGGTCTGCCGTGCGCTGCGCACCGGCCCCACGCGCCCAGGAGCGCTCGAGCTGTCGAAAACGGCCAGGTAGCGGCTCAGCCCGCCCTCGACCTGAACGACGTAGACCAGGTCGGCGGAGTTCAGCCCGGTCTGTTGGGTCTGTGCCGCGCCAACGTTGTCGATCTTGACGGCGAGGACGTGGCCGCCGGGGCCCATCCCGGTCAGCTGGTTGATCACCGGCTTGGGCGGCGGCGGAGGTGCGGGCTTGTTGCTCGAACATCCGGACGTGCCGAGCAGCAGGCCCCCGAGCACACCCAGGGCCGCGACCACCGCTAGGACACGCGGCGCACGCCCGCGCGGTCGACGACCGCCGCCGAAGCTTCGCACGTCAGTAATCCGTCCTTCCCGTGCTTGCGGAGTCTGCGCAGTCGGTCGGCTCGCCATGGTCACTCGCCACCGCCTCCACTGTGGCATGGCCAGCGCGTCACTGCCGGACAGCCTGTTTCAGGAGTGACGGGTGTTAGTGCAGGAGGCTGACGGACGAGCTGGAGCGGGCCAGCCAATAGCATCGCCGTCGGCTCCATGGTCTCTGCAGCGTGCGACATCTACGCGCCCGGCCCGGTTACTGTGGCCGCAGGCGATCCGCGGATCGCGACCCCTGCCCCGCTCGCCAAGCCCCGTCAGATCCGGAACATACCGTGGACGCCGATGCCGACCGCGCCGCAGTCCCCGCCGACGCGCTGCGGAACCTGAACCTCAACCTGCTGCTGCACCTAGACGCGCTGCTCGCGCATCGCAGCGTCTCGCAGGCGGCCAGGCACCTCGGGCTGAGCCAGCCGACTGTGTCCGCCGCGCTGCACCGGCTGCGCCGCCAGTTCGGTGACGAACTGCTGGTGCGCAGCGGCGCGCAGACCGAGCTCACGCCGCTCGGCCTGCAACTACAGCCGTTGACCGCCGCCGCGCTCACCTCGGTCGAACGGGTCTTCACCAGCACCAACGTCTTCGATCCAGCCGCCTCGAACCGCGAGTTCTCGCTGCTCGGCATCGACTACTGGGTCGCCTCGGTCGGCTCGGCACTGACCGCGCAGGTCGCCCGGGTCGCCCCTGCGGTCCGGCTGCGTTTCTGCCGGCCGAGCGGGGAGTTGTTCTCCGGCATCACGGACACGCTGCGCACCGTGGACGGCGTGCTCGGCCCGCACGGCGTGCTGCACGGAGTCAGCCATACGGACCTTTACTCCGACGAATGGGTCTGCGTCGTCGACGCCGGCAACCGTCGGGTGGGCGAGCGGCTCACCTTGGCCGAGCTGAGCGCCCTGCCGTGGGTCGTCGCGATGAACGAGTCGACCGCGGACGCCGGGCTTCGGGAGCCGCTCGGCATGCGGCAGCTGCGCCTGGCGGGTATCGAACCGCGGATCACGGCCGCGGTGGAGTCCTACCTCGCAGTGCCCTGGTTCGTCGCCGGCAGCGAGCGGATCGCGATCACACACCGCCGGTTCGCCGAGAAGATCGCCGGCGCCACGGGCCTACGCGTTCTGGACTGCCCGATCCCGCTGCGGCCGCTGAGACTGGCGCTGTGGTGGCATCCTCAGTTCGAGCGGGACGCCGGCCACCGCTGGCTGCGCGAGACGCTGCGCTCGCTGTACGACGAACCGACACAGAAGCAGGGTGAACCGTAGGCGTATATCCACTTGCGTAGATATTAGTTGTCATCAAAGCAATGTGAAGCGTCGTCGAACATAGACGGCGTCGATGCCGTCCATAGGAAGTTCGCAGTTCCGCGGGCCGCGCGCGACCAGCAGGCTGGAACCGATCCGGGGGCACCCGGCGGCCGGCGAGAGGGCGACGCGCCATGGCAGGCGACGAACAGCAGGCCGGCGAAACCGAGTTCGGTCCCGCGTTCACCGACGTCCACTACCACTTCGTGCCCGCCGAGGTCCGACGGCTCGTCGAGGAGCGTGCCGAGGGCAACCCGGACGCGCGCTTCTTCAAGATCCTGCTCGACGCCTTCCCGGACCTGGCGACGCCGTCGGCCGAGCGCGAGCTGACCGCGGAGTCCGGGCGCGCGGTGATCTCCTTGCCGACCGCCGTCGGGCCCGGGGTGATCGGCCTCGGCGACACGGCCGACCTGGTGCGGATCTGCAACGACGAGATGATCGCGGCGGTCGCGGCCGAGGACGCGTACGCGTCGACGATGATCACCCTTCCCTGGGACGATCCGCGGGCCGCGCGCGCCGAGGTCGAGCGGGTCGGTGCGAATCCGGCCGTGTCGGCCGTCATCGTCCACGTCGGCCTCGAGCAGACCCGGCTGGTCGACGAGCCGGATCTGGAGCCGGTCTACCGGGCGATCGCCGGGCACGGCCTGCCGCTTTTCGTGCATCCCGTGCAAGAGGCGCCGCCGAACGGGATGGCGCAGTGGTTCCTGTCCAACGTCCTCGCGTCGCCGATGGCGACCAGCCTCGCCGCGGCGCGCCTCATGTTGTCCGGGATGCTCGACCGAGTACCGGACCTGACACTCATCATCCCGCAACTCGGAGGCACGCTGCCTTACCTCGCCCAGCGGCTGGCGGACCAGAGTGGGAAGGGCAACGCAGAGCACGACATCCCGTACTACCTGCGTACCCGCACATACTTCGACACCTGCTCCTTCCATGCGCCGGCGCTGGACTGCGCGATCGCCACCGTCGGCGCCGACCAACTCCTGCTCGGCTCGGACTTCCCGTTCCGCGGACCGGTGCGCCGAGCGGTGGAGGGCGTCGAGTCAGGGCTCGACCTCGACGGCGCCGAGCTCGTGCTGAGCGCCAATCTCGCGCTGCTCCAGGACACGTCGCGCGCGGTCCGGTAACGACCTCAACCCGCTTCGAGAACATCCGGAACATCCAGAGAGGCAAGACCATGACCACCGAAGCCGTCACCACTCCCTGGTCGTCGGACCGCGAGAGCGACCGATTCGCCGTCGAGAATCCCGCGTATGGCACCGTCCTCGCCTACGTCCAGGGCGCCGGTCCGGACGAGGTGGACAAGGCCGCTCACGCCGCGCAGGCCGGGTTCGAGCGCTGGAGCCGCCGCTCCGCCATCGAGCGGGGCACGCTGCTGCTCGAGGCGGCCCGGGTCATCCGGGAGAACGCCGACGAACTCGCCGCGCTGGAGTCGGCGGAGAACGGCAAGCCGGTGCGCTACGCCCGCGCCTTCGACATCGAGACCTGCATCGCGATCTTCGAGTTCTTCGGCCGCGCCGTGCGCGTCTTCCACGGCGAGGCGCGCGACTCGGGCACGATGCTGGACTTCACCGAGCAGGTCCCCTACGGCGTCGTCGGCGCGATCGTCCCGTTCAACTGGCCGCCGATCCACACCGCCGGCAAGATCGCGCCCGCGCTCGCGGCCGGCAACGCCGTGCTCATCAAGCCCGGCGAGCAGGCCCCACTGGCCTCCATGCGGGTCGCGGAACTGGTGCGGCAGGTGCTGCCGGACGACGTCGTGCACGTCGTGCCGGGTCGTGCAGAGACGGGCGCGGCTATCGCGTCGCACCCCCTCGTCCGCAAGATCTCCTTCACCGGCGCCCCGACGACCGGCACGGCGGTGATCCGCTCGGCGGCCGCGAACCTCACCCCGACCCTGATGGAGCTCGGCGGCAAGAACCCCTTCGTCGTGTTCGAAGACGCCGACCTGGACAGCGCGGCGCGCTGGGCGCTCGACGCGGGCTTTTACAACCAGGGCGAGGCGTGCACCGCGGGGTCGCGGCTGATCGTGCAGCGCTCGGTGTACGACGAGTTCGTCGAGCGGCTCGCGCCGCAGGTCGCGAAGCTGGTCGTCGGCGACGGCTCGAAGCCCGGCACGCACGTCGGACCGCTGGTGACCAAGGCGCAGATGGACCGGGTCCTGGGCTATCTCAAGATCGGCGCGGACGAGGGAGCCGTCGTCGCGGCCGAGGCCGCGCTGCCGACCGACCCGGAACTGGCCGACGGCTTCTTCGTGGCGCCGACGCTGCTCACCGGCGTGCACCCGGACATGCGGGTGGCCAAGGAGGAGATCTTCGGCCCGGTCGCGGTCGTCATCCCCTTCGACGACGAGGAGGACGCCGTGCGCATCGCGAACGGCACCGACTTCGGCCTCGTCGGCGGGGTGTTCTCCGGCGACCAGCCGCGCGCGATCCGGGTCGGCCGCCGCATCGAGGCCGGCCTGATGTACGTCAACCACTACAACCGCATGGCGGTCGGAACGCCCTTCGGGGGAACGAAGCACTCCGGCTTCGGCCGCGAGCACACGCTGGATACGCTGCGCGAGTTCACCTACGCGAAGACGCTGCGCATCCCGTCGGGCGAAGGCGAGATCACCGGCGTGATGGACGCCGTCTGACCCCTGATCCCACCGGGTCAGACGGCGGTCTGCCGTCAACGCCCTGCCCGCGGTGTCTAGCCCATGCCGACCTGTTGAACCGAGGGTTCGATGAGTGCGACAACACGCTCCTCGCCACGCGGGTAGGGCTGCCCGGTGTAACTGATCTGGATCCGATCGATGATCTCCCAGGCGGCGTCTCCGTCGAGCCACTCGACCAATGCGCCGCGGAGGATGACGGGGGTGAAGGTTGTCCGGCGGCGTGAGGGACAGGGCGACGCGCGGGTCGCGGCGCAGGTTTCGCGCCTTGCGGGCCGGAGGCGGCGCTGCACGTGCTGCAGTTCGACCTCGTGCGCCGCCAGACGCGCACGCCACCTCCGGACGTGCTCGTGGCCGAGGCCGCGCGGCGGCTGATGCCGTGGCAGCCGACCGGAATCTCGGTGGACCGCAATCGAGCCGCGTGTGCAGGATGTCCGTATGTCGTTGCGAGATCTGGCGGCCGTCGAGTTCGCGGCCGAGACCACCTACCTCAACACGGCGTCCATAGGGCTACCTCCGGCCAGAACGCTCGAGGCGATGCGGTCGGCACACGAGGAGTGGGCCCGCGGACGGGCGTCCGCCCCGGCATACGACGCGGTGGTCGCCGCCGCGCGCGCGTCGTTCGCCCGGCTCGTCGGCACTGGCCCGGAGCGCGTGGCGATCGGCACGACTGCTTCGACGGAGGTCGGCTTGGTGGCCGGTTCGCTGCCGGCCGGGGCCGAAGTCGTAGTGGCCGAGGGGGATTTCAGTTCGCTGATCCAGCCCTTCGCCGGGCGTGGCGACCTGGCGCTTCGCACGGTGCCGCTCGACGATGTCGCCGCCGCGGTGCGGCCCGGTACCGCGCTGGTCGCGGTCAGCGCGGCGCAGTCCGCCGACGGTCGGGTCGCCGACTTGGCCGCGATCCGCGCCGCCGCAAGTGCTCACGGCGCGCTGACGTTGATCGACGCGACTCAGTCTCTGGGGTGGATGCCGCTTTCGGCCGATCACTGGGACTACGTGGTCTGCAACACCTACAAGTGGCTGCTGTGCCCTCGGGGTGTGTCCTTCTTGGTCGTAAGCCCGCGCGGCGCGGAGCTGCTGCGCCCGGCTTACGCCGGCTGGTACGCGGGCGAAGACCCGTGGGACAACTGTTACGGCCCGGTCCGGCTCGCGGATGACGCCCGCCGCTTCGACGCTTCGCCGATCTGGATCGCCTTCGTCGGAGCGGTCCAGTCCCTCGCCCTGATCGAAGAGGCCGGGATCGCGCAGATCGGTGCGCACGACCTCGCGCTCGCCGAGCGATTCCGCGCCGGACTGACCGATTTGGGATACGAGCCCGTCCGCGGCAATTCAGCGATCGTGGCGGTGCGTGGCCTCGGCCATGTCGCCGACCGGCTGGACGCGGCCGACGTCAAGGTCGCGATCCGCGCAGGCGGCCTTCGCGCCTCGTTCCACCTGTACAACACGATCGGCGATGTCGACCGAACGCTCGACGTGCTGGCCAGCGCGCTGGTCGGTCGGCAGGCTCGGCGGTGAAGTGCCCGGCCGCGTCCCGCAAAGGAGACACGCCGTGACCATCAAGGACGCCGACATCGCGCGCGCCCTGATTCCCATCCTGGCCGGAGACCGCGACGCCATAGCCCAGCGACTTCTCGGCCAGCCCGACGGCGTGCACCGCGCGACGCTGCCCGACGGAGCGAACGTCTGGGTCGTCAGCCACCACCAGGATGTCAAAAGGCTGCTGGCCGATCCGGACCTCGCGCTGGACAAGCGCCGATCCCGCAGCGGGTATCAGGGCTTTGGCCTGCCCCCGGCGCTGGACGCGAACCTGCTCAACCTCGACGGCGCCGACCACGCCCGCCTGCGCCGCCTGGTCACCGCCGCCTTCACCGGCCGCCACGTCGAGGCCCTGCGCGACCACATTCAGGCCACCAGCAATACCCTGATCAGCGACCTGCCGCCCTCCGGCGCCGCCGATCTCGTCGCCGCGTACGCCGCAGCCGGCCACCACCGCGATCCGCCGCTTCCCCACCCGCGATCTCCACGTCGGCGACACCGTGATCCCGGCCGGAGACACCGTCCTGCTCGCCGTCATCGCCGCCAACCGCGACCCGATCAGCGACAACGGCCACCTGTCCTTCGGCCACGGCCCGCACTACTGCCTCGGCGCACCCCTGGCCCGCCTCGAGGCCCGCATCGCGATCTGGACACTCCTGCGCCGCCTGCCCGACCTCGCCCTCGCCGTCCCGTACGCGGACCTGGCTTGGAAGAGCGACCACCGCCAGCACGCGCTGACCCGCCTGCCGGTTACCTACACCCCGCCGCCCTCGTTCCCTTCCGGTTCCACCGATGACCCCGTGTCCTCGTGTGACGCCGTGCCCTCGTAGGCTGAGGTCGCGCGATCCCGACGGCCAAGGCCGGTCAGCGTGGACGCGGGTCGGCCCCGGCGGGACAATGGCCGACAAACGGACCTTACGAGAGGAGCGGTCGGGCGGTGGCTGCGTCCAACGGGCGCGCGGGCGAGTTCGCCGCGTTCCGGCCGGTGCGGGCGGGCAACGCCTTCGAGGAGACGGTCGAGCAGTTGCTGCGCGCGGTCAAGCTCGGCGCGGTGCCGCCGGGCCACCGGCTGCCGCCGGAACGCGAGCTCGCGGGCGTGCTGAACGTCAGCCGCGACACGCTGCGCGAGGCGATCCGCGTGCTGGCCGCCGAAGGGATCGTGGAGAGCCGGCGCGGGCGCTCCGGCGGTACCTACGTGTTGAAGATGCCCGAGCCCGCCGCCACCGGGGGACTGCGCGGCGCGGTGGACGGGCTGCCCGGCGGGCTGGAGGACACGCTCGTCTTTCGCCGCGCGGTGGAGACCGGCGCGGCCGAGGCCGCGGCCGGGCGTGCGCTCGAACCCGCGGAGCGCAAGCTGCTCACTGAGCGTTTGGCCGCGGCGGCGGAGGCTGGCGTGCCCGACTACCGCCTCGCCGACACCCGCTTCCACCTCGCGGTAGCCGAGGTTTCTGGCTCCGGCGCGCTCGCCACGGCGGTCGGCGAGGCCCGGTTGCGAATCAACGCACTGCTGGACGCGATTCCGATGCTCGAGGTCAACCTCAAGCACACGGCCGCACAGCACGAGCGGATCGCGGCGGCCATCCTCGGCGGCGATCCCGAGACGGCGCGCCGCGCGATGGCGGAGCACCTCGAGGGGACCGAGGTGCTGTTGCGCGGCTTCCTGGACTGAGCCGGACCTTCCGCCGGTTCCAAGTGTCAATATCCTGCGTTAGTTTTTCGTCGGCGTTCGGGAGGTTCCCTCTTGACAGCGCGGCGGATCGCACCACACTAGGACCACAAAAGGCCGATCTATCGTCCATTTAGTCGTCGTTTCTCCACGCACAGCCTCGTCTGCTTGCCCCGTTCGGCTGCGCCCGGCCCGCGCCGCGCCGGGCGCCACCTCGCGCACAGCCCCATCACCGAAGCCGTCCCCGGGAGTCGCGCATGTCCCTTGACACCCCCACCGACGCATCCCAACCGTCGACCCAGCGCACTGCGGACGAACTGCGGCTGCACCAGCTCGGCTACGCGCAGGAGCTGTCCCGCAGCATGTCCGGCTTCTCCAACTTCGCCGTCTCCTTCACGATCATCTCGATCCTCAGCGGCTGCCTCACCCTGTACGGATTCGGCATGGCCACCGGCGGGCCGGTCATGATCGTCTGGGGCTGGCCGATCGTCGGGCTGATGACGCTGGTGGTCGGCCTGGCCATGGCGGAGGTCTGCTCCAGCTTCCCCACCGCGGGCGGCCTGTACTACTGGTCCGCGAAGCTCGCCGGGCGCAACGCCGCCGCCTGGTCCTGGTTCACCGGCTGGTTCAACTTCCTCGGCCAGGTCGCGGTGACCGCAGGCATCGACTTCGGCGCCGCGCTGTTCATCAACGCATTGGCGAACCTCCAGTGGAATCTCTCGGCGACGCCCGCGCACACGGTCGAGATCTTCGCGGGCGTCCTGGTGCTGCACGGGCTGCTCAACACCTTCAACGTGCGTCTGGTCGCCCTGCTGAGCCGGGTCAGCGTCTGGTGGCACCTGTTCGGCGTGCTGATCATCGTCGGCGTGCTGGCCTTCAAGCCGGCCCATCACCAGTCGGCCTCGTTCGTGTTCGGGCACTTCGTCAACACCACCGGCTGGTCGTCGGGCATCTACGTCGCGCTGCTCGGCCTGCTGCTCGCGCAATACACCTTCACCGGCTATGACGCCTCGGCGCACATGACCGAGGAGACCAAGAACGCCGCGGTCAGCGGCCCGCGCGGCATCATCATGTCGATCCTGGTCTCGCTCGGCGCCGGCTGGGTGCTGCTGATCGGCATCACCTTCGCCATCCAGAACTACGCCGGCGAGGCCGGCTCGGCCACCGGCGTACCCCCCGCGCAGATCTTCATCGACGCCGTCGGTGCCACCGGCGGCAAGCTGCTGTTGCTGATCGCGATCGTCGCCCAGCTGTTCTGCGGCATGTCCTCGGTCACCGCCAACTCCCGGATGATCTACGCCTTCTCCCGCGACGGCGCGCTGCCCGGCTCCCAGTTCTGGCACCGGATCAACAAGCACACCCGCACGCCGACGAACGCGGTGTGGCTCGCCGCGATCGGCGCCTTCCTGCTGGGAATGCCCGATCTGTGGAACGCCACCGCGTACGCGGCGGTCACCTCCATCGCCGTGATCGGGCTCTACATCGCGTACGTGATCCCCACCTTCCTGCGGCTGCGCCTGGGCGAGACCTTCGAGCGCGGGCCGTGGCACCTGGGCCGCTGGTCCCGCCTGATCGGCGTGGTCGCGGTGGCCTGGGTCGCGGTCATCACGATCCTGTTCATGCTCCCGACCACGTCGCCGATCAGGGGCTCCAACTTCAACTACACGGTCGTCGCGGTCGCGGTCGTGCTCGGATTCGCCGGGACGTGGTGGCTGGTGTCCGCGCGCCGCTGGTTCACCGGGCCGAAGGTGCAGGGCAGCGCCGAGGAACTGGCGGCCATCGAGGCGGAGCTGGAGGGCATCTGACCATGGCGGCACGACCGGGGATGCTGACCCTCGACGAACTGCGCGCGCTGGCCGCGGCCGGGACCGTGGACACCGTCGAGCTCTCGATGACCGACATGCAGGGACGGCTTCAGGGCAAGCGGCTGTCTGTGGAGTTCTTCCTCGACGAGATCGCCGCGCACGGCTCCGAGGCGTGCAGCTATCTGCTCGCCGTCGACGTCGAGATGAACACCGTCGCAGGGTACGAAATGTCGTCCTGGGAGACCGGATACGGCGACTTCGTGCTGCGCCCGGACCTGTCGACGCTGCGCCTGCTGTCCTGGCAGCCGGGCACGGCCGCGGTGCTGGCGGACGTGCTGGAGGAGGGCGGCGAGCCGGTCGCCGCCTCGCCCCGGCAGGTGCTGCGCGCCCAACTGGACCGGCTCGCCGAGCGCGGCCTGACCGCGTACGCCGGCACCGAGCTCGAGTTCATCGTCTTCCAGGACACCTACGAGCAGGCCTGGGACAAGGGCTATCGCGACCTGGTCCCGGCCAACCGCTACAACGTGGACTACTCGATGCTCGGCACCGCGCGCGCCGAGCCGCTGTTGCGGGCGATCCGTACCGGCATGACCGGCGCCGGGATGTACGTGGAGTCGGCGAAGGGGGAGTGCAACCTCGGGCAGCACGAGATCGCGTTCCGGTACGCGGAGGCGATGACGACCTGCGACAACCACGTGCTCTACAAGACCGGCGCGAAGGCCATCGCGGCCCAGCAGGGGTGCAGCCTGACGTTCATGGCGAAGTACGACCGGCGCGAGGGCAACTCCTGCCACATCCATCTGAGCCTGCGCGCCGCGGACGACGACGCGCCGGTGCTGGCCGGCGACCGCGAGCACGGCTTCTCCCCGCTGATGGAGCACTTCTTGGCCGGGCAGCAGGCGTCACTCAGGGAACTTACGCTCATGTACGCGCCGAACATCAATTCCTACAAACGGTACGTCGCCGGCAGCTTCGCGCCCACGGCGGTGGCCTGGGGCCGGGACAACCGCACCTGCGCCCTGCGGGTCGTCGGGCACGGCGCCTCGCTGCGCGTGGAGAACCGGGTGCCCGGCGGCGACGTCAACCCGTACCTCGCCCTCGCCGCGATGATCGCGGCGGGCCTGGACGGTATCGACCGGCAGTTGCCGCTGGAGCCCGAGTTCGTCGGCGACGCATATGGCGCGCAGTGCGAACGCGTCCCCGCCACGCTGCGCGAGGCGGCCGAGCGTTTCGCAGCGAGCGATCTTGCCCGCAATGCCTTCGGTGACAAGGTCGTGGCGCACTATCTCAATGCCGCGCGCATCGAGATCGAGGCCTTCGACGCCGCGGTCACCGACTGGGAACGCTACCGGGGGTTCGAGCGGCTGTGAGTGCGCCGGACGAACAGTCGCGCGACAACCGCAGACCCCTGATCGGCATCAGCGCCTATCGGGAGGTCGCGGCCTGGGGTGTGTGGCGGCAGGACGCGGCCGTGCTGCCGTACGCGTATGTGGAGCAGGTGGCGCGGGCCGGGGGAGTGCCACTGCTGATTCCCCCGGTCGACAGTCCAGACCTGGCCGGGGTCGCGGCTGCGTGCGTCGCGCCACTCCACGCCCTTTTGCTGGCCGGCGGTCCGGATATCGACCCTCAGCACTACGCCGCGCAGCGGCAGCTGGCCACGGTCGAAGTCCGCCCCCAGCGCGACGCCTGGGAATTGGCCCTGCTCGACGCCGCGCTGGATCGGGACATCCCGGTCCTGGGGATCTGCCGCGGAGCGCAGCTGTTGAATATCGCCCGCGGCGGAACACTGCACCAGCACCTGCCCGAGGAGATCGGGCACGAGAGCCACCGGCCCGCACCGGCCGAATTCGGGCCAGTCGAGATCACGCTGGAGCGGGATGCGCTGCCCGGCAGCCTGCTCGGCGGCCGCATATCCGTACCCTGCTACCACCATCAGGCCATCCACGAGCTCGGCCGCGGCCTTGCCGTCACCGCTCGCGCGTTGGACGGCACCGTCGAGGCAGTCGAGCTGGCCGGGCGCGCGTTCGTCGTCGGCGTGCAGTGGCATCCGGAACAGGACACTGACCGTCGGCTGTTCGACGCGCTGATCGCGGCCGCGCGCGTCGGTGTGACCGAGGAGGAATGCGTATGAGCTCGTCGGTGCACGAGGTGGTCAATCCGGCGACGGAGGAGGTCATCGCGAAGGTGCCGGAGTGCGGGCCAGGCGAGGTGGATGCGGCGGTCGCCCGGGCGCGGCACGCGTTCCCGGCGTGGCGGGACCTGGCGCCCGGCGACCGGGCCCGGCTGCTGCGCCGCTTCGCCCAGCGGGTCGACGAAGACCTCGACCACCTCGCCCGGCTGGAGGTCGCCAACGCCGGACACACGCTCGGCAACGCGCGCTGGGAGGCGGGCAACGCGCGCGACGTGCTGGACTACTACGCCGGGGCGCCCGAGCGGCTGTTCGGCCGGCAGATCCCGGTGCCCGGCGGCGTGGACCTCACGTTCAAGGAGCCGCTGGGCGTGGTCGGGGTGATCGCGCCGTGGAACTTCCCGATGCCGATCGCCACCTGGGGCCTGGCCCCGGCGCTGGCCGCCGGGAACACCGTGGTGCTCAAGCCCGCGGAGCTCACCCCGCTGACCGCGCTGCGCCTGGCCGAGCTCGCCCTGGAGGCCGGGTTGCCGCACGGCGTCTTCCAGGTGATCCCGGGCCGGGGCGCGGTGGCCGGGGCGCGTCTGGTCGAGCACCCGGACGTGGCGAAGATCGTGTTCACCGGTTCCACCGAGGTCGGCCGGCGGATCGCGGAGCAGTGCGCGCGCCGGATCATCCCGGTGACCCTGGAGCTGGGCGGTAAGAGCGCGAACATCGTCTTCGCGGACTGCGACCTGGAGCGGGCCGCCGCGAGCGCGCCCTACGCGGTGTTCGACAACGCCGGCCAGGACTGCTGCGCTCGCTCGCGCATCCTGGTCGAGCGGGCCGTGTACGAACGCTTCCTCGAACTGCTCGAGCCCGCGGTCGCGGCGGTGCACGTCGGGGACCCGGCCGAGGAGGGCTCCGAGATGGGGCCGCTGATCTCGGCCGCACATCGCGAGCGGGTCGCGTCCTTCGTGACCGACGAGACGCCGGTCGCCTTCCGCGGCGCCGCGCCGGACGGACCCGGATTCTGGTACCCGCCCACGGTGCTCGCCCCGATCGCCCCGGACGCCCCCGCGTTCACCGAGGAGATATTCGGCCCGGTGGCCGCCGTCGTACCGTTCGAGGATGAGGCCGACGCGGTGCGCATCGCGAACGACAGCCGCTATGGCCTGTCCGGTTCGATCTGGACCCGCGACGTCGGGCGGGCGCTCCGCGTCGCGCGCGCGGTGGAGAGCGGGAACCTGTCGGTCAATTCGCATTCCTCGGTGCGCTACTGGACCCCGTTCGGCGGTTACAAGCAGTCGGGCCTCGGCCGGGAGCTGGGCCCCGACGCCCTCGACGCGTTCACGGAGACGAAGAACGTCTTCATCGCAACTGACTGAGACAAGGGACGAGCGATGGTGGAGCGGTACAACGGCAGGGTCGTGGTGGTCACCGGCGGCGCCGGCGGCATCGGCCTGGCCACCGTGCGGCGGCTGGCGGCCGAGGGCGCGCGGGTCGTCGTCGCGGACGTCGACAAGGACGCGGGACAGGCGGCCGCGAAAGAGGTCGACGGCCTGTTCGTGGCCACCGACGTCACGGACCAGACGCAGGTCGAGGCGCTGTTCCAGACGGCCGTCGACACCTACGGCTCGCTCGATCTCGCCTTCAACAACGCGGGCATCTCGCCACCCGACGACGACTCGATCCTGGACACCGGCATCGAGGCCTGGCGCCGGGTACAGGAAGTGAACCTCACGTCGGTCTACCTGTGCTGCAAGGCGGCGATCCCGCACATGCTGCGCCAGTACGCGGCCGAGGGGCGTAAGGGATCGATCGTCAACACCGCCTCCTTCGTCGCCCTGATGGGGGCCGCGACGTCACAGATCTCTTACACCGCCTCGAAGGGAGCCGTGCTGGCGCTGTCCCGCGAGCTGGGCGTGCAGTTCGCCCGGCAGGGCATCCGGGTCAACGCGCTGTGCCCGGGACCGGTGGACACCCCGCTGCTCCGCGAACTGTTCGCGAAGGACCCGGAGCGGGCCGCGCGGCGCCTGGTGCACATTCCGGCGGGCCGCTTCGCCCAGCCGGAGGAGATCGCGGCGGCGGTCGCTTTCCTCGGCAGCGACGACGCCTCGTTCGTGACCGCCTCGACGTTCGTCGTTGACGGCGGGATCAGCGGAGCCTACGTCACCCCGCTCTAGGGCCAGGCCCGGCCCCGCACCGCCGACAGTGTGGCGGGATAATCGTCATAGCTTGATATTTCTGAGGTGGCGATTCCACGCCAGCGGAAACCGCGCAATCGCCGTCGCGGCGGCGGTCAAGGTCCCGAGGGCGCTGGCGGGCCCACCTCGCGTGCCGCCGTTTCCCCGCCCGCCTCCGCTGTGTCGCGTCGGCTGTACCGGGACGGCGGCGCCCCATTGCGCTGTTCTGGAACCACGAGGCTCTTGACCTCCCAGAAGCACCTCTGTAACTTCCCCATGACATTGCGCAAAAAACCGTCAGAGCCATGTAAAGAAGAGAGATCATCCCGGTAATACTTCGCATGGCCTGGCGACCTGTGCGGACCGTCCCTCCCGGAGCGGCCCGCTCCTGTCGAAGGGACTGACACATGGGGATCTCCAGGAGAACTCTGCTGCGCTCCACCGCGGCGGTGGCCGCGACTAGCGGCTTTGCCGCCCAGGCCGTCCGTCAGGCGTCCCCGGCCTCGGCGGCCAGCGGGCCCGGCGACGTGGTCGGCAAGATCACCGTCGGGTACCAGGGCTGGTTCGCCTGCATCGGTGACGGCGCCCCGATCAACGGCTGGTGGCACTGGAGCAACAACTGGTCCCAGCCGCCGTCGCCGAGCAACAACAACGTCAAAGCGTGGCCCGACATGGGCGATTACCCGAACAAGTACCAGACCGCGTACGCGAACCTCAACAACGGCCAGCCGGCGACGTTGTTCTCTTCGTACGACCAGTCCACCGTCAACGCGCACTTCATGTCGATGCAGCAGAACAACCTCGACACGGCGGCGCTGCAGCGCTTCAACCCCAATACCGCCGAGGGCCCGACGCGCGACGCGGTGGCCCAGAGGGTCCGCACCGCAGCTGAGACGTACGGCCGCAAGTTCTACATCATGTACGACGCCACCGGCTGGACGAACATGTCGACGGAGATGCCGGCGGACTGGACCAATAAGATGTCCGCGCACACCGCGTCGCCGGCGTACGCGAGGCAGAACGGCAAGCCGGTCGTCGGGATCTGGGGCTTCGGCTTCAACGACGCCAACCACCCCTGGGACCCTGCGACCTGCCTCAGCGTCATCCAGTGGTTCCAGAGCCAGGGCTGCTACGTGATGGGCGGCGTCCCGCGCGAGTGGCGCACCGGCACCGGCGGTTCGCGCTCCGGCTTCCTCGGCACGTACCACGCGTTCAACATGATCTCCCCGTGGATGGTCGGCGCGATCGGCACCATCGCGGACGTCAACAACGTCTACACCCAGTACACGGTGGGAGACGTGGCGGACTGCAACTCCAATGGGATCGACTACCAACCGTGTGTTCTGCCGGGCGACCTGTCGGGGCGCCAGCGCGTGCACGGCGACTTCATGTGGGCCCAGTTCTACAACATGGTGCGCGCCGGGGCGCAGGGCATCTACATCTCCATGTTCGACGAGTACGGCGAGGGCAACCAGATTGCCAAGACCGCGGCGACCCAGGCCGCCGTGCCGTCCAACTCCGGCCTGCTCTCGCTCGACGAGGACGGCACCGCCTGCTCCGCCGACTACTACCTGCGCCTGACCGGCGACGGCGGCAAGATGCTGAAGGGCCAGATCGCCCTGACCTCGACCCGCCCCACGCCCCCGGTCGTCGGCGGCGACACGACGCCGCCCACCGCGCCGGGCAATCTGCAGGTGACCGGGAACACGGACACGACCGTCTCGCTGTCGTGGAGCGCGTCCACGGACAACGTCGGCGTCGCCGGGTACAACGTGCAGCGGGTCAACGGCAGCACCAGCACCGTGCTCGGCTCGACGACCGCCACCAGCTTCACCGTGTCCGGGCTTACGGCCTCGACAAGCTACACGTTCGACGTCACCGCCTACGATGCGGCCGGGAACGTCTCGCAGGCGTCCAACACGGTGACCGTGACGACGAGCGCGCCCTCCGGCAACACGGATCTCGCACTGCATCAGCCGACGTCCGCCAGCGGAACCCAGTCCGGGTATCCGTCGTCGAATGCCGTGGACGGCGACCAGAACACGTACTGGGAGAGTACGAACAACGCGTTCCCGCAGTGGTTCCAGGTCGACCTCGGCTCGTCAAAGGCCATCGGCTCGCTCACGATGACGCTGCCCGCGTCGTGGGGCGCGCGCACGCAGACCATCACCATTCAGGGCAGCGCCGACGGATCGAACTACACGACGATCGTCGGGTCGGCCGGCTATACCTTCAACCCGAACACCGGCAACAGCGTCAGCGTGACGCTTCCGAGCACGACGACGCGTTACATCAAGCTCACGTTCACGGCCAACACCGGCTGGCCCGCAGGGCAACTGTCGGGACTCTCGATCTACGCAGCGTCCGGGTCCACGCCGCCGCCCCCGCCGCCGTCGAACCTCGCGCTCAACCAGCCGGCGAGCGCGAGCGGCTCCACGCAGAACTACGCTCCGGGCAACGCGGTCGACGGCAACACCAGCACGTACTGGGAGAGCACGGACAACGCGTTCCCGCAGTGGTGGCAGGTAGACCTGGGTTCGGCGCAGAGCTTCTCCCGGCTGGTGCTGGACCTGCCGCCGTCGAGCGCCTGGGGCGCGCGGACGCAGACGCTCTCGGTGCTCGGCAGCAACGACGGGTCCTCATTCTCCACGATCGTCGGGTCGGCCGGGCACACATTCGATCCGACCAGCGGGAACACGGTGACGATCACGTTCGCGGCGGTCTCGTGGCGGTACCTGCGGTTGAACTTCACGGGCAACACGGGGTGGCCGGCCGGGCAACTGTCCGAGGTCCAGGTCTACGCGAGCTGATCGCCGAATCTAGGCTGGCGCATAGGCGCTGGACTACTGAGCACGGTATGGGCCGGCGATGGTTTGCCGGCCCAATGATTTGAACGTTCATGTGAGCTGCCGTGGTTACAAGTGCACGTTGCACGTGTGACGCTTGAACACGGGCTTCGTGACAATCCACCGTGTACGGAGGGGAAGGCTGTGGCTCGCCACATCGACAGCCGGGTGCGCCGACGATCACGATGTAGTCAGCGCTTCGGCGCAGAGTGAGGAAGGACAGCGGAGATGGCGGACGAGCCAACCAGTACCGACGCCGTCGGCGCGCCGCGACGGGATTCGTCGCACGGGACGCCGGCGTGACGGCCGACGAATCCATGGACGGTCTCGCGAAGCTCGTCGCCGGCCTGCTCGAGCGGACCGACGAACTCGCCAACGCGATGGCCGAGCGCATCCGCGCGGCGGCCAGCGACCACGGGGGCGACTGCGTCCCGCTGGACGACCTGCGCGAATCCTGCCGCGCCGAACTGCGCAACATCCTTCGATCCCTCGCCGGACAGGCTCCGCTCGACGCTGAGATGTGCATCGACACCGGGCGCCGGCGGGCGCGGCAGAACGTGCCGGAGGCCACCCTGCTCGCCGGGTACCGCGTCGGCATCCGGTTCGTATGGGAGTTGCTGATCACCGAAGCCGTGGCCACCGGCCTGGTCTCCCCGGAGGGCCTGGTCACGGCCGCGTCCTCGATCTGGGTGATCCAGGACGCGATGATCGAGTCCACGATCGCCGGCCACCGCGAAGCCACCACCGAGCGGCTGCGGACCACGGAGCAGGAGCGCTCCGCGCTGGTGGAAGCCCTGCTGACCAATCGGGGCCTGGACGCCGGAACGCTGCTCGCGACGGCCGACGTGCTGCGCATGCCGCGGTACGGGCAGTTCGTGGTGGTCGCGGCCGAGGTGCCGTCGGTCGGCCGCCATCCGCTCGCCCGCACCGAGCAGGCGCTGCGCCGGACCAACATCCACTCGGTCTGGCACCTGCGCCCGGACACGTACGTCGGCATCGTCCAGCTCACCGCGTCCAAGCAGTTCGGCCAGCTCGTCGAGGTACTCGAGGGCGAGGCGGCCGGCCGGATCGGCGTCAGCCCCGCCTACGACGACCTGTACCACACCGGCTCGAACCTGTGGTTCGCGAAGATCGCCATGCAGAGCGGGCGTGCGGGCGGCTGCCCCGTGACGGTGTTCGACGACTGCCTGGTGGCGGTCGCCGCAGCGGCCGCCCCCGAGATCACCCAGCGCCTGGCCCGCAACGTCTTCGGCCGGCTCGACGCGCTGCCCCGGGCGGAGCGGGACGTCCTGCTCGACACCCTGGAGACCTGGATGGCCTGCGGCGGCTCCACCGAGGAGACCGCCCGGCGGATGTACTGCCACCCGAACACCGTGCGCCTGCGCTTCCGCCGGATCAGCGAGCACACCGGACGTTCGACCTCTGAGCCGCAGGGGGTCGCGGAGCTCTGCTTCGCCCTGCACGCACTCCGGCAGAACCCGGAAGCAGCGGCCGACGCAGACCACGCGGAGACAGCGGCCCGCGGGGAGTAACGGAGCAACGCAGCCCCAACCTCGTAAAACAGACCTCGATCTAGCAGTACCTCATTAGGAAAGGCGTGCCCGTAAATGGCTGAGCTGTTCTATGACGACGACGCGGATCTGTCGGTGATCCAGGGCCGGAAGGTCGCGATCTTCGGGTACGGCAGCCAGAGGCACGCCCATGCGCTGTCGTTACGCGACTCCGGCGTTGACGTGCGCGTCGGGCTGAAGGAGGGCTCGGCGTCGCGGGCCAAGGCCGAAGAGCAGGGCCTGCGCGTGCTCACCCCGGACAAGGCGGCCGCCGAGGCTGACGTCGTCATGATGCTGATACCGGACCCGATCCAGTCCGACGTCTACCGGGAGGCGGTGGAGCCGAACTTCAAGCCCGGCGACGCCCTCTTCTTTCGGAGACCGCGGAGTGGGGCGACTACGTCACCGGGCCGCGCATCATCGACGACGCGGTCAAGGAGGAGATGAAGGACGTGCTCGCCGAGATCCGGGACGGCTCCTTCGCCGCCGCCTGGATGGCCGAGTACCGGGCGGGCCTGCCGCGGTACCACGAGTATCAGAAGGCTGACCGCGAGCTGCTGCTGGAGACCACCGGCGAGAAGCTTCGCAAGCTGATGAGCTGGGTGGACAAGGACCGCTGACGCGGGCCGGACCTCCGGCCGAAGAACCCTGATTTAACGCGCGTACCGGCCCGGCGGGCGATCCGCCCGCCGCACCGGTCCGTGTGATGCCGCCTGCCCGCCAGCCGGACGGGCTTACGAGCTGGAAAGAACGAGAGAGCGCGAGACCGCCATGCCCAACAGCCCCAGCACCCGGAACGACCGGCGCTGGACCCTCGTCATCGTGTGTACGGCCACTTTCATGCTGCTGCTGGACCTCACCGTGGTCTTCGTGGCGCTCAGCCGGATCCAGGTGGACTTCCACTCCGACCTCGGTTCGCTGCAGTGGGTCGTCGACGCCTACACGCTCCCGCTCGCCGGACTCCTGCTCACCGCGGGCACGCTGGGCGACCGCATCGGCCGACGTCGCGTCTTCCTGGCCGGGATGGCGCTGTTCACCGCGGGCTCGCTCGGTTGCGCGCTGGCCTGGTCGTCCCTCGCCCTCGACATGACGCGGGCCGTGCAGGGGGTGGGCGGCGCCCTGCTGTTCGGCGTGGCGCTGCCGCTGCTCGGCGAGGCATTCCTGCAGCCACGCGAGCGAGCCGCCGCGATCGGCGCGTTCGGCGCCACGATGGCCGCGGCCACCGCGGTGGGCCCGCTCGTCGGCGGCTATCTCGTCGAAGGCCCGGGCTGGCGCTGGATCTTCCTGGTCAACGTGCCGATCGGAGTGGCGACCCTCATCGCGGGCCGGCTGCGCATTCGCGAATCCCGCGCGGCCACCGCGCGCGGAATCGACGTACCGGGGGCCGTCCTGCTCATCGCGGGCTTGTTCGCGCTGCTGCTCGCGATCATCCGGGGCAACGACGAGGGCTGGGGATCGGCGCCGATCCTCGCGCTCTTCGCGGGTTCCGCGGTCCTCTTGACGGCGCTGTTCGTCTGGGAGGCGCGGGCGGCCGAGCCCATGCTCGATCTGCGGCTGTTCGCCCGGCCGTATTTCCTGGGCGTGGCCGTCGCGGTGTTCGCCATGTTCGGGACGCTCGTCGCGGCCGCCAACTATCTGGCCCTCTATGTAGCCAACACGCTCGGCTTCAGTCCCTCGGCCACGGGTCTGCGCTTCCTGCCGCTCACGATCGCCGCCTTCGTCACCGCGCCGGTGGTCGCCGGCCTGGCCGAGCGCGTTCCGCCGCGGTGGACCATCGGCGGCAGCCTCGGCCTGGCCGCGGTCGGGCTGTGGATGATGGCCCACCTCGACGGCGACTCCCGGTGGACCGCGCTGCTCGCCGGCTTCGTCGTCGCCGGGATCGGCCTGGGCGCGGGCGCCGCCGCGACGTCGAACGCGACCCTGTCGCTGGTGGAGCCCTCCCGCGCGGGCATGGCGACCGGGACCGTGAACACGATGCGCCAGACCGGCCTCGCCGCCGGCGTCGCCGTGCTCGGCGCCGTCTTCCAGCGGCGCGTCGGCGACTCGATGAACGACCAGCTCGCCGCGACCGTCCTGCCGCACGACGTCATCAACGCTCTGTCGAAGGCGGTCGGGTCGGGCGCGGGAGTCCACCCCGCGGCCGCCCTCCCCGGCGTAGCGCGACAGCGTGTCGCCGAAGCGGCGCGAGCGGCCACCTCCGCCGGCCTCGACGACATCCTGCGCATCGGAGCCATCGCCGCGGGCGCATGCGCCGTCATCGCGCTCATCACGATTCGGCGGGAAGCGCCCGCGCAGCAAGTCAGCGAACTGCCTTCGCTGACCGCCTCGGCGGACACCGCCGCCCACCCACCCGCACATTCAACGTAAGGAGCCCACCCATGAGGAGACACCCAGCCCAGTCAGGCCAAGCAGTCCCTTACTGCTGAGCACTTTCGAGGGAGAAAGACCCAGTGAAGCACGCATCATCGACCACTGCCGGCAAGCGGACGACCCACGCGAGAAGGACCGGGACGGCTGTCGGTCTGGCCGCCCTGCTCGCCGCCGCGTCGCTCGCGGGAGCCGCTCCGGCAGATGCCAGTTCCCTTACTCATGCCCACACCGTGGACATCGTCGGCACGAACACGATGACCACAGACAGCTACCGAATCGACACCCATGGAACCGTTCCCGCCGGACTGGTCAAGATCCGGTTCAGAAACCTCGGCACGATGGACCACCAGGCGCAGCTGTTCCGCCTCAACGACGGCGTCAGCTGGACGAAGTTCCTCACCGACCTGCACGGCCCCAACCCCTTCGTCGCGCTCTTCGGCGACTCGGCGGCGGCCGGCGGCGCGGCCGTCATCCACGCCGGCGGCGACCAGACAGTCTACGAGGCGGTGCAGGGCGGTACCTACGCGGTGATCTGCCTGGTCAGTGACAACGGTGTGCCGCACTTCGACCTGGGCATGATCGCCGAGCTGGCGGTCGCCGGAAGCGAGACGCCCCAGCAGTTGGCGGCGGTGCACCCCGAGGGCCATGTCGACGGCGTGATCACCGCCCACGACATGACCTACACGATGCCCTCGGTGATCCGCGACAACGGGCTCTACCGCTATCAGGACACGGACGCGATGGACGTCCATGAGCTCACCTTCGGCCGCCTGCTGCCCGGCAAGACCGCCGCCGACGCCAAGGCGTGGTTCGCGTCCTTCGCGGCTCCGGGCGGCCCGGTGGGGCCGCAGCCGTTCGTCTACGCCGGCGGTTTCGGCGGCGAAGTGCCCGGCGGCGGCGGATGGGTGCGCGCAGACCTCAAGCCCGGCAACTACGTGGCGTTCTGCTTGGTTCCCGACGATACGACGGGCCTGCCGCACGCCGCGATGGGCATGGTCGTCGGCTTCACCGCCGTTCACGGCGACGGTGACGGCGACTGACGGCCGACGACCAGGATGGGGAGCGGGAGCCCGGTTCAGCCGTGGCCTGAGCCGGGCTCCCGCTGATTTCCCGCCGTTTCCCGCGGGGCGCACCGCTCAGGGGTGCGTCCCGCCTTGTTTCCCCCCGCCGACCTCGGAAATTGGTCTAGACCCTTGACGGTCCGCCGGTCGGCGCGCTTCACTGAGCCCGACCCCGTCGTGCGGATCAGGTGCGGTGCGCAGCAATGCGGCTCACCGTGAACCGTCCGACGCGGGACACAGGCCACGTAGACGCAGAGCACGTATACGCATCAGCCTCGCAACGCAGACGTCGCGGCGCCGGCGCCTTTCTTGACCATCCGATCCGCCGGATCGGACCGCCCCAGCGGCGGCTCCGACCGGCCCCGGACCGAAGAAGGCGCGAACAACGTGAGCTTCCTGACCCAGCGCGCGCGGTACTGGTCTGCCGCCACCGCGGCAGCCGCCGCGGGCGTCGCCGCCGTCGCCCTCGGCCCTCTCGGCGTGGCGAGCGCGGCCGGACCGTCCGCCGCATCCGCCGCCGCGGCCCTGCCCTCCTGCCCCTTCTGGGCCGCCGGGATCACCCCGCCGCCCCGCTCCGTCACCCCGTGGACACCGCCGCTGCAGACGGCCCCGCCGGTGAACTTCTCCGGCCGCCAGGCCGCTCCGACCCTGACCGGCGCGCTGTCGGGCGGGCAGGTCACCGTCACCATCTCGCAGGTGCCGAACGCGGTGGCCTACAAGGTGTGGCGCGACGGTGTGGACATCGGCTACGTCAGCTTCTGGGGCCAGACCACCCCGCTGACCGTGACCGACACCGCGCCGTGCCAGAACGCTTATTACGACGTGGTCGCCATGTACGACACCAGCGGCAGCGACGCCTCGATGGGCCAGCTGTCGCAGCCGTACTGGCTCGGCGCGGGCGGAACGCTGGCCCCCGGCCCCGGCGACGTGCCTGTCGGCACCACCATCTCGATGATGGTGACCTCGTACAACGACGTCGGCCAGACCGCGTCCGGCTACAACTCCCGGCTTGGCGGCTGCGCCACGGATCCGCGGGTGATCCCGTGGGGCACGTACTTCACCGTTCCCGGATACGGAACCTGCCTCGCCATCGACATCGGCACCTGGATCCAGAACGACACGGTCGACGTGTGGCTGCCCGGCAGCCAGGCAAACGGCTGGGGCGTGCAGGACAGGACGATCACCGTCATCGCCAACCCGTTCGGCGGCCCGGGCCCGAGCACGGTACCCTCGGCGTCGGCGTCGGCGTCCGCGAGCGCTTCGCCGTCGGCCTCGCCGAGCACTTCGCCCAGCGCTTCGGCCTCCGCCTCGCCCTCGGCGTCCCCGACGCCGTCCTCCGGCGGGACCTGCTCGCCGGCCTGGAACCCCAACACGTCCTACGTGCCGGGCGACAAGGTCTCGTATCAGGGCATGAATTACACGGCGACGTACTACTCCACCGGCGCCGTGCCGGGAGCCGCCACGTCGTGGGCGGTCTGGTCGAGCAACGGTGCTTGCTGAGAGCCGGAGACTGAAGATGCCTTCACTGACCCGCCGCCATCTCGGCGCGGCCGCCGCGATGCTGGTCGCCGGGACCGGCGTCGTGTTCGCCACGTATCCGGCAGCGGCCGCCTCCCCGAACCTGCTCACCAACCCCGGCTTCGAGTCCGGCCTCTCCGGATGGACGTGTTCGTCCACTGACACGACCGTGTCCAGCCCCGTACACAGCGGCGCCGCGGCGCTCGCCGGCACTCCGGCGGGCTCCGACTATGCGCAGTGTTCGCAGACGGTGAGCGTGCAGCCGAACTCCTCCTACGCGCTGTCCGCGTGGGTCGAGGGTTCGTACGTGTACCTCGGCGACAGCGGCACCGGGACCACCGACACCAACACCTGGACACCGTCGGCCACGTCGTGGAGCCAACTGAGTACCTCGTTCACCACCGGCGCGGCCACGACGAGCGTGACCGTCTACATCCACGGCTGGTACGGCCAGCCGACCTTCTACGCCGACGACTTCTCGCTCACCGGACCGGCCGGCTCCGGCGGCGGTACGCCGAGCGCGAGTTCCACGCCCAGCTCGAGTCCCAGCAGTTCGCCGAGCGCGAGTCCCAGCCCCAGCCCCAGCCCCAGCTCGAGTTCAGGCGGCGGGGGTGGGGGAGGAGGCGGCGGCCTGCCCGCGCACTCGCTGGTCGGATACCTGCACACCAGCTTCTCCAACGGCTCCGGCTACGTCGCCGTCGAGAACGCCCCGGCGGCGTGGAACGTGATCGCGCTCGCCTTCGCCGACTCCAACGGCGCCGGCGACATCACCTTCACCCCGTGCCCGCCGAGCCAGTGCGCCGGGGCCGAGACCCAGGCGCAGCTGATCGCGGGGATAAAGTCGGTCCAGGCCCAGGGGCGCAAGGTGCTGATCTCGATCGGCGGGGCCGACGGCCAGGTCACCCTGAACAGCGCGTCCGACGCCACCGAGTTCGTGAACACGGTCAGCTCGATCGTGAACACCTACGGCCTCAACGGCATCGACCTGGACTTCGAGAACCAGTCGCTGGTGCTCAACGCCGGTGACAACGACTTCACCCACCCGACCACGCCCGCCGTGGTGAACCTGATCTCGGCCGTGAAACAGCTGAAGGCCAAGTACGGGTCCGGATTCATCGTCGCGATGGCCCCGCAGACCTTCTTCGTGCAGACCGGGTATCAGTACTACGGCGGCAACAACTCAGGTTCCTCCGACCGGCGCACCGGCTCCTGGCTGCCGGTCATCTACGGCCTGCGCAGCCAGCTGAACCTGCTGGACGTGCAGGACTACAACTCCGGGCCGGTCATGGCGCTGGACAACCAGTACTACTTCACCGGCGGCGAGGACTTCCTCACCGCGATGACGGACATGCTGCTGCACGGCTTCCCGGTGGCCGGGACGGGCGAGACCTTCCCCGCCCTCAGCCCCAGCCAGGTCACCATCGGCCTGCCCGCCAACCAGAACGCGGGCAACGGCGCGGTCACGCCCGCTGCCCTCGACGCGGCGCTCGACTGCCTGACTAAGGGCACGAACTGCGGCGCGTACAAGCCACTCGGCACGTACCCGGGCCTCGGCGGACTGATGGCCTGGTCGATCAACTGGGACGTGTTCGGCGGCAACCAGTTCGCGAACACCTTCACCGGCTACTTCGGCTGACCAACCAGCCTCGGGCACGCGCCCGCAGACGCGTGTCCGAGGCCTCAACCCTGTATACAGAACTTCCGGTCACCGCCTGACTCAGGCTTGGTGGAAGCTCTCGAGTTCCTCCGCCAAGATCGTGGCGGCCAGATCCGCTCAGGTGTCGAACAGTTCCCCGAGGACGAACTCGTCGTGGCGACCGTCGGTCCAGGTGGCGGTGAGCCGGTCGCCGGTCACCTCGACCGTCACCGGCGTGGGGACGTCCGCGGTCCGGCCGAGGCGGTGTCCACCTGGCTGGAGGGGTCTATCTGCAGGTAGACGTTAGCGCTGCCGACGCCGGTCTGCGCGGTGGTCCAGGTCTCGTATGCGGCCTGGCCGCCCTGGGGAACGGCGGTGAGGTTGCCGTCCGCGCCCGCGCCGGTGGCCTGGTCGACCACGTGATACGTGCCCTGACGGAGATTGAGTCCGGCCGAGTTCAGCACGACCGAGCTGGTGTCGCCGAAGAACGGGTTGACCTCGGCCAGCGTGACCAACGCGCTGTGAGTGGTCGGCGGCGGTCGCCGGGACGGCCTGCAGCGCGTGCGCGCTGGACAGTTGCGCGTAGGCCGGGCGTACTGGCTGAGCTGCGAGGCGCTGGTGAGCAGCGTTCCGCCGTCCTACGTATACGGCTTCGTGGCCAGTTGGAACAATCTCATCCTGCCCGTGGTCATGCTCAGCGACCCGGGTTTGTGGCCGGTCACCCGGGGTCTGTTCTCCTTCTTCGGCCAGTACTCGTCACAGTGGCCGATGGTCGCGGCGGCCACTGTGATCGTCGCGGCCCCGATCGTGGTGGTCTTCGCGATCCTGCAGCGGCAGCTGGTAGAGGGCATCGCGCGCGGCTCCGGCTCGAACGCCGCGCTGCGCGACGCGGCGGCAAGCTCACGACCTTCCGGAAGTCGGAGTCTGGGGAACCTCCTCGAGGAGCAGGGCGATGGTGGGGCAGGCTTCGACGGCGCGCTTGGCGTGGTCCATCAGCCGGTTCGGTACCAGATGTCCGGAGACCACGGGATAGCCCCAGGGATCGCTGCCGATCAGTTCGGGCAGCAGTTCGATGCAGACCCCGTGGGCCTTGCAGGCGATGGGGTTGACGCGCAGCCGCGAGTTGCTCGATCCGGCGGTCATCGGTGTGCCTCCGCAGCGAGGGCGGGCAGGGGCAGGATGCTGGGCCGTCGCGTTCCCGCGCACGGTCCCCGGCCCAGGTGCGTGCGCACGTCGGCCGCGAAGACCGACAATGCGCTGGCGATCAACCTCGTGGTGCCGTCCGGATGGTGGCAGGCGCCCCGCCCGGCCACGTAGGGAGCCAGGCTGTTGATGTAATCCGGCGCGCGGGTGTCGCCCCTCCTGGCCAGCGCTTCGAGAGCGCCCGCGAGTGCCGGCAGGCCGTTGATACAGGGCCCGCACTGCCCGGCGCTCTGCTCGGCCATGTAGCGCGCGACGCGGGCGGTCTCGGCCAGCGCGCACGAGGTGCGGGGCAGGGCGACGAAGATGCCCGCGCCCATCGCCGCGCCCGCCGCGGCCAGGTCTTTGGGTGCGATCCGGGTGGCGAGGAACCGTGACTCGGGCAGCCAGGCTCCGAAGTAGCCGCCCGTGAGCACAGCCTGCAGCGGCTCGGCTGCTCCGCCGGCGAGTTCCAGCAGTTCGGCGCCGGTGATCCCCAGCGAAATCTCGTAGACCCCAGGGTGAGTCACCGCGCCGCCGACGGTGACCAGCGCGGTGCCGGGGGCGTTCGCCATTCCCGACGCGCGGAACCAGGCGGGGCCGTGCCGGGCGATCAGGCCGACGTGCGCGAGAGTCTCGACGTTGTCGACGAGCGTCGGGCGGCCCGCGACGCCGCGCTCGAACGGCCGCGGCGGGGTGAAGCGGGGCATCGCGGGTCCGCCGTCGAGGAACTGGATGAGGGAGGTCTCCTCGCTGGCGACGTACCGGTGGGGGAGCGCCGCGATCTGCACGTCTACCGCGTCGATCCCGGCCGACCGGCGCTCTTTCAGCGCCAGTTGCACCACTTGGATCAGCGCGTGTTCGTCCTCGTGCAAGCAGAGATGCGCGCGGTTGGCACCGATCGCGCGCGCCGCTGCGGCGATGCCGTCGAGGACGAGGTGCGGCGCGCGGGTGAGCAGTGTCCGATCCTTGGCGCTGGCCGGCTCGCCCTCGCACCCGTTGGCCACCACGACCGCGCCCTGCTGGCGGGCGGATCGGCGCACCCGGGCCGTGGCATCGACGACGGCGCGCATCTTGCGGCCGGTCGGGAACGCCGCACCGCCGCGCCCGGTCAGCCCCGACCGGTCGACCGCGTCGAGGATCGCCGGGCCGTCGTGGCCGGGCAGCGGTCCGTGGGCGCCGACGTGTCCGGCGAGATCGGCCGGACCGCTGAACAGCCGACCGGACTCGGCAGTCTGCCCAGAACCGGCGGACTGTGCGGCGTACAGGCGCGCGGTGTCCCCTTCACGCCCTGCGGCTTCCGGCTGGTTCACTGGCCGCTCCCGGATGACGCGGTGAGTGTGCCCGACACCGACTGGCCGTTGATCGTGAGGTTGAGGTCGAGGCTCACCGCGCCGCCGCCCGAGTCGGTGACCGCCGCGCGGATGTCCGTACCCTGCAGGCTCGTGACGTCGCCGCTGTAGAGAGTCGGTTGGCTGGTCGGGCCGAAGGTGACCTGACTACTGGTCATCTGCACGCCGCCGCCTTGCAGCGCGGGTCCGGTGATCACGACATGGAAGGCGACGGGACTGCTTCCGGTCCCGTTGATCGTGACGGAGCTCTGCCCCGAGTTCGCCGTGGAGGAGCTGAGCGAACCGGTCACGTCGGTGGTCAGGGGCAACGCGGGCAGCGCGGCCGCGGTCGCGCCAGTTCCCGTTGACGCGGTGCCGTGGGCACGGGCGAGCAGGGCGGACGGGGTGCCCGAGCGCGCCGCCCAGTCGGCTTTCAACGGCCCGGAAGTCGTCCACGCGGTGGCCGCTACGAGCGCGGCGGCGCTCGTGGCGCCCGCGGTCAGCCGCAGCGCGCGGTGCTCGGGCCAGCCCGAGGCCAGCCGCCAGGCCGCCGCGACGACGACGGCCGCCACGCACACGACCGTCGTGCCCAGGATCGCCGGGGCCTTCGGGTCGGTCCCGGTGCCGAGCCCGTGCACGACGGACAACGGCCAGCAGGCGTAAGCGGTCCAGTGCACGGCGCGCCAGGTGCGCTGGCCGACGCGGGTGCGCAGAAGGCTGGTGATGACCAGCGCGACCAGGATGTCGGAGGCGACCGTGCCGAGGCCGAGCCAGAGCGGCCGGTAGGACGAGGCGAATGGAATGGCCACGGAGAGCCAGCCGACCGGGGCGTAGGAGTCGAGGAGCGCGGTCACGATGTGCAGGCCCAGGAAGGTGACGACGAGCAGGGAGAGGTTGCGGTGGATGCCGATGGTCACGAACCGCGGCCAGCGCTCGGTGGCGAACCGGACGTTGATCATGATGCCGAGGACCACGCTCATGGTCAGCAGCACCAGCGTGACGACGCCGGTCGCCCGCGTCGCGTACCACAGGGGAGTGGTGGAGGTGATGACGGTCGACGCGGCGGTCATGAGGCGCCGCCCGATTCGTGGTCGGCCGGCCAGGCGGCCACCGTGACGACCGATCCGTCGGGGCGCACAAACCTGGCGGGCATGTTCAGCGCGGCCAGCCAGCCGGGGGCGGCCTCGCCGCGCACGATCGCCGCGGTGGCCGCCGTGTTCGCGGCCACGCAGTCGGCGGCGGCGACGCTGACGGTGCGCCAGAACGAGGACGCGGGGCGGCCGCCGCGCGGATCGATGATGTGGTGGAACTGGGCGGACCCCGCGCTCCACCGGCGCACGACCGTGCTCGAGGTCGCCAAGCCGCCGTCGGCCAGCGTCACCGTCTGGCCGGGGCTGTCGTCGCCGGCGCGGTGGTCGTCGGTGACGCGCACCCGCCAGCCGCCTTCCGGAGGGACGCCGAACGCTGATATGTCGCCGCTGAAACTGACCAGCACGCCGCCGCCCGTCCGGTCGTGTGCCTCGCGCGCGGCGAGGTCGGCGGCCAGGGCCTTGGCGGTCGCGCCGAAGTCGAGGAGGG